>NZ_JAFBEH010000033.1 GCF_016908645.1 Streptococcus loxodontisalivarius
CCCTTGTCAACAAGTTTTTTGAAAAAGTTTTTTTTACGTTCTAACCTCGCGATCGGAACTCAATTAGTATAGCAAATTCTTTACTAATGTGTCAACTACTTTTTGATTTTTTTCAAAATATATTTCGTTTCCATTAATTCTACTAGCTTATAAAAACAGAAGTAATGAGTAAATCCACTTTTTATCTTACTTTATAGATCTGAACTTTATGTTATAACTATGACATAAAAACAGCACCCTAAAAGTTAGATTTATGGCTCTATAATTTCTGTAGTGGGTAAATCCACCATGGAGATTGTAGGGCTTTTTGAGTATAAAAAAGTCCCACATGACTTATAATGAAAAGCGCTAAAACAACTCATTAGAAAGATTCATATGGAACATTTAGATTATATCAAAGACTCACTCGATATTAAAGACCCTAACACCACTTTTGATAAAGAATTTGATAAGTTTTCAACTCACAAAGTCTTTTATGCCAAATTAGATTATGATGCTCCGCAATGTCCAAATTGCCAAGGAAAGATGGCTAAGTATGACTTTCAGAAGCCCTGCAAGATTCCTTACCTCGAAATGGTTGGCTACAAGGTCCTTATCCGCCTTAAAAAGCGTCGTTTCAAGTGTAAATCTTGCGGTAAAATGGCTGTCGCTAAGACATCGCTTGTCCGAGAAAATCATCAAATCCCCAACATTGTCAACCTCAAAATCACGGAGAAACTCATGAGCCGTGAAGCTATGTCCAACATCGCTAGCGACCTTGCCATCTCTGTTTCGACTGTCTATCGTCAGCTGAACCGTTTCGAAAGTAAGACTGATCTGAACTGGCTTCCTGAAAATATGTCTTGGGACGAGTATTCTTTCAAGAAGGGTAAGATGAGTTTCATCGCTCAGGATTTCGATTCTAACAAGATTATTGCTATCCTCGACGGACGTACACAGACTGTTATCAGAAATCATTTTCTACGCTATACTCACAAGGTTCGTAGTCGTGTTAAAGTTATTACCATGGACATGTTCAGCCCTTACTATGAGCTTGCTAAGAGCTTATTTGCAAATGCCAAGGTTGTTCTTGACCGCTTCCATATTGTTCAGAATTTATCCCGTGCTATGAACAGATTACGTGTCCAAATCATGAACCAATTTGACCGTAAATCTCATGAATACAAGGCTTTGAAACGCTACTGGAAACTCATCCAACAAGACAGTAGAAAGACTTCTGATAAGCGATTTTATCGTCCTACTTTTCGTATGCACTTGACCAATCAGGAGATTGTGCAACGCCTTTTAAGCTACTCTGATGAGCTAAAGAAACATTACGAACTTTATCAGCTTCTTCTTTTCTATTTTCAAGAAAAGAATTCTCAAGCATTTTTTGACCTCATCCAAGAGAAGAAAAAGACTGTTGATCCGCTATTTCAACCCGTTTTCAAGACCTTCATCAAGGATAAAAAGAAGATTGTCAACGCTCTGGAATTGCCTTATTCCAATGCCAAACTTGAGGCAACCAACAACCTTATCAAAGTTATTAAGCGTAATGCTTTTGGATTTAGAAACTTTGAGAACTTCAAAAAACGGATTCTTCTCGCCTTGAACGCAACAAAAGAGAGAACCAATCTGATTCTCTCTCGTGCTTAATTATTAGTCAACCCACTACAGTTGACAAAGAGCCCTAAAAGTTAGATATAAAATCTAACTTTTAGGGTGCTGTTCAGTTAGCTCGATTTCAGCCAAAATATTTTGCTTTTACCTATCGATTCCACTAAAAGAATTGTATTTTTTATTTTGACTTAGAGCTATTATTTTAGCTTCTTTCTGTAGCTATCAATTTCGGTAGTATTCCCCCACACATAATGACCTGGTTTGATTTCAACCATGTTTGGTTCATCTGTGCTGTAATCATGCTGACTTGGATCATATACAATCAATTCTTTCTGTCTCTCTAGAATTGGGTCTGGAATTGGAACTGCTGACAAAAGTGATTGTGTGTAAGGATGTAGCGGATTATTAAAGAGCTCTTCAGTCTCTGCTACCTCGACAATTACCCCTTTGTGAATTACCGCAATACGATCTGAGATAAAACGTACAACAGACAAATCATGGGCAATAAAGAGATAAGTCAATCCTTTTTCTTCTTGGAATTTTTTCAAGAGATTCAAGACTTGAGCACGCACTGAGACATCTAAGGCTGAAATTGGTTCATCTGCAATTACCAATTCAGGTTCCATAACAAGAGCGCGCGCAATACCGATACGTTGGCGTTGTCCACCTGAAAATTCGTGAGGATAGCGTGTCAAATGTTCTGGTAATAGTCCAACTTCTGAGATAATATTTCTAATTTTTGCCTTACGATCATCCTCGTCTTTAAAGAGATTGAAGTTATAGAGTCCTTCAGAAATAATATAATCGACAGTTGCTCTTTCATTTAAGCTGGCTGCCGGATCTTGGAAAATCATCTGAATTTTACGAATGATTTCCTTTTCTTCCTCTTTAGATTTTGAACCATTAATTTTCTTACCATCATAGGTAATATCTCCTGCACTAGTATCATTTAAACCGATAATAGCACGTCCAATCGTCGTCTTACCACTTCCTGACTCACCAACTAGTGAAAAGGTTTCTCCCTTGTTAATGAAGAAGTTGGCATTTTTGACCGCAACAAATTTTTTACTTCCTTCACCGAAAGAGATTTCTAAATCTTTAAGTTCCACTAACTTCTCAGACATGGTCTCCTCCTTCTTGTTTACCTAATTTTTTTGAGATTTTCTCGTGTAGATTGTTAATCAGCTCTGGCTTATCAACTTGTGGTGCATCTGGATGAAGCAACCATGTTTTAGCCCAGTGCGTATCAGTAACATTGAATTTAGGAACATTTTCCTCAAAATCAATGGCCATGGCATACTGAGAACGTGGAGCAAAGGCATCACCAACAATCTCTTTGTAAAGTGACGGTGGTGTTCCTGGGATTGAAAAGAGGACACCATTCTCATCAGCAAGCTGAGGTAGACTTGATAGCAAGCTCCATGTATAAGGATGGCGTGGATCATAGAAGATATCCTCTACTGTACCATACTCAACGATGTCTCCAGCATACATAACAGCCACCTTATCAGCAATACTTGCAACGACACCTAGGTCATGTGTAATAAAGATGGTTGTAAACTGGTACTCTTTTTGAAGACTCTTCAAGAGTTCAATAATTTGGGCCTGAATGGTCACATCTAGAGCAGTTGTCGGTTCGTCACAAATAAGCACATCTGGCTTACATGCTAGGGCAATGGCGATAACAATACGCTGACGCATTCCTCCTGAATATTGGAACGGAAACTCATCAAAACGACGTTCAGCATCTGGAATACCGACCTTATTCATATAGTCAATAGCCAATTGTTTTGCTTCTGCTTTGGATTTACCTTGGTGTTTAATGATAACTTCGGTAATTTGGCTACCAATTGTTTTAATTGGGTCTAGACTGGTCATAGGATCTTGGAAGATAGTTGAAATCTTCGAACCTCGAATACCATCCCAATCCTTATGTTTTTTCAAATTTGTCAAATCTTGTCCTCGATAAGTTACCTTACCTGAGGCAATTCGACCATTAGTTTCTAACATACCTGTAAATGTTTTTGTTAGCACTGATTTACCAGAACCTGACTCACCAACGAGCGCTAGTACTTCTCCTTCATAGAAATCAAGAGAAATCCCTCGAATGGCTGTCAAAATTCGGTCACGCACTTCAAACTCGACCACAACATCTGAAGCACTCAATACAATATCTTTTGTAGTTGTCATACGGTCTCCTATCTATGTGAACGTGGATCGCTGGCATCTGCCAAGTTTTGTCCTACCACAAAGAGTGGCAATGATACGAGGATTAGGACAAAGAGCGGAATCCAGAACAAGTAAGCGTTGGTAGTAATATTTGAAGAGTAGTTCGAAATCAAACGTCCTAAACTTGGCTCTGTCGTTGGTAAACCAAGTCCAAAGAATGATAGAAAGGCTTCATATGAAATGTAACTTGGGAGCATTTGACTAACCATCGTCACAATAACTGACACTAACTGCGGCAAAATATTTTTAATAACAATCTTATAAGTTGATGTTCCTAAAGTACGACTAGCTAAGTTGTACTCACGGTCACGGTAGCGCATAACTTGTACACGAATTGAGTAGGCAATACCTAGCCAACCAGTCAAACAGATAGCTAGGATCAAATTCCAGAAACCTGCACCGATTGAGTAAGTCAAAACGATGATGATCAAGAAAGCAGGAATATTAGTGATAACATTGTAAACTTCGATAAGGACACGGTCAACAGACTTAGACACACCCCAGATACCACCAACGATAACACCAATTACAGTGTTAATAAGAGTGGCAATGACAGAAATCAAAATAGAGTTACGGGCACCGTACCAGACGCCGTCAAAGAGTGATTGACCATTTTTATCTGTACCAAACCAAAATGTTGCATTAGGTGTAATGTAACGACGTGAGAAGTCATTGATATGACTAACATCATTAAAATCAAAATTTGCAAACATTGGATAAACAAAACTCATCAAGATGACAGCAATCAAAATAGCTGACATAAAGATCGTAGATTTTTTTGAAAAGAATTGTCTAAATACAGATTTCCAGTAAGAATATTCTGGGGCATCAATGGTTTCAGATGCTAAATTATCTAATTTGACAAATTCAAATTTACTTTTATCAATTGATGCCATTATTTCTTACCTCCTTTTGTTGACAATTTAATACGTGGATCAATAAGACTCATCAAGATATCACCTGCAAGAAGTGAGAATACTGATACTAAGGTAAAGATAAGTACGAGACCTACGACCATTGAGTTATTTGCAGCTTTGATAGAATCAAGCATCATTTTACCCATACCTGGGAATGCAAAGATAGATTCTGTCAAAGTCGCCCCACCGATTACACCAATAATCGCTCCTGGGATACCATTAGCAATTGGAACCATGGCATTTTTAAACAAGTGTTTTTGAGAAATTTCTGCCTCAGAAAGACCTTTAGCACGAGCAAAGCGAACATAGTCACTGTTTTGCTCATCAACCAAGTAACGACGGAACCAAACAGCAAGTCCAGGCATACCTAAGACCCCCAGAACTACCGCAGGTAGCACATATGAGCGGAAATCTGATGCACCAAGAAGTGGGAAACTATCTGGAAGTCCAATCAAGGTTCCAAAGTAACGGATAATATAAATTGTTGCCACACTTGGGATAGCCAACATAAAGGTCAACATACCTGTTGAGAAACGATCAAAGAAGCCGTCTTTGAATCGTGCCATAAAGAGTCCAAGAGGAATAGCAAGCAAGTAAGATAGGATAACACCAAAAATACCAATCTTGAATGAGTTAGAAACCATAGATGGATCAGTATAATTACTTGTGGTTTCAGTGTAAGCATCATCTTGACCAAAATTAGCCTTATCTTGTGAGTCAGCTTTAGATGGTGATTTATAAGTACGTGAATAAATATCAATTGATGACATTTTAGTCACACCAGTAGGGAAGGTAACTTCTTTAGAAGCAGTTGTCCCTTGTCCTTGTGAAATAACCGTTAGTACCGGAACATTTGAGTAAGTTGGATAAGATGTACCAAGATCAAATGTTACAATATTTTGGTGAATATAAGGGAAAACATTATTGAAGTAGATAAGGTATTTGTGCTCTGTACCTGAACCAACCATTGCCCAGCCAACTGATTTATCATTTTCAATACGAACATAGCGTTCAAGATCTGGATTTGAAGAATCTTGAATTTTCCATGGATGATCAATTTGAATTAGATTAGCATAGAAATTCCAGACACGTTCGTAGATTGGAATATCACGCACTGCATAGTACTGACCACTGTCTTCAAAAGTTTTCAATTTCCAACCATGTCCTAGTGAAGCAATATATTTTTTATAAATGGCTTCATTTGTTTTATTAGCATCTGTTGTGACAGTTTTATCTGTCTTAGCTGCCTTTTGTTGGAGTTCCTTACGATTGTAATACTCTATGTAACCCATTCGTTCATAGACTGTATTCTCATAGTTCGTCTTCTTATCAGGAGTCGTCACTTGCTTAGCATAGTTAGGGTCCTGTTTAAAGATTAACTTTCTAGGAACCATGGTAAAGACGATAGCATAAGTCAATGTCGTTACCAAAAAAATAGATAACAAGGAACGAAGTGTTCGCATCAAAATGTATCTTTTCATAACTTTCCTCTGAATCTCGTACAGAAATTCTTCTATCTTTCATTAAGGTTTTTAAGGATTTCAAATAAGAAAATCTATGCCATATATTATACCATAAAGTTTTCTTAAACAGCTTAATTTTCAGAAATATCTGACAATAACATTAGACTCTATACTTTCTGTAGTGGGTAAATCCACCAAGGAGATTGGAGGGCTTTTTGAATGTAGAAAAGAGCCACAATAACCACGTAATGGCTACTGTCTTGATATTATTTTTGAGATTAAAGCCCACGCCAAACGCATGTAGAAAGCAACGTTTTCAGAAAGCTTATTTTCTTAAAATATTGTAGATTTCCAATACAAATTATGTTAGAATTTGGGTATAAAATACGAAAAAGATGCTTTTGTAAGACAACTGCATATTAAAAAATTTGCCTCTCTAGTGAACTAGGGAGGTATATTTTTTTCATGCGTACGACGTGATTAAAGCCTTAATAGACTTGACAAATGGTAGAAAAAAGCCAAAAGTCTTAGCTCTGTATAATACACAACTAAGACCTCTATCTATATATTAAATTTTGTTAGTCCTCTAACTAACCAAGCCTTTGTTTAGAATCTGCTACTCGTTGAAATGCTTGTCCAATGTAATTAATACAAAGCATCATCACTAGAATAAGGATAGCCGCTGGTAACCATACCCATGTTTTATTAACTAAAACATCCTCTGTACGTGCATTCGCAATCAAAGTTCCTAGACTTGGTACCGTTGATGGCAATCCAAACCCTAGGTAAGTAAGAGAAGTTTCAATACCAATATTACCAGCAAAATTCAAAGTCAAATTAACAATAACTAACGAACTAATATTGGGTAAAATTTCTCTAATCATTATCATAAAATCGCTACTTCCTAATGTTTTAGAAGCATTGACATAATCTAATGACGCTTCTGAAAGTACCCTTGTTCTAAAAAGCCTTGCTTTTCCGGTCCAATAAAATGCACTCATAATCAAAATAAAGTGATATATATTGTAATTCTTAATTACAGTAACAAAAACAATAATCAACATTAAAACAGGGAGAATCATAATAAAATCTACAACTCTCATTAGAAAACCATCTACTTTTCCACCATAATATCCTGAAATCAAACCAATCATCACACCAATAAAGCTAGTGATAATTGTAATGGAAAAACCAATCAAAATAGAATTTCTAGCTCCTATAATTAACTGTCCAAAAATGTCACTTCCTCCCGAGTCAGTCCCCAAGATATGACCATCTACTCCAGGCGCTAAATAAATGTCCATTAAGCTAACCTTCATAACTTGTTCTGAACTCATTAATGATGATCCTATAAAAATTACTAGAAGCAATGCTGTTAATATCAATAATGCAGTAAGCGCTACTTTATCTTTAGTAAATTCTCTGATTATTACACCAAAACCTGTAGGAGTTGATGTAATATTTTTATTTGTTTTCTTCATCAGTTCTCCTCACTTTTACTTAATACGGATACGAGGATCTACGATACTCATAATGATATCTGATAATAATGTTCCTAAGAGCGTTGCAAATCCAAACATCAATAATAACGCAAGAATTACACTATAGTCACGTGTACTAATTGATGACATAAATAATTGACCTATTCCTGGGTAAGTGAAGATACTCTCAATAAATACAGAACCTCCTATAAGACCAGTAAGTTCATAACCTAGAAATGCTGCGATTGGTAAGAGAGAATTTCGTAAAATATGTTTATTATAAACAACTTTCTCTGGGACTCCTTTAGCTCTTGCTGTACGAACAAAATCTTGAGATTTAGCATCAATAATCCCAGTTCTTAGATATTGAATAGTAGCTGTCGTCGACAAAATAGCTAATGTTAATGCAGGAATTATCATATGATAGATACGACTAAATAGATCAGCTATACCTGTCAATCCAGGTTCAACGGAACCACGCGTTGGAAACCACCCGGTTGAATAGCCAAATAACCATAACATTAAAATCGCAAAAACAAATGTTGGTGTTGAATATGTTAAGAAATTATAAACAACAATAATCTTATCAGCAATCGAATTTTGATAACGTCCAGCAATAACTCCTAGTGGTAATGCAATAATATAAGTTAAAATCAATGTCAATAAAGAAAGCCAAATTGTATTATTTAGACGTTGCCCAATAACTTGTAACACAGGCTGTTTAAATGCTATACTTTGCCCAAAATCACCTTGTAAGATATTCCCAATCCATCGAAAATATTGTATATATAGGGGATCATATAGACCAGCTTCAATACGTTTTTGTTCAATAACTGCCGGATCAATATTCGGATCAATCATTCCAGTAAATGGATCACCTGGCATCATCTTTGCAACAAAGAAAGCAATAACACTTAGAATAATCAATTGCGGAATCATCATGATAACGCGTCTTAATATCGTTTTCCACATATTACTTTTCTCCTCCATTTAATGCAACACTATGCGACTCTGATAGTTTTATTAGATCAAATACACGACCTGTTTGATCATAATATTCATGTTGCTTATCTCGGTACTCTCTTTCTGCTGCAAGTCTCTTTTCCTTGTTAAGTTTTCTATTTTCTGGATCTATCACAGGAATTGCAGATAAAAGCCTCTTTGTATAAATATGTTTAGGCTTGGAATAAATATCCTTTTTAACACCTGTTTCAACAAAGCGCCCCTTATACATAATATAAAGTTCATCACACATATGCTGAACAACACCTAAATCATGAGAGATGAAGAGGTAACTTAAACCGTACTCCTCTTGAATCCTCTTCATGTAATTTAATACTTGCGCTTGGACAGATAAATCTAATGCAGAAACTGGCTCATCAGCAATAATTAATTTAGGATTACTTGCTAAAGCTCTTGCTACTCCTATACGCTGTCTCTGACCTCCTGAAAACTCATGAGGGTATTTAACTAATGCATCTTCTGTTAAACCAATAATATCAAGGAGTTCTAGAACTTTCTTTCGTTCCTCTGTAGCAGAAAGACGATCAAAATTACGAATTGGTTCCGCTATAATATCTAAAATTCTTTTTTTAGGATTAAAACTAGATAGAGAGTCTTGAAAAATCATTTGAACATCTCTGTTAAACGTCCCTTTCGTACGTCGTTGTCTATTCGTTACATCCTTTCCTTCGTAAATAATTTTCCCTGACGTAGCTTTCTCTAGTCCAATAATCGTTTTACCAATCGTTGATTTACCTGAGCCTGACTCTCCAACCAAACCATATGTTTTACCCGTTTCAAAACGTAAATCAACACCATCAACCGCAAGTACATGATCAGTGACACGGTTAAAAAATCCACTGCGAATTGGATAATGAACCTTTAAATCTTTCACTTCAATAAATTCCATCACTATTTACCCTCCTGAAACGTAAAGGTTTGATAACAAGTGCAACGAACAAAATGATTATCTCCAACTTCATGAAGTGTTGGAACCGACTCATGATCTGTCTCAGGAATCCAAGAAATACGAGAAGCAAATCGACAACCTTTTCGTTTCATATTAGTTATCGGAGGTACTGTACCTTCAATAACATGTAACTCTTTTCCTTCATTACCCACTTGTGGATTAGATTTAAGTAAAGAACGTGTATATGGATGCTTAGGATTCATAAATAGTTCATCTACGGGAGCAATTTCAACAAACTCCCCTGCATACATGACTGCAACACGATCCGCAGTTTCAGCAACCACACCCAGATCATGTGTGATTAAAATAATTCCTGATCCTGTCTCTTCTTGAATATCATTCAACAAGTCAAGAATTTGAGCTTGAATAGTAACATCTAATGCTGTGGTTGGTTCATCTGCAATAATAATCGGTGGCTTGCACGATAAAGCCATAGCAATACCTACACGTTGTCTCATACCTCCAGATAACTCATGTGGATATTGATTAAAAGTACGTATCGGACTTGGAATTCCAACCTGATCAAGCAGTTCAAGAACTCTCTGCTTTCGTTCAGTACTACTCAACTCAGTGTGATACACCAAAGCTTCATCAATCTGCGCCCCAATTGTCATCAAAGGATTTAAAGATGCCAAAGGATCTTGAAAAATCATACCAATATCATTCCCACGCACTTTATTATATTCCGACTCTGGTAGACCAATTAAGTTCTGAGATTTATAATTAATTTCTCCTGTAATTTTAGTATTATTTGGATTATGTAAACCCATAATAGTAGTAGCCAATGTTGACTTCCCACAACCCGACTCTCCTACAATAGCTAAAATCTCATTACGCTTCAGTTCAACTGAAACGCCATCAACAGCATCATAATATTCATCACGAATTCTAAAACCAACATGAAGATTATTGATTTCTAGTAAAGTATTGTCTTTCAAATCATCACCCTCCTATCCCAACTTTTACAAAATATTTTTATATTTAAGATAAAAAAGCCAACTTTCGTTGGCCTTCTTCATCTTAATTTCCAGATACGCCTTTATCTTTTACCAATTCAACTTTTTCCCATGATACTTTGGAAGCTGATCCTAGATAAGTATCCCAGTATTTAACACGGTTATTGACAGCTGTAAGATTAACACTTTCAAATGTTGGAATAAAGAAAGCTTCATCTTGAACATACTCTTGCCAGTCATCGTAAAGCTCTTTATTAGTTTTTTCATCAAAGGCTTCTTTAGAGTTCATTTTATCCATAATCTCAGTACCTGTAGCATTAACATATCGAGACATATTAAATTCAGCTTTAGGCCCCCATGTTCCTTCTGGATTTGGATCATAACCTGTTGACCAACCACCTATAAACATATCAATATTAGAATCATTTGATTGAATTGCATCGTAGAAGGCATTTAGTTCCATTGTTTTGCCTCCATACAACTCAACATCTAGTCCAACCTCTTTCCACCACGCAATATACTGTTGGATGAGTTTCTCATTTGCATCAGTACGTGTACGTGCAGCAAGAGAGATTTTAAAAGCTTTTCCATCTGGATCTTCACGATAACCATCATTATCTGTATCCTTATATCCAGCTTCATCTAATAATTTTTCAGCTTTCTCTGGATCATACGTATATCCTTTTAGACTATCATCATGTAAGTCACCAAAGAATGAAATAATTGCTGTAGTTGCTGGCAAATACAACCCATTATAAAGTTTTTCTCCAGCAGTCTTATTATCAATTGCATAGCCAATTGCTTGACGAAGTTTAACATTATTCATCTTAGCATTGTCATTCATGACATTCTCACCTTTTTCGCTATCCCACTTACCAAAGTTAAATGAAATATATTCATACGATGAGTCAATTTGGCCAAGAAGAGTAATATTATCCAAATCATTATAACTTGTATACTGATCTGTCGGCATTGAAGCAATGTCATATTTTCCTGCTTTAACCTCTGAAACAATTGTATCTGGTGAAACAATATCAGCTTTTAGACTTGAAATTTTTAGTGTCCCTTTGTAGTAGTTTGGATTAGCCTTATAAGTGATCGATTCCCCTGTTACCACATTATCCACTGTAAATGGTCCCATCCCAACAAACTTATTAGTTCGAGCATAGTCTGAGGTCTCCCAATCTTTAACTGCTATATCTTTGAAAATATGTTTTGGTGTTACATAAGATGGGATATCCCCCCCAGCAAGCTCCATTGAAGGAGTCATTTCTTTCACGCTGACTTCTACTGTATAATCATCAATTTTCTTCAATCCTGAAATTGAAGTTGCTGTACCATTATGATACTCCTCTGCACCAACAATATTAGTAAAGGCAGTACCATAACGTTTACCAGTGTAGTCTTTACTGGTCATTGATTCTATTGTATAGATATAATCATCAATTGTAAATGCTTGTCCATCTGACCATTTATAATCTTTACCTGTTAATGTCACAGTATACTTATTGTTTTCAGTATCAAAAGTTACTTTAGCAAGACCTGTGTCATCCAATTTACGATTACCATCATATCCAAACATCGACTCATCAACAAAACTTGAAAAGCTCGAATCAACTGTTTGGTCTACTAATTCATCCATCAAAATACCAGTTGAATCTGAGGATGAAACAATAGCATATTTAAACTGTGCATTATCTACAGAAGTTCCACTATTTTCTACCTCTGTTTTAAAATCACCAACATCTTTTTGTTCAGACGATGATGAGCTATTCCCACAGGCAACCAAAGTAAATGTAGATAACAGAGCAACAGCTCCAAGACTAATACGCTTCCATGTTTTCTTTTTCATAAGATTTCCTCCTTTGGCTTTCTTTTTCATTTTCCAATATAGTTGAAATTATACCATAAACTTTCCTTAAAGAAAACGTTTTTCTGACAAAATTTTCTGTCAATTCTGACTAAGAAATCTTTCTAACCTCTTTTAGGACTTATGGTATAATAGTAGAAAATTGTTTTTATAAGGATTAACTAATGAAAAAAATACTAACACTTCTGTTTGTTTTCTTAGCAATTTTAGGTTTTCAAACAGGTCTAGCTGCAGCTGATGATTTCGATGTTGCTGCTGAACATGCTATCGCTGTTGAGGTCACGACTGGTAAGGTTCTCTATGAAAAGGATGCAACGACTCCAGATGGTGTGGCGTCCATGACAAAAATTCTGACCGTCTACATGGTCTACAAGCAGATCCAGGAAGGCAAGCTATCTTGGGATACCAAGGTTGAGATTTCTGATTATGCCTATGACCTTACTGCAAACTCTGATGCTAGTAATGTCCCAATGGAAGCTAGAGAATATACAGTCAAACAGCTCGTTAATGCTGCCATGGTTGCTAGTGCTAACAGCGCAGCTATTGCCCTAGCGGAACATATCGCAGGTAGTGAGCCTAAGTTTGTCGATATGATGACGCAACAGCTCAAGGACTGGGGAATCACAGATGCTACTCTGGTTAACGCTTCTGGTCTTAACAATAGCTATCTGGGAGATAATATCTATCCTGGTACGGCTAGCGATGCTGAGAATCTTATGAGCGCTCGTGATATGGCCATTATCGCTCGCCATTTGATTACAGAATTCCCTGATATTCTCAAAATTTCAAGTCAAACAACTGCTGATTTTGACGGAACCACTATGAATACCTACAACTATATGTTGAGTGGTATGCCTTATGAGCGTAGTGGGGTCGACGGACTCAAGACAGGAACAACCGAACTGGCTGGTGCTTCGTTCGTTGCAACTTCTACGGAAAATGGCATGCGAGTCATAACTGTTGTTATGAATGCTGATGGTTGGCAAGATAATGATTATGCTCGTTTCGAAGCAACCTACAATCTCCTTGATTATGTTGCTCAAAACTATGAGATGGTTAATTTGTTAAAAACAGGCGAATCTTACCAGTCAAGTAAGGCGACTGTCCTCGATGGTAAACAAGATAGTGTAACAGCTGTCGCAAAAGAATCACTAAAAGTTGTTCATAAAATCGGTGGCGACACTTCAAATGCAGTCACTTTCACAACATCTGAGACTGGCTACACTGCTCCTATTCAAAAGGGGGATGTTGTCGGTACTGCTACCTATAACGATACTGAACTTGTCGGAACAGGCTACCTAGATAAGGCACCAAGTGTTGATATGGTTGCAGAGACTAATGTTCAGAAAAGTTTTTTCCTACGTGTTTGGTGGAACCACTTCGTCAGATATGTTAACGACAAATTGTAAGATAAAAAGCACTCGAAATAAACTTCGAGTGCTTTTAAAATTCTCTATTTCCAATCTTGGTTGGTATAATGATGAAAAGGCAGAGCAAAACTGCCTTTTCTTTATCTGATGATTTCAGTAGGTAGTCTAGTGGCTTAACCCTCAAAGTGGAAAACTGTGTTTTCCTTATCCAGTTACTTCAGTTGGCATGTTCCTGTGTTAAATAGCCTTTAAAGTGGAAAACCACGTTTTCTCTTTCCTATTACCTCAGTAGGTATTTGATGATGTTGAACAGTTTTATAGCTGTTCAATCATTCACTAAACAAATCTAAAGAGGACAAGATGATAGTCACCTTGTCCTTATTCAATAACCTCTGTGAGTATGATGAAAAAGTAGCGCCAGGCTACCTTTTCTTTATTCCCAACCTCGGTTGGTATAACGATGAAAAGGTAGGCTGGCGCTACCTTTTCTTTATCTGATAACTTCAGTAGGTATGATGATTGTTTTTGGAAGCTTTATAGCTTCCAAAATCTAATCATCATTAACCTACTGAACCCTCCATTTCATAGGCAATCAAACGGTTAAGTTCGACGGCGTATTCCATTGGGAGTTCTTTGGTGAATGGTTCTACAAATCCCATAACGATCATTTCTGTGGCTTCTTGTTCTGAGAGTCCACGGCTCATGAGGTAGTAGAGTTGTTCTTCTGAGATTTTTGAGACTTTGGCTTCGTGTTCAAGGGCTACTTGTGAATTATGAATTTCATTGAATGGGATGGTATCTGATTTTGAGATATCGTCCATCAAAATAGTGTCACACTCGATGTGGCTGACTGATTTCTTAGAGTCCTTGTTGAAGGTCACTTGTCCACGATAGTCTACCTTACCACCGTTACGGGCGATTGATTTCGAAACGATTGATGATGAGGTATGCGGTGCATTGTGAATCATCTTAGCACCTGTATCTTGGTGTTGTCCTTTATTGGCAAAGGCAATTGAAAGCATGGTTCCACGTGCTCCTTCACCATCAAGGAGAACTGATGGATACTTCATGGTTACTTCTGCTCCGAGGTTACCGTCAATCCATTCAACTGTCGCATTTTTCTTGGCAGTAGCACGTTTCGTTACAAGGTTATAAACGTTGTCTGACCAGTTTTGAATCGTTGAATAACGCATGTAGGCACCATCAAGGGCAAAGATTTCAACGATGGCAGCGTGAAGGCTAGCTGTTGAATAAGTTGGCGCAGTACATCCTTCAACGTAGTGAACACTTGCTCCTTCATCAACGATAATAAGCGTACGCTCAAATTGGGCAGTAGCTTCATTGTTCATACGGAAGTAAGTTTGAAGTGGGATATCAACCTTAACGCCCTTAGGAACATAGATAAAAGTTCCACCAGACCAGAAGGCTGAGTTAAGCGCAGCTAATTTATTATCCGTTGGAGGAACCAATTTTGAGAAATACTGTTTGAAGAGGTCTGGATACTCACGAAGGGCTGAATCTGTATCGGTAAAGATGATACCGAGCTTGTCATACTCTTCTTTCATATTGTGGTAAACCACTTCTGACTCGTACTGAGCTGAAGCACCAGCAAGGTAGGCACGCTCCGCCTCAGGGATACCGATACGCTCAAAGGTTTCTTTGATCTTATCTGGCACATCATCCCAAGTGCGAGCAGGCTTATCTGTTGGTTTTTGGTAGTAGGTTAGGGCATCAAAGTCAATACCTGACAAGTCTGGACCCCATTCCTGCATAGGCATTTTGTTGAAGGTTTCCAAAGATTTGAGACGGAAGTCAAGCATCCATTCTGGCTCACCTTTTTCTTTTGACATGGCACGGACAACGTCTGGACTGATACCACGTTCAGTCACAAAGACAGGTGTCACGTCGTCATGGAAACCGTACTTGTATTCACCAAGGTCAATGGGCTTTGGTTCTACTTTTTCGTTTTCTGACATTTTATTTTCCTTTTAGTTTTTTGTTGAATAGCAGGGCTTTTTTTCTGATTACTGACCCAGCTGCTCATGGCGTTCAATGGATTTTTTGAGGGCATTCCAGGCTAGGGTAGCACACTTGACACGTTGTGGGAATTTAGACACACCAGCCATAAGCTCGGCTTCCCCCAATCTTTCCTGGGCATCATCTTCTTTTCCTTGAACCATTTCTGAGAAGATCTCAGCTAATTCGAGTGCTTCTGCTGTGGTCTTTCCGATAACAGCATCTGTCATCATGCTAGATGAAGCTGTTGAAATCGTGCAACCATTGCCTGCAAAGGCGATATCTTCAATCACATCTCCGTCAAATTTGACAGACAGGGCGATAACGTCACCACAGGTTGGGTTGTTGAGTTGAAGTGCCTCGACACCTTCGATAACGCCGTGGTGATGAGGGCTTTTTGAGTGGTCAGAAACCACTGCCATATAGAGACTATCCAGTCTAGAGAGTGCCATTGAAAAACTCCTTTGTTTTGATAATGGCTTCGACAAGTTTGTCGCAGTCTTCTTTTGTATTATAAATGTAAAAGCTTGCGCGGGCAGCTGATGAAATCCCAAGATGGTTGATCAAAGGCTGGGCACAGTGGTGACCCGCACGTACAGCTACGCCTTCGTAATCAAGAGCCGTTGCAACATCGTGCGGATGTAAGCCATCAATGTTAAAGGCGATAACACCTGCGTGTTGGCTAGGATCCTGAGGTCCATAGACGGTCAATCCTTCGATAGCTTGCAACTTAGGAAGAACATAAGCAACCAATTCCTGCTCATAAGTATGGATAGCATCCATTCCAATCTGAGAAAGGTAATCCAGCGCTGCTCCTAGTCCGATTGCTCCAGCAATATTTGGCGTTCCTGCCTCAAACTTCCAAGGCAATTCCTTCCAAGTCGCTTCTTGTTCATAGACAAAGTCAATCATCTCACCGCCAAATTCGACAGGGTTCATGAGATTGAGGACTTCTTCTTTTCCATAAAGGACACCAATACCAGTCGGTGCCAGCATCTTGTGACCTGATAGGGTAAAGAAATCACAGTCTAGGTCTTGAACATCAATAGCCATATGAGGTGCTGATTGAGCACCATCGACGACCATATAGGCACCTTTTTCATGAGCCAGCTCCGCAATTTCTTTAACAGGATTGATGCAGCCAAGGACATTAGAGACTTGAGCAAGACTGACAAATTTTGTCTTGTCAGTGAGCTTTGCTTGCAAGTCTGCCATATCTAGCTGTCCATCCTTGAGGTAGACATAAACGAGCTGGGCACCTGTCTTACGACAGGCTTCCTGCCAAGGAATGATATTAGAATGATGCTCCATGATAGAAATCAGCACTTGGTCATCCTCTTGGAGAATCTGCTCTGCAAATTTAGCTACCCAGTTGAGACCTGTTGTTGTTCCTCGTGTAAAGAGAACTTCCTTGGTCGATTTGGCATTAATGAAAGCACGCGCTTTTTCACGACTAGCTTCATACTTGGCTGTCGCACGTTCTGCCAGTGTATGCACACCACGGTGAACATTAGCATTATCCTCATGATAGTAGGCTGTTAAAGCATCTAATACCACCTGAGGTTTCTGGGTTGTGGCAGCATTGTCCAGATAAACCAGAGGTTCATCATTGACGATTTGATCTAAAATGGTAAAATCC
Source organism: Streptococcus loxodontisalivarius (assembly GCF_016908645.1). Classification (GTDB taxonomy): domain Bacteria; phylum Bacillota; class Bacilli; order Lactobacillales; family Streptococcaceae; genus Streptococcus; species Streptococcus loxodontisalivarius. Next base: position 17,513 of record NZ_JAFBEH010000033.1, read on the forward strand.
TGACGGATTTTCTTAGCATCTAGTGACATGATTCCTCCTATGTTTTTTCTGTCTAGCTTAGCGTTTTTCAAGTTTACGGTCAAGAACGGCAACGATTTCGTCACGAACTTCCTTGACTGGGATTTCAGTGATAACAGCTCCCAAGAAGCCACGGATAACCAAGCGTTCTGCTGTTTCTTGGTCAATACCACGGCTCATGAGATAGTACATATCCTCTGGATCAACCTGACCGATTGAAGCTGCGTGACCTGCAGTCACTTCATTTTCATCGATCAAGAGAATTGGGTTGGCATCTGAACGTGCCTTGTCTGACAACATGAGCACACGGCTTTCTTGTTGGGCATCCGCACCTTTAGCACCTTTGACAATATGTCCGATACCGTTAAAGGTAAGCGTTCCACGCTCAAGAATAACACCGTGTTGCAGAATGTGACCAACAGAGTTGTTACCATAGTTAGTGACACGAGTATCAATCCCTTGAACCTGACGACCTGATGAAGCCGCAACAACCTTGAGGTCGGCATGGCTACCATTTCCAATCAAGTCAGAGTCAAAGTCAGCAATGACATTTCCCTCGTTCATGACACCAAGTGCCCACTCGATAGTCGCGTCATTCCCAAGACGACCACGACGACTGATATAGGCAGTGACATTTTCACCCAGACGGTCGATAGCTGAGAACTTAATCTGGCTACCTGCTTGAGCGATAACCTCAACAGAGATATTAGCAGAAACTTCCTCGCTACCTTGTCCACTTGTTTCCAAATGCTCCAAGTAGGCAAATTTTGAGTGTTTTCCTGCGATGATAAGGATGTGTTTGTTAAATGGCACAGCGCTTGTACTATCTTGGAGGAAGATTCCTTCAAGAGGCTGGTCAATCTCAACATTATCAGGAACATAGAGGACAGCTGCGCTATTAAAATAAGCATAGTTATAAGCAGCTAGCTTGTCTTCGTCAAAGCTGACAGCAGATCCGAAATGTTTCTCAATCACCTCAGGAATTTCTTCCAAGGCTGAATGGAAATCTGTGAAAATCACACCTTGATTGACCAAGTCCACTGGCAATTGCTCAAGAACAGTCTGCGTTCCCAACTGCACAAGTTTAGGATTGTCACCAAGAGCTGTGAAATCTGGAACATTTTCAGAAAAATCACTTTCAGCTATCGTTCCATCTCCAAGATTCCAACGGTGGAATTTAACACGCTCGATGTTCGGAAGAGCTAATTCTTCCATTTTATCAAAGGCAGCGAGGCGACGTTCTTGCAACCAGGCTGGCTCTGCTTTTGCTTGTGAAAAGCTTAAAATATTATCTTTTGACATGATGTACTCCTTCTACTTTATGAAAACGAAGCACATTCTTAAACTTCTTCGTTGTACTCGTAGCCGAGTTCTTCTGCGATTTTAGCGTATCCTTCTTTTTCAAGACGGGCAGCCAATTCTGGACCACCTGAAAGAACAACCTTACCTTCCATCATCACGTGAACAACATCTGGTGTGATGTAGTTCAAAAGACGTTGGTAGTGAGTGATAATCATAGCACCAAAATCGTCGCCACGCATAGCATTGACACCTTTTGAAACCACTTTGAGGGCATCAATATCAAGACCTGAGTCAATCTCATCAAGAAGGGCAAATTTTGGTTCAAGCATGAGCAATTGAAGGATTTCATTACGTTTTTTCTCACCACCTGAGAAACCTTCATTGAGGTAACGCTCTGCCATTTCTTCCTTCATACCGAGAAGCTCCATGTTTTTATCCAATTTTTTGATGAAATCACGAACTGAAATCTTGTCTTCATCTTCTTTACCAGCGTTCATAGCTGCACGGATGAATTCAGCATTTGTGATTCCTGGAATTTCTGATGGGTATTGCATTGCAAGGAAAAGACCGAGACGAGCACGCTCATCAACTTCAAGTTCCAAGATGTTTTCACCATCAAGAAGGATTTCACCTTCAGTCACTTCATAGTTTGGGTTACCCATGATAGCAGCTGAAAGAGTTGATTTACCAGTTCCGTTAGGTCCCATGATAGCAGCAACTTCACCAGTTTTAAGTGTCAGGTTAACACCTTTCAAGATTTCTTTTTCTTCGATAGAAACATGAAGGTTTTTTATTTCAAGTACAGACATTGTACGCTCCATTCTTTAGCTTATTTTTAAAGTCTAAGCTCATCAACAAGAATCAGTTTATTCTTATTTAAATGTTCAAAAACTTAATTATAACAATTATCATTATAACAAAAAAAAGCCCAATGGACTTTTTTTCTGTTTAAAATTATTTCTTTCTATTCTTCCACTTGAGAAGTTTAGCTTGTCTGTAATCGCTATTTCCGATGAACTTGAGGGTTTTAAAGAGTGGTGTACGTCCAGCTCCCCAAATCTCGAGACCTTCGATAAAAATTTCTAAGGCAAATGCGAGACCAACCATCAACAAAATGCCTCCCAGTCGACTAGAAACATTAAGCAAAAGAGCAATTAGAGAAAAGACAATAGCAATACCGTAGACCACCAGGACAGCTCCTCTGTGAGTGAAGCCCATAGCTAATAGTCTGTGGTGTAAGTGCATCTTATCCGCCTCCATAGCTGGACGTCCTGATAATTTACGGCGGATAATGGCTACCACAGTGTCCAAAATCGGTACTCCCAGTACAATGACTGGCGTAACAACCGCGACAGCTGTTGAATTTTTGAGACCTTGTAGAGACAAGACCCCAATCATAAAGCCGATATAAAGGGCACCCGTATCTCCCAGATAAATAATAGCGGGATGATAATTATAAGGGAAAAAGCCTGCTATTGTCGCAATCAAAACAAAGATCGTCATAGTCAGGAACATATCTGTCTGAGGCAGGAAGAAGTAGGAGACCAGACCCATAGTCAAGAGGGAAATAATAGACACACCACCCACCAGACCGTCCAAACCATCGATAAGATTGACCGCATTGGTAATGGCAACAATCCATAAAATAGTTAGGAAGAAAGTCAAGAACGGCCCAAAATAAATCATAGGACCGCCAAATGGTATCTTGAAACTATCAAAACGGAAGTCAGTAAAGGCCCAAACAATGACTGCTCCTATAATAATTCCCAGCATCTTAGGTCTAGGTTTGAGCTCATAGATATCATCAATATAACCTGTAATAGCGATAACCAAGCCGCCCACCACAACTGGTAGGATATAGTAAAAATAAGAGGTTTCCCAAACCATGGTATGGATAACTCTCGGCATGAGAATAAGCGCAGCAATCATAAAAGCAAGGACGATTGCTAAACCACCTGCACTAGGCATGGGTTTCTTATTGATACGACGAGCATTAGGATTATCTACCGCTCCAACTCTGAATGAGATAAAACGGACAATCGGTGTTAAACAGAGACTGATTAGAAAGGTTCCGATGAGGACCAAGACATATTCAATTGAAAATGGCACCATATCAGTCTACCTTTACTAGCTTCAACTGTTCAGCAGCATCTGTGTAAAGGAGCTGAACACCATGTTCTTGAAGATAAGCTCTTGTTTTATCAGATTCCTTAGCAAACTCTAGCATGCGTGCATACATAACATTTGCATGGAAATTGGGCTTGTCTTGGACATTCAGCAAGATGGTCATGTAGTAACGGTCTGACCACTTATAAAGTTCAGATGCTTCAATGTCAAAGTCAACTGCCTTGGAGAAGGTTAAAGCATCCTCTAAACGATCAAAGGCTAGAACATAGTGGACATAATCTGAGAAAGACTCTTCCTCTTCTTCCAAAATTGTCTCTGCTTTCTCCGCTTCTTCCAAGCGGTCTTGAGCAATGCTGTCGCTCTTATCACGCATGGTCTGCTCCAAAGTCTTGAAGAAATCTTCAGGAGACATATTGGCAATATCATCCATGTCCGCAAAGTCTTCGAGATTCAAGTCATTTTCAAGTTCTGATTTGGTAACAAAGACATCAAGACGGTCCTTGCGAGGAGTTACTCGGAAGCTAAGCATACCGCTGTTTTTAAAATTATCTGGCAGCTCCAACTCATCCATAACAGAATAGAAAAACTCTTCTGTTTTTTCTTGAGGAATGAGGAAATCCTTCAACTCCATTCCACGCTCTTCCAAGTCCTCCATGCTGATGGTGATTTTTAGCGTTGTTTCACTGATTTGTTTCATTTCCATAGGCTTAATTGACCTCTTACTGACTATTCTTTGATTAGGGTGTGTGATAAAAATAATTTTTCAGGAATCTATTTTCTTCATCACAGCTTCTGCGCAGTTGTGGCGGTCTATCAATATTGATTTTTCAATGAATGAGAATCCACTCAACTTCTGCGTCTTGTATTTTAAACTATAAAAATTGCGAAGCTCAAGATTTTATCTCTGCTTCTTCTTATACATTCGTTTTTCTAAAGGAAAAACTCAAAAAATCTGAGTCTCCCACATCTATATTATACAGGAAATAGAAGCTTTTAGCAATTTAGCAAGCATGAGGCTCAAAAAAAGAATCCAAGACTTGGTCTCAGATTCTTCTATTTTAAAAGATGAGGGTAACGAGCCAGTATGCCAAGATGATGACACCAAGGACGATACGGTATTTCCCAAAGATAGTAAAGTCGTGTTTCTTAACGTAGTCTGTCAAGAACTTGATTGCGTAAAGACTGACAACAAAGGCTGTCACGCTAGCAACCAAAAGAATAAGGAATTGAGCAAATGTTAGGCTGTTGCCATCCAAGAAGAACTTAACTGCCTTAAGCCCACTATATCCAAACATGGTTGGAATACCCAAGAAGAAGGTAAAGTCTGCTGCCACCGTACGGCTTGTTCCAACAAGGATACCACCTAGAATAGTCGCACCTGAACGGCTTGTTCCTGGAACAATAGCAAGAACCTGGAAGCAACCAATCAAAAGAGCAGTCTTGTAAGACATACGATTAAGATCTGTCACCTTTGGCTCTACGGTAGCATTGCGATTCTCAATCCAGATAAAGGCGATACCGTAAACAATCAAGGCAATCGCAATCGGTACCATTGAGCTCATGTGCTCTTCAAACCAATTATCAAATGGCACTGCGATAATAATTGATGGGATACATGCAATCACAACCTTAAGCCACAACTGCCAAGTCAAACGAACTTCACGCGCCGTCTTACCTGGTTGGAAGGGATTCAGACGTTCAAAGTAAATCACCATAACCGCCAAAATCGCACCCAACTGAATAACAATATTGAACAATTCTACGAAAGACTTACTCTGATCCAAGGTCATAAACTGTTGCACCAAAATCAAGTGACCTGTACTTGAGATTGGCAGCCACTCAGTAACCCCCTCGATAATACCGAGGATGAGGGCCTTCAGCAATTCAATCAATAACATGATAACTCCTAAAATTAGTATTGGTATTATTATAACAGAAAAAAGCTGACTTTTTCTCCTTTTTGAAAAATAGCAGAGCTAGCAGATTAGAAGGCTCCGCCTCCACCTCCTCCGCCACCTCCAGAGAAACCACCTGAAGAGCCTCCTGAGGAAATTGAAAAATGCGAAGCTGATTGGGCTGAATCGAGCGAATGGTGGAATTGTCCTGAAACATAACCCAAATGAGGTGTTAGATAAGGATAAATCATTACCAATTGCTGGTCAGAGACGTCTATTTGACGAATCTTCATGTAGTGTTCCACCTTGTCTGCCCTGCCAAAGAGGGTCGCATAGACCAGCATCCGATTCCAGATAATAAGACTCTCTAGTTCTGCTTCCTTGAAGTTACCGATATCCTCCATCATCTTGTCAAAACTCTCCCAAAGTTGTCGAATCTGACCACCCTCTGGAGTCAAGGCACCATAAGAGGCAATAAGATAAGACTCACGAATAAGATAGATAAGCCCAAAGACACTAGCAATACCAGTGACAATGTAAAAGAGAAAGACCGGTTCAAAATAAGATTGGTAGATCAAGTAAAAGAAGACACAGATAGACAAGATAGCTACAAGAGTCAATATTATTCCTGACCAGATCGTCAATCCACTTTCTCTTGAAGTCACATCACGATAGGTCTTTGGATAGTCGCTGAGACTGGCTTTTACCTTGTCAGAAATAGCTGTCGCTTGCTTTTTGAGACGATTGATAACACGATTACCAGAACGGCGCATCTCTTCTTCCAGATCAGATCCCATATACAGCTGCTTCAACTTTTCTTCAGTCTGCTCATCAAAATAGTAGTCTGAGAAGAGCTGACTAACCATTAAGGTCTGATTAGCACCAAAGGCAAGCCTAATAAAGTCGCTTTCAAAATCATCCAGTTCTGCCTTCTGAGTTAAGGTTAGACGATAACTGCTGGCTTCCTTCTCAATTGAAATAGCCTTTTTATCAATCAAATCAAGCAGCTCAGCCTGTAATAGATTTTTAAAATCAATCCTGCCACCAGATCCGCCCTTTCCAAGAGGACTTAGATCATATAAAGACTGATTATAGACCAATTGTGAAACCGCTAGAGGGGACAGATTATCAGGCATCTCATATAGACGAACTGGTTTGAGATAGTAGCGGTTGATACTCTTCTTGTAAAAACTGTACAAGAGATAAGCAAGAACAAATAAACCTAGTACCGTCAGTGGTAGATAGAGATTAACCATCTTGAGTAGTCGCTGATTATTACGGGAAATCTCATCTTCCTTACTTAAAAAGGTTTTTAAGTGACTTGATGAAATCGCCTGACCACTGATGATATCACTGTTCCAGTAGGCATGTAGCTCCAGTTTTCCCGATACATTTGACGTAGAAATATGATATGAGTTATCTTCCTGGCTAATCTGCGACACCGATTTTAAATAACCTAGATGGGCAAATAGTTGCGACTTGGAAGCAGATTTATCTGTTTCAACCGTGAAATCAACCTTTTGCAACGTCTCATCCCAATCTGAAATCGGTACCCAATTCAGCTCTGCGATATCCTCATATTTATAGAGAATATTCTTAAGTCTCCATGTAACCGTGACAGTCACTTTATCTCCAGATGAACCTGAGTTGTAGATTTTGAGTCTGTAGCCATCTGATAGATTTTCCAGCTCTGGTGTTACAGATGAGGTCGTGCCATTCTTACTAACTAAGACAGATGGATTTCCTTCAATATCAAAACCATCTGGCATATTACCAGCCTTACCTAGAGTAACATACTGACCATTATAGCTCGAATCAAAGGAATAGGTCACAGCCTCAATGAAGGTTGCCGAATTATCCTCATGAATCGTTAGAATCCCTTGATAGGACGGAATACTGTAATCCACCTCATCGGCAAAGACACTAGCCGTGAACAAAAATAGAATAGATACTATTCCTAGATACATCAATTGACTTATTCTTTTCATAACCCCATGATCCTCATTTCATATCTATGCCTTTAGTTTACCACAAAACAGAAAGTTCTAAAATGAAGTTAGCCAGTTGAAGGCATGAAAAAAACATCTCAGAGAGATATAATGTAGTCACCACAACACACACTAGAAGGACTCCGAGATGCAAGAATATTATACACCAAAAGGCAAACATT
>NZ_JAFBEH010000034.1 GCF_016908645.1 Streptococcus loxodontisalivarius
GTAATAAAAATAAGACAATAACCACGTAACGGCTACTGTCTTGATATTATTTTTGGGCTTAAAGCATTGATATACTTGACAAATGGTAGAAAATATATCTAACCCCTAATTTTAACAGATAGATTATGCTTAAATTCGATAGATTTTCAGCATATCTATTTGTTCCTCACCGCTTGCGGTGACAAAGAAAGGAATAATTTATTATGAAACTGAATGATTTTTTGAAACCTGAATTACTTGGTAATAAGTTTCTTGCAGTAAAAGGGCTCTCAGAAGTGCTTGACCGTGAAACACAAAAACTTTCTGCTTATCGTGTGAATATCTCTATTCAAGATGAATCTAGCGATTTCTTTATGGAAATGATTCAAGTGAAGGTAAACACTACCTCTCCTACTATTTCTGCCGATGAAATGTCGAAGAATAAAACTCGTGAAGTTGTACTTAAAGACCTAAATGTTGGTCAATTTAATGGTAATCTATGGTTTACCTGTTCTGACATTTTACCAGTAGCTAAATAACTTTAAAGTGGTTATACATTGTAGCCGGTATGAAAAATTTCTAGATGACCGAAAGCGCATTGGAGATTTTGCCAATTACTTAGTTTACACATATGCTATTAACGCTAGATAATAGAGGTTATTAATGATTTACTTTATCGCTGATACTCATTTCCATCATGAAAATGTTATAAAGTTCTGTAATCGCCCTTTCTCAACTATTGAGGATATGAACCAAAAACTTATTGATAATTGGAATCAGATTGTAACTGATAACGATGACGTCTATATCCTTGGGGATTTTCTATATCGAGGAAATGCTAAACAGGCTAATGAAATTTTACAATCTCTAAAAGGAAGGAAGTTCTTAATCAAAGGAAACCATGAACATTATCTTGATTCTCCTGATTTTGACCAAAACTTATTTGAATGGATTAAAGATTATCATACACTTCATTACCAAAAGAGAAAATTCATTTTATTCCACTATCCAATATTAGAATGGGATTCCTATTTTCATAACTCTATCCACCTATATGGACATGTTCATAATAACAGAACAGACTATTTCAAACAAATTTTGGGAAAACGAGCAATCAACGTTGGAGCTGATATGATTGATTTTACCCCTATCAGTATTGAACAAATACTAGATTTAGTAAAAGAGTGATGATATAACTAAAACAACCCTAGTTGATGAATCGTTCTTGACTCTGAAATTAAAGAATTTTCTGTTATTCCCTTAACTGATACTTTAAATAAACTAAAAAGCGTAATGGAGAAAAAATAATGGCGATTTACTATGCTATAAGTGATATCCATGGATATCTTGATGAATTTTTAACTGCCTTTGAAAAAGTAGATTTAACTAACTCCGAGAATCGATTGTTTCTTTTAGGGGACTATGTAGATAACGGGAATTACTCCTATCAAGTGCTTGAAACGATTCGAGAACTGGAATCTAAATATCCTAATCAAGTCAAAACGCTTTTAGGAAACCATGATGAATGGTTCTATCACTGGCTCATTACGGAAGATATAAGCCCCGAATGTTCTCCTGAAACCATTAAAAGTTTCTTTTCCCTAGATGAATTGACCCTCCTATTACAGAGGAATCCTAACCAGTTTGAAAAGACTATCCGAGATGAAATTAAATCTAATCCAAAATTTACTCCCTTAATAGATTGGTTTAAATGTAAATTCCAAGACCAAAGATATATTGAAACGGATTGGCAAATCTTTGTGCATGCTGGGGTTGATGAAGAAGCTGGGATTTTTTGGAAAGAGGGTACTGACCCTAAAATGTTTACCAATAAATTCCCTGTTACAACTGGGAAATTCTTTAAGGATATTATTTCAGGACATGTTGGCTCTTCTCAAATTGCACACAATGAAGAATATTTAGGAAAAATTTTCTTTGATAAGTACAACCACTACTTTATAGACGGAACAGTTGACCGAAGTAAGGTCATTCCTGTTCTTGAATTTGATACAACTACACAAACCTATAACTACTAGAATTTTAATCACAAGAAAAACTGCCGACTGGTCGGCAAGCTGGAAGCATGTTTAGCGGAGCGATTCTTGTAATTGAAATTCAGAGGAGCTTGCTCCTCTAGTTTATTTATTATATAGGCAAACTTAACGAGAAAATGAGGTAATTTTGTGAGTTATAATCGCAAGATTATCCGAACTTCCTCGTATATTGAGATTTGGGAATATCAATCCCCTATTTTCTCAAGTGATAATACTGAAGTTGATACCAACCAAATCATTTTAAAAGAAAAACAAAAACGTAGAAAATTTGATGAACTTACACCTGACGAACAAGATGAAAGATTAAAACGTATATCCAAAAACAGAAAAAATTCAAAATGGAAGCTCCAAAGACTAATAGATTGTAATTATGATAACAAAACAAGTTTCCTTACCCTAACAACAAAAGCAAATATTAAAGACCGAACAGAATTCAATATAATGTTTGATAAGTTTATCAAAAAATTGAACTACTATATTTATCATTCTAAAAAAAGGCAACTAAAATATATAGCAGTATTAGAACGACAGAAAAGAGGAGCGTGGCATGTACACATTCTTCTTTTTAATTTCCCTTTTGTCCCTCATTCTTCTTTATTAAAATTATGGGGTCATGGGGCAGTTCGGATAAACAAATTAGATAGCTTAGACGATTCGTCCAATGCTGGTCGCTATGTAGCTAAATATATGGAAAAAGGGATTGGACAAGAATTACTTGAAAGTTTAGGCAAAAAAGCTTTTTACTCTTCTAGAAATCTAAATAAACCTGAGGAGTTAAAATTATTAACTAATGAAAATGTAGCTGACCTTATTAAAGATGAAATGATTCTTTACGAGACCTCTTACAAGAGTAAGATTTTTAAAGATGGTCGCTTACTTGATAATGAAGTTCAATATAGAAAGATTAAAATTGATAAGGAGTAAGGAAATGATTCAAATTAAATACGTACCTGTTGAAGACTGTCAAGCTGAATGGGGAAACAAAGAAGCAGTATGCAAACGATTCGAAGGTTTAAAAACAAAAACACTAGATTCACTACTAGTTGAAATGCGAAGAAATCCTGAATACTCTCCATTTGTAATAAATCCTTCTCATAAAATTGTTTGGATACACTTTGAAGGTTTCTTAGATTTCCTTAGATACAGGCAAGACCATAGATACGAAAGTTGAGGTAAATAATGTTAAAGATAGATATGGGTAATGTCACATTTAAACAATCTCGTAAAGCTCCTAAAAAGGGGTATATAGAGGTTAAATATAGAATTTATACTAAACACCCACTGACTCAAAAACGCTGGGAAATTGTTAGTAAATGGTATTTAACAAGTGAATCTTACTCAGATAGTGGAAAAGTTAAAATTTCTCCTCAATTACAAGGAATTATCAGAAGAGAACTTCAAGAAAAACTAGAACAGTTTCATCAAAGATTTACTTTATCAACTCTCAATAACAAGGGAGACATCACTTTAAATAGAGTTTGGAATGAATGGGAAGATGACAGAATCAAAAAGAAGAAAGTTGCACCTAAGACACTAGCTGGAGAGCAAGGGAGATTCAAAAATCATATTATTAAATATATTCCTGCCGATAGCTTGCTTCACAATATAACTTCCGATGTGATTCAAAAAATGATAGACCAATTTTATCCATTGGGAAATCATAAAAGAATAGCTCAATCTTTAAAGTCTGACCTCAATTCAGTTTATACATTTGCTATCAAAAGAAATTATATTAAACCAGAGCAAAATCCTATGCCTTATGTTCAAATTGAAAATAAAGGACTTGAAGAAAGAATAAAGGAATTAGAAAGCAAGAATATTGAAGATTCCTACCTTGAAAAAGATGAACTTGCCGAAGTATTATCAATTGTAAATAAACATAATCGTCAATACGGCAGAATATTTGAATTTCAAAGTTTAACAGGCATGAGAATTGGAGAAGTCTTGGGTTTAAAAGTCGCCGATATTAACTTCAAGGATAAACTCGTTTCTGTTAAAAGAACTAGAGCTACTCACGGAGGAGCAAACAAGAATAACTATGAGGGAAATGTAAAGAATGAACAGAGTTATAGAACTGTTGAGCTCTCTACTAAGGCTTTAGAGCTTCTTCAAGAAGAAATAGAAGAAAATAACCACCATATTGCTGGTAATCCTGATTATCAAAATAACGGTTGGATATTTACATCAAAAAATCACTATAAATCAATGTATAACGGTGTACCATTAAATTATAGTGTTTTGAATAATTTTCTAAATTCTAGTGAAACAGGCAAGAAAACAAAAACAGGTCATATCAAAAAAGTAGGCATCAATATTGACCAACAGATTAGTTTCAAAAAACATATTAGCACTCATATTTTTAGACATACCCATATTAGTTTCTTAGCCGAGAAAAAAGTTCCTTTAGAAGCAATACAAGAGCGTGTCGGACATACTAAAGGGAGCAAAGTAACACAAATATACCTACATGTGACTAAAAACATGAAGAAGAATATTACAAACCTTATTGATAGTCTTATTGATGATTGAGTATTTTCTGAGTATTTTTTTCACTAAAAAAGGTTTATCCAAATGGATAAACCTTGATTTAATACTGTTTCAGCTTGAAATTAAGCTTTGTTTGCTGAACCGAAAACGTCGATACGTTCTTCAACAGCACCTTGAACAGCTTTGATACCTGGTGCCAAGAATTTACGTGGGTCGAACAATTTTTTACCATCGTATTCTGCTTCGTTTGCATCGTAGTTACGTGCAAATTCACGAGTAGCGTTTGAGAATGCGATTTGGCTTTCAGTGTTAACGTTAACTTTAGCTACACCAAGTTTGATTGCAGCTTGGATTTGATCGTCAGGGATACCTGAACCACCGTGCAATACGATTGGGAAACCTGGTACTGCATCAGTAAGTTTTTTAAGGTGGTCAAGGTCAAGACCATCCCAGTTAGCTGGGTAAGGACCGTGGATGTTACCGATACCTGCAGCCAAGAAGTCGATTCCAGTTTCAACCATTGCTTTAGCATCTTCAACTGGTGCCAATTCACCTTTACCAACGATACCGTCTTCTTCACCACCGATAGTACCAACTTCAGCCTCAACTGAGATACCTTTAGCGTGTGCCAATTCAACGATTTCTTTAGTCAATTTAAGGTTTTCTTCGATTGGAAGGTGTGAACCATCGAACATCAATGAAGTGTAACCAACTTCGATACATTCTTTTGCATCTTCGTAGTGACCGTGGTCAAGGTGGATAGCAACTGGTACAGTGATACCCATTGACTCAACAAGGTTTTCGATAAGTGCTTTACAAAGTTTGTAACCACCCATGTATTTAGCAGCACCCATTGAAGTTTGGATAAGGATTGGAGCTTGTTTAGCTTCTGCTGCACGCAAGATTGCTTGAGTCCACTCAAGGTTGTTTGTGTTAAATCCACCAACAGCATAGCCGTTATCACGAGCTGCTTGGACAAATTTTTCTGCTGAAACGATTGCCATTTGTATAGGCCTCCTCTATTTTTTTGGGTTTGAACCCGTTTACAGTTTCATTCTAACACAATTACCTTAAAAATACCAGTATTTGAAGAAAGTTAAAGCGTTTTCTCACAATGAAAAAAGAGAAGGTTTCCCTTCCCGTTTTGAGATAAAAAAAGTTGAGCCTTAGCTCAACTAACGATGCGGAAAGGGGGACTTGAACCCCCACGACCTAAAGCGGTCACAGGATCCTTAGTCCTGCGCGTCTGCCAATTCCGCCATTTCCGCTGTTCTTTAACAACATAATCTATTATATCAGCTTATGTTTTGTTTGTCAACAACTTTTTTAAAATTGTTTTTGTCGCCTGTCTCGTTAACTGACAACTATTAAAGTATATCAAATCAAGTAAGTGTCGTCAATACTTTTTTGAAAAAAATCTGATCTTTTTCCAAAAAAGAAAACAGCAAGGTCAACAAGCTGATAAACTCGCTTTCCTCACTGTTTTAATTCATATTAGTTAGCATTCTCTACTGCTGCTGTTACAAAGGCAGTGTAGAGTTCTTCTGCATGGTTTGGACGTGATTGCAATTCTGGGTGGTATTGAGCTGCCACAAAGAATTTTTTATCTGGTAGTTCAACAATTTCCATGAGACGGTTGTCTGGTGAGACACCTGAGAAGACAAAACCTGCTTCTTCAAATTGCGCACGGAAGGCTGTGTTAAACTCATAGCGGTGACGGTGACGACGTTGAACAACTTCTTGGTTGTTATAAGCTGCAGCTGCTTTTGAACCAGCCTTCAATTTACATGGGTAAAGACCCAAACGAAGTGTTCCACCCATGTCTTCAATATCGATTTGATCACGCATAATGTCGATGATTGGGTATTTTGTTTCTGGATCAAGCTCTGCTGAGTTGGCACCTTCTAGGTTAAGGACGTGACGAGCAAATTCTACGCAGGTCAATTGCATTCCAAGACAAACACCTAGCATAGGAACATCATTCTCACGTGCATAGCGGATGGCTTGGATCTTACCTTCTGTACCACGTTGTCCAAAACCACCTGGTACGATGATACCGTCCGCATCTCCTAGAAGCTCTGCTGCATTTTCAGCAGTCACATCGTTAGCATTAACCCAGTTAAGATCAATCGCTGAATCGTTAACGTAACCTGAGTGTTTGAGAGCTTCAACAACTGAGAGGTAGGCATCTGGAAGTTCAACGTATTTACCAACAAGAGCAATTTTAACAGTTTTCTTAAGGTTAAGAACCTTATCAACCATTGCTGACCACTCTGTCATATCTGCTTTTGGTGCATCCAATTTCAAGTGATCACAAACAATCTGATCCATTCCTTGAGCTTGCATGTTGAGTGGCACTTGGTAAATGTGCTCAACATCCATTGACTCAATAACAGCTTCAGGAGCTACGTCACAGAATTGAGCCAATTTATTTTTAACACCTTGTTCAACAGGTTGCTCAGTACGGATAACCAACATATTCGGCTGAATACCAAGACCACGCAACTCCTTAACAGAGTGTTGAGTTGGTTTGGTCTTCATTTCTCCAGCTGCTTTTAGGTAAGGTAGTAGGGTTGTGTGGATATACATGACATTGTCAGAACCCACATCTGCCTTCATTTGACGGAGAGCTTCCAAGAATGGCAAGCTTTCGATATCACCAACCGTACCACCAACCTCTGTAATGATAACATCAGAATCCGTTGTGCGCGCAGCACGTTTAATCTTATCCTTAAGAGCGTCTGTGATATGTGGAATAACCTGAACAGTCGCTCCAAGGTATTCACCTTTACGCTCCTTGCGAAGTACCTCGCTGTAGATTTTACCAGTCGTTACGTTAGAGTACTTGTTAAGGTTGATGTCGATAAAACGTTCATAGTGACCAAGGTCAAGGTCAGTTTCTGCACCATCATCAGTAACATAAACCTCACCGTGTTGATAGGGACTCATTGTCCCTGGGTCAATATTGATATAGGGATCAAATTTTTGAATTGTAACTTTGAGACCACGATTTTTCAAAAGACGTCCCAAGCTCGCTGCAACGATACCTTTACCAATAGAAGAAACTACACCACCAGTAACAAAAATGTACTTTGTCATTCTAAACTCCTTTTATATCTATAACTAGGAAAAACAAAAAAATCTCCCTATGACTAGGGAGACTTATTTATCCGACCTCTAAAAGAGGTGCCCAATAAATACTATATCCTATCTGAACTATTTTGTCAAACGATAGCCTCAGACGACTTACTCTTCTTCCTCAGCGTAGTCATCGTCTTCATCTTCGTCTGTTTCATTCAAATCAACGTCTTCATCAAAATCTTCATCTGGGATGATTTCGTTCAATTCTGAATCGTAAGACTCAACTTCTGATTTTTCATCATCAGGATTTTCTTCATCGTACTCATCTGAAGATGCTGCTTGATAGCTTTCATCTTCTGGATCATCATCTGAGTAGTCGATGGCATCTTCATCACCATCCATGAAGGCATTAACACGTTTGTTTTTACGTTTTGGTGCACCTTCTTCATCATCTTCAAGTGTGATGATTTCTTCATCGATTTCATCGATAGCATACCATGAACGAAGGCCCCATTTATTGTCACCAAGTGGAATGAAACTTCCATCAGTGTTCAAGTCTGAATAAAAGAATGGCAATGCTTCACGGATATCTGCGTCTGATTTTTCAAGGTAAGTTTGAATGTCGTTAACAAGATCGCTGAAGTACATTTCGTGGTCACGTCCACGTGATTCCAAAATAGCACGTGCAACCTCGATCATTGATAATTCACTTTTTTCTTGCCCAGCAAATACTTCTAATTCCAAAGTGGTTCTCCTCTAACTATTGATACAAAGGGATACACCCAATTGGTCTTGCTACCCTCGTATGTTATAACATTTGATTCAACTAGGGACAGTTCCCCAGCTTATTTCATTACTTACTATTCTACGCTAAATTTGTCAATTCGTCAAAAGATTTTTGTCGTCACTTTTGAGACAAAAAATCAGCTAGCCCTAGGACTAACTGATTCCAATCGGATACGACTGATTATTTTACTGTTGCTGAGCTTGTAACAACTTCAACAGCTTTTTTCATTGTGATGTCGTGTTTAAGCATGTCAGCTGAAAGAAGAGCACGAACTTGTTCAACTTCCATGTTGTATTCTGAAGCAAGGTCAGTGATTTCTTTTTCGATTTCTTCTTCAGTTGCATCGAAACCTTCTGCTTTAGCGATAGCTTCGATAACAAGGTTTGTGCGAACACGTTTGTCAGCGTCAGCTTCGTATTGTTTGTGAAGGTCGTCTTGTGTAGTTCCAGTCAATTGGAAGTACATTTCTGGTGAGATACCTTGACGTTGCATGTTACCCATGAATTCGTTCATTGCACGGTGTACTTCGTCGTGTACCATTTCTTCTGGCAATTCAACGATTTCTGCGTTTTCAACTGCCAATTCAAGTGCAGCACCTTCAACAGCATCATCAAATGCGATTTCTTTAGCTGCTTCAAGTTCTTTACGGTATTTAGCTTTCAATTCGTCAAGAGTTTCAACTTCTTCGTCGATGTCTTTTGCAAGTTCATCGTCAAGCGCTGGAACTTCTTTAGTTTTAACTTCGTGAACTGTTGTTACGAATTTAGCATCTTTACCTGCAAGGTCTTCTGCTTGGTAGTTTTCTGGGAATGTTACGTTAACATCAACAGTTTCGCCAGCTTTTGAACCAACCAATTGTTCTTCGAAACCTGGGATAAATTGACCTGAACCAAGTTCAAGTGAGAAGTTATCACCTTTACCACCGTCAAATTCAACACCGTCAACTGAACCTACGAAGTCGATAACGACTGTATCACCTTCAGCAGCTGCAGCTTCTTTGATAACAAGTTCTGCAAGGTTGTTGCGTTCACGTTCGATTTTAGCGTCTACTTCTTCATCAGTTACTTCTTTTGAAGCTTCTACTGATACTGCAAGGTTTTTGTAGTCACCAAGTTTAACTTCTGGTTTTGTAACAACTTCAGCTGTGATAGTCCAGTCTTGACCTTTTTCCATTGAAGCAACATCAATTTTTGGTTGTGCAACAACGTCAAGTTCAAGTTCTGCAACTGCAGCTTCGTAAGCAGCTGGAAGAATAGCGTTCAAAGCATCTTCGTAAAGAGCTTCTTCACCGAATTTTTGGTTGAAGATTGGACGTGGTACTTGACCTTTACGGAAACCTGGTACGTTCAATTCTTTTTTAACTTTGTTAAATGCTGCGTCAAGAGCTGGTTTGATTTTATCTTGACCAATTGTAAATGTAATAACGCCACGGTTTGTAGCTTTATTTTCAAATGATGTAGACATTTAGTCGTTTCTCCTTAAAAATTTTATATACAGCTTAGTTTACCATATTTTACAAGGATTTCAAAGTTTTTTTGTTCGATTTTAGAAAGAGAATCCCTTGAAAATACCTCCATCTTCTGTCAGGATGTTTCTTTTTTGGTAAAATGGATTTATGACTATTATTCGAAATCATATGCAACAACTTCAGCTGGAACAGTTGGCTGTTGATTTACTATCAAAATGCGTTTCGCTGATTCTCTTACTGATTTTCTTCTTTATTGGCAAACGTCTCTTAACCTACATTTTTACACAGACTGTTACCAAGTCTATCTCATTGACCAAACAGACTGAAGCAAGACAAAAAACAATCATTAAGCTACTGCATAACATTATGGATTATGCCCTCTATTTTATGCTCATTTATTGGGTTTTAAGTATCTTAGGTGTTCCTGTTTCAAGTCTTCTAGCTGGGGCTGGACTAGCTGGGGTCGCTCTTGGTTTAGGTGCCAAAGATTTTCTTTCTGATCTGGTCAATGGTTTCTTTATTCTCCTTGAAAATCAGTACGATGTAGGAGAATCTGTCGAAATTGGAACTGTTTCAGGAAATGTTTCCAGTGTCGGCATTCGCACAACTCAAGTGCGAGGCTTTGATGGTACTCTTCACACCATCCCAAATCGTAACATCTCTATCGTCAGCAATAAATCCCGTGGTGATATGCGTGCCCAGATTGATATTCCAATTCTGGCTCACACAAATCTCGAGCAAATGACAAGCATTATCAAGGAAGTCAATGAGAATGAAGTTCCAAACCACCCTGAAATCGTTGGTCTTCCCAACATTCTTGGCCCTAGAACAACTAGCGCAGGACAGCTCATTTTCCGAGTTGATATTTTCGTACAAAATGGTAAACAGAGCGCCATCTATTCTGAATTTTACAGACTTTATCAAGAAGCCTTGATTGCAAACGGCATCCATCTGCCAACGCTCAACGCTATCAATACTGCTAAGAAATAAAAGAATCCGACCCCTGAAAAGGGATCGGATTTTTACTTGTTACAGTTAACCAAGAAAGCAAGAGATTTGATTTTCTACGCCTTTGTTAATCTATTATCCTTAAAATTTGCGAATTGGATCTTCCTTGTATTGACCTCTAGCACCACCAATCAGTTTTGGTCGGCTGGCTAGAGCAGTAACATGGGCTCCTCCTAATTCACGCTGGATAGGCACCAAAGGAACTTGAACACGTTTGACGTGCATACCGATAGAGGTATCACCAATATCAAGACCTGCATGAGCGACAATCTCTTCAACCTCGACAGGCTCTGCCATGTACTTAAAGGCCGCTAACTGACCTGAACCACCTGCATGAAGGCTAGGGAGGACATTGACGATTTCAAGGTTTTTAGCCTCAGCGACAGCCTCTTCGACTGCTAGAGCTCGGTTTAGGTGCTCGCAACCCTGAACAGCTAAGTGGACACCACGCACCTGAGTTTCCTCAAGAATGGTCTTGACGATGACTTCACCAATTTCTAGGCTAGATGCCTTACCAATCAAGCCACCAGCCACCTCACTAGATGACAAACCCAGTACAAAAAGCTGTCCTTTTTTAATAGCAGAGCGTTCAAGGATATCAATCACTAGGGCTCTCGTTTGATTTTCTAATACTTGTAAATCCATACAGATACCTCACTTTGACCTTATTATAGCAGAAGTCGGATGATTTTTCAGTCCTTTTTCACGGGTCACAAACGCCCCAAATTGGCGATTCCCATACGAAAGGCATGCTTGCGTGCACTCAGGGCAGAAATGTCTTGATAAAAGAGCTTCATATCATCGCTCAATCCTGCTTCTCCTTGTAAATTCTTAATCGCTAGGTCTTGTAACCCCTTTGATAGGATAGCTAACTCCCGATCAAAATAAGCTCCCTTTCCCACCTGCTCCTTAAAAGTCACCAAGAGTTGACGTTCCCTTTCACTTATTTTGGGATCTAAAATCAAATTATAAACCCTATCTAAAATGTGGTCGTCCTTGTTTTTCATCCCTGAACCTCCTAAACTTAATAACCTTATAATAATCCTTTTTTCAAGCAATAGCTATTCTTATCCTAAACAGTTCATTATTTGTCTTGAATGGTTCTATAAAAATCATACACGCTCTAGTAGATAATCAATTCGTTTCAACTTATTTTCTAGGACTGACCTTGCTATATGCCAAATAGAGCAAATAACCAACCAGCATTCCAAAGAAGTTCTGCATGGCATTTCCCCAAATACCTGCTAGAGCAGAGCCTAAACCGTATAAGGGAATCGAAGCTAGGAAATAGACACCAACCATCACCAAGGATGACAAAAGTAAGCCCAGCGGACGCTTTTTCCCTGTCCAACCTGCAAAATAACCCTGTCCACCATGAGCTAGGAGACTAAAGAACATCCACTGTGGATAACCCGAAATCAAGTCAATCAAAAAACCTGATAGACCTCCGACAACAGCTCCTTCTTTTGCTCCCAAATAAAAGGCTGTAAAGAAAACCCCTGCATCCAAGAGGGTTAGAAAACCTGTTGGCGTCGGAATACTGACAAATTTTCCTAAAACAAGGGTCAAAGCTGTCAAAACAGCTAGTAGGCTCAATCTTGCAACATTAGTCTTTTTCATACTGAACCACCCCATAATCATTTGAATTGGCGATAGCCTTGTAAACAAAAGACTTAGCTTGACGGACGGCTTCACGCATATCCTGACCTTTGACCAGATTGCTAGTGATACTTGATGCAAAAGTACAGCCTGCACCGACATTATTTTCGGTCAAAACAGGATTTTCAAAAACATCAAAAATCATACCATCATAGTAAAGATCGATGGCCTTTTCCTTATCCAGACGATTTCCGCCCTTGATAACAACATGCTTGGCACCCAACGCATGCAATTTTTCAGCCGCACGCTTCATATCATCCAAACTTTCGATGCTCATTTGGGACAATAGCTCAGCCTCTACCAGATTTGGTGTGATGATGCTGACATAGGGAAAGAACTTGATCAGTTCATCTCGCAGAGCTGACACTTCCACATCATGACTTTCCTTGCAGACTAGAACTGGGTCCAATACGATTGGAAGGGTTGCATGTGCCTTCACAAAATCAAGAGCCTGCTCTGCTAAATCAATATTTGGCAGAAGACCTAGTTTGATAGCTGAAAAAGGAACATCCTTGAGACTAGCTAGCTGATAAGAGAAGACTTGACTATCTGTCGCAAAAACTTCAAAACCTTTTTCAGTCATAGCCGTCAAGCAAGTCACTGCAAGAAAACCATGCTGTTTATTGACTGTGTAGGTCGCCAAATCAGCATGCAAACCACCACCACTAAAAATATCATTCCCAGAAATAGCTAAAACATAATCAGTTGTCATAAGTAATCTCCTTCAAATAAAGTCCATTTCCCGCTGCCGTCGGACCTGCTAAATCTCTGTTGCGACTCTCCAAAACTGTTTTGATCTGACTGACAGGCATGCGTCCATTACCAATCTTAAGCAGGGTTCCGACCATATTTCGGACCTGCTTGTAGAGAAAGCCATTGCCAGAGAAGGTAAAGACTAGAAAACCCGTCTTTTCATCTCGCTCAACGCTGGCATGACTGATAGTCCTCACCTTATTCTCAACACTGGTCCCTGCAGCTGTAAAGCCTGTAAAATCATGCGTCCCTTGTAAATCAAGGATTGCCTCCTGCATGAGGGACAAATCAACAGGATAGGGATAGTGGGTTGCATAGTTGCGCATCATGGGATTTTTAGGTCGTCCAATATCTACTAGAAACTCATAAGTCTTTGAATGCTTATTGTAACGAGCATGGAAGTCATCAGACACTATGGCAATATCAACGATATCGATATCATCAGGACATTGAGTATCCAGTCCAAAGCGCAGCTTTTCCACATCACGCTCCTGAGGAAGGTCAAAGTGGATAACCTGACCATAGGCGTGAACGCCTGCATCAGTACGACCAGCTCCATGAATCACAACTTCTTTTCCGCTATTTAATCTCAATAGCGTCTTTTCAATCTCCTCCTGGACTGTTCGGGCATGAGGCTGGCGCTGAAAACCTGAAAATGCAGTCCCATCATAGGAAATAATGGCTTTATATCTTGTCATGCTATCATTCTATCACTTTTTAAAAGGGCTTTCTAGATAGAAAAAAGCAATCTGTCCCCATACAGATTGCTCGATTTCTAGTCAAAATACTGATAAATGTCCTTATAATCCGTCACCACATGATCGCAGGCAGAGAGGTCTTGAGCTGGATAGTCAGGATTTTCAAAACCGAGACAGCGCATGCCAGCAGCCTTAGCAGCTTGGCTTCCTAACTTGGTATCTTCAATCACTGTGCAACTAGATGCCTCAGCTCCTAGAAGCTCTGCTGCTTTCAAAAAGACATCTGGAGCTGGTTTCGGCTTAGCGACCTCCTCACCGCTCACCTTGAATTCAAAAGCGTCAGCAATGCCCAAGGCTTCAAGATTTCTGATGATTTCTTCCTTTGGAGAAGAAGAGGCAACTGCCATGCGGTAGCCATTTTCATAAAGATAACGAATGAGTTCAGGTGCACCCTTGATCGGACGAACACCATCACGCGCTTTTTTCTCCTCACGGCGGCGATTCATCTCTGCAATCAGTTGAGGAACAGTCTCCGTCAGACCCTTTTCCTCCTTCATCTGGGTCCACATGACATCAAAAGTCGTCCCCATAAACTGGTACTGGTAGCTAATATCCGTGTCAATCCCTCGATCAAGCAACATCTCGGTCTTGGTCCCCAGAAAAATATATTCCGAATCGACAATAACACCATCCATATCAAAAATCACAAATTTAGCCATAAAATCCCTCACTTTCCTTATTATTGTAAACGTTTTCCGGTTAGAAATCAAGAAAAGCCAGGTCATAAACCTAGCTTCACATACTTATACTTCTGGGTCAAAGGCATCTTTCATCTTGTCAAAGAAGCCTTTTTTCTTAGGATGCACTGGCTGATCACCACTTGCTGCCGCAAAGGCTTTAAGAGCATCTTTTTGAGCATCATTGAGCTTTTGAGGAGTGACAATATTGACCTTAACATGTTGGTCGCCTTGACCGCCACCACGTAGAGCTGGCGCACCCTTACCTTTAAGTCGGAAGGTACGTCCTGTCTGAGTACCAGCTGGAATTGTCATCTCAACATCACCATGAACGGTTGGTACTTCTACAGTATCACCCAGCGCAGCTTGAACAAAGGAAATGTTCATGTTGTAGTAAATCGTTGAACCGTTACGTTCAAATTTATCACTAGCTGCAACATTGATAATCACAAAGAGGTCTCCGTAAGGGCCACCGTTGAAGCCAGCCTCACCTTGACCTTGGAGGCGGATTTGTTGACCTGTTTCAACACCTGCTGGGATTTTAACAGAAACTTTGTGACTTTGACTTTCGTGACCAGTTCCACGGCATGTTGTACATGGGTCTTTGATTTCTTGACCACGACCATGACAGACGTCACAAGTTACTTGACTGCGCATAACACCGAGTGGTGTTTGACGGTCAACATTGATAACACCTGCACCGTGACATTTACCACAGGTCACTGGGCTAGTACCAGGTTTGGCACCAGAACCGTGACAGGTATGACACTCTGCTTCACGATTGTAGTGCACCTCTTTTTCAGCACCGAAGATAGCCTCTTCAAACTTGAGGTTAACACGGTATTGGAGGTCATCACCTTGACGAGGGGCATTAGGATTACGGCTGGCACCTCCACCACCAAAGAATGATGAGAAGATGTCTTCGAAACCGCCAAAGCCTGCACCATCAAAGCCTCCAAAACCACCAGCTCCGCCACCGCCGAAGCCTCCATTAGCTCCTGCAGGTCCATATTGGTCATAGGCAGCGCGTTTTTGCTCATCTCCTAGTGTTTCGTAAGCCTCTTGGACTTCTTTATATTTTTCTTCTGCTCCCGCTTCTTTGTTAATATCTGGGTGATATTTTTTAGACATTTTGCGGTAAGCTTTTTTAATCTCGTCCTGACTGGCGTTTTTGGAAACGCCTAGACGGTCGTAGTATTCTGTATTGTTCATCTTAAATACCTTTTGTTATTTTTTTGATAATTTTCTTAGGTGGTGGGGACGCAAGCGACCTCTTACAGAGTTCCATTGCTCATTTTTGAACCCAAAGGTTTCAAAAATCCCCTCGTAAGAGTAGCAAAGCCACTCTTACTCTCACCACGGCGAAAATTATCAGATGAGCGGTCTTCGACCGCATTGCTGTCGCATACTATCCAAAAACAGAGGCTGGGTTACAACCTCTGTGTGAATTTAATTTATTTTGTTTTTAAGTACCCTATCATTACGGAAGTATTTATAGCTTTTTTTCTTTTTTTAGTATTCACTATGAAATTCCATCTGAATCCTAAAATAGACATTACAACTAGACATAGACCAATTGTAGCAGGTATTGTATATCTATCGCCCTGTAACAATAATGCCATCAGTGTAGATACTATTGCAGATAGAAACACCGATACATAGGTTTCTATTATCCACTCATCAATTTTAACAGAACTCTCATACTCAGCTAAAATAATCTCTCTATATCTAGCTAAGTATTCTGTCGAAATATTATCTATGTAATCTTTGGCAACATTATAATCGTTAGCCTTATCACAAAAGTCATTATAGAGTCTAATTGTATCCTTTAAATCATTCTCCGTAAATATATGCATCTTACTTCTCCGTAAACTCACCGTCTACAACGTCGTCGCCATTGTTTGATGAATCTGCTGATTGAGCTCCTTCAGCACCTGCTTGGGCTTGTTGTGCTGCGGCTGCTTGTTCGTAAAGTTTAACGGCAAGGGCTTGTGCTTTTTCGTTAAGTGCTTCAAGTTTAGCTTTCATGTCGTCAAGGTTGCCTGATTCTTGAGCTGCTTTCAAGTCATCAAGAGCTACTTGAGCGGCATCACGTTCTGTATCGAAACCTTTACCTTCAGTATCTTTGATTGTTTTTTCTGTTGCGAAGATTGCTTGGTCTACCTCATTTTTAAGGTCAACTTCTTCTTTACGTTTTGCATCAGCTTCTGCGTTAGCTTCTGCATCTTTCATCATTTTTTCAATTTCTTCATCAGTCAAACCTGAGTTAGATTGGATAACGATGTGTTGTTCTTTTTGAGTACCAAGGTCTTTTGCTTTAACAGATACAATACCGTTTTTGTCGATATCGAATGTTACTTCGATTTGTGGGATACCACGAGGTGCAGCTGGGATATCAGTCAATTGGAAACGTCCAAGAGTCTTGTTGTCAGCTGCCATTGGGCGTTCACCTTGAAGAACGTGAATATCAACGGCTGGTTGGTTGTCTGCTGCTGTTGAGAAGACTTGTGATTTAGATGTTGGGATTGTTGTGTTACGGTCGATCAATTTAGTGAAGACACCACCCATTGTTTCGATACCAAGTGACAATGGTGTAACGTCAAGAAGAACAACGTCTTTAACATCACCAGTGATAACACCACCTTGGATAGCAGCACCCATAGCAACAACTTCATCAGGGTTAACTGATTTGTTTGGTTCTTTACCAGTTTCAGCTTTAACAGCTTCAACTACGGCTGGAATACGAGTTGAACCACCAACAAGGATAACTTCGTCGATTTCTGAGATTGAAAGACCAGCGTCTGAAAGTGCTTGACGAACTGGAGTCTTAGTGCGTTCAACAAGATCACGAGTGATATCGTCAAATTTAGCACGTGTCAAAGCAACTTCCAAGTGAAGAGGTCCTGCTTCACCAGCAGTGATGAAAGGCAAGCTGATTTGTGTTTGAGTCACACCTGAAAGGTCTTTCTTAGCTTTTTCAGCTGCATCTTTCAAACGTTGAAGAGCCATCTTGTCAGTTGACAAGTCGATGCCGTTTTCTTTCTTGAATTCTTCTACCAAGAAATCAATGATTTTTTGGTCAAAGTCGTCACCACCGAGTTTGTTATCACCAGCAGTTGCAAGAACGTCGAAGACACCATCACCAAGTTCAAGGATTGAAACGTCGAAAGTACCACCACCAAGGTCGAATACCAAGATTTTTTCATCTTTGTCTGTTTTGTCAAGACCGTAAGCAAGAGCTGCTGCAGTTGGTTCGTTGACGATACGTTCTACTTCAAGACCTGCAATTTTACCAGCGTCTTTAGTTGCTTGACGTTGTGCATCGTTGAAGTAAGCTGGAACTGTGATAACAGCTTTTTCAACTTTTTCACCAAGGTAATCTTCAGCATAACCTTTAAGGTATTGAAGAATCATTGCTGAGATTTCTTGTGGTGTGTATTCTTTACCGTTAGCAGCAACTTTTTCAGAAGTTCCCATTTTTGATTTGATTGAGATGATTGTGTCTGGGTTTGTCACTGCTTGACGTTTAGCAGCATCACCAACGATGATTTCACCGTTTTTGAATGATACTACTGAAGGTGTTGTACGGTTACCTTCTGGGTTTGCGATGATTTTACTTTCAGTTCCTTCAAGAACTGCAACTGCTGAGTTTGTTGTACCTAAGTCAATACCGATGATTTTAGACATAATATAAGATACCAAGAACGTTGAAATAGTCCAGCGGACTATTTCAATCGGAAGATTAGGAAAGCGAAGCTTTCTTCATCTAACGACTGATTGTAACGTTCAATTCCTTTCAAAATTTTAAGTTTTAATATTTATTTTTTGATACTTTTCTTGGGTAGCGCAGTAGCTGATGGTCATTTCTTCGTCCTTCGGACTGTGAAAGGTCTCATCAGCCTTGCGGGGGTGCGTCAACGAAATCAAAGATTTCTGACTTACCGCCTAGTTTTCTGACATTTCGGTCAGGTATGGTGACTAGCTCGCCATAGCGATTGCCGTTTTCTGATGTGTCACTTTAGCAACCATCAGAAATAACTAGTTATACACCACTACCATTGCTGGGCGTAGGATACGGTCGTGCAATTTATAGCCTTTTTGGAAGACTTGTGCGATAGTATCTGCTGGATGCTCATCGTCTGCTGGCATGGTTTGGATAGCCATGTGAAGGTTGTGGTCGAAGTCACCATCTGCTGCGATTTCTTCGATGCCTTCTTCTTTAAGGGCGTGAATCAAGCTCTCTTGAACCATTTCAAGACCTTTTTTGACATCATCTGTCAAGCCTTCAACAGCCAAAGCACGTTCAAGGTTATCAAGCGATGGCAAGATTGCCTTTGCCAAATCCTGCGAACGGTAGCGTTGCAAGTTTTGACGCTCTTCGTTGGCACGACGTTGGATATTTTGCATTTCAGCGTGGGCACGCAAGTATTTGTTTTCAAACTCGTCGGCACGCGCGTTAGCCTCTTCCAATTCTGATTTCTCTGCTGTTTCAATTGTCTCTTCTACTTCTTCAGCAGTTTCAACTTCCTTAACAACTTCTTCATTTTTAATATCTTCTGACAAGAGGACACCTCTTTCTTTTAATTTACTTCATAATGATTGCTATTTAAATAGCGATAGTAGTCAGTCAACTTCATAACCATGACACGGCTGATCACATTGACCAGACTCATCATGCGACGATAATCCATATCGATAGGACCAATCAGACTCATCATTGCCAATCCACGATAAGGAATCAGGAACTTGTGACTGATAACCGTACAGTCGCTCAAAGCTTCTTCCTGACTCTCAGCCACTTGGACTTGCGCCATTTCCTCTGGGGAAATAGCAGAGCGTAGTGCCAGGGCAACTGCCTGAGGATTATCTAGAAATTGATAGGTTGCAAGGTCTGCATAAGTCAGCGAAGCAACTTTCCCTTCTATAAAGACCAATTCCTTAAAGAGCTGAGAAAAGATGTAATCAAAGAGATCCAAAACATTGTCCGTCGTTGTAAAATACTTCTGAACAATCTGAGGAATCTCTGTTCTCAGACGATAATGAATATCCATGACCGTCTTATCAAGCAGACGTTCTGACACCAGAGTCTTAACACGAAGCAAGTCCCTAGCTAGGAAATTCTTAGGAATGGCAAATTGAACGGTAACTGGCTTGGACTCATCTAAACTGAGAACAGCTAGAGCATCGTGACTGGAGAGTTGCACGATATCAAAGCCAGTCAAACGTTGGCTGGTCGGCTCAACATCCTGAACAACAGCGGTGTAACCTGTCATCTGCGCCAGCAATTTAGCCGCCGCATCCAGAATATCTTCTAGCTTAAAGGCTTCAAAGTCAAATGCCTTAATGACCTGATAGACGTCCTGTTCATCGATACTATCAAGATTGAGCGAATGACGAACAAAGTATTGAAAACCAGCTCGACTAGGCATGCGCCCACTAGAAGTATGAGCTTTTTCAAGATAACCAAGTTTTTCAAGTTTTGCCATATCATTTCGAATCGTTGCCGAGCTCGAAGAGATGGACTCTTGAAGTGCCTTGGAACCAACCGGCTCATGCGTCTGTGTGAACATCTCAACAATCAAATTCAAGATGTCATTCTGACGTTGTGTGATCATTGAAACGTCACCTCCGCTTCTTATTAGCACTCTTTATATCCGACTGCTAACTTATGACTCTATTATACTCCTAAGAAAGACAAAGTCAAGTCAAAAAACCAAAAAATTAGCACTCTTTTTATAAGAGTGCTAAAAATACATCTTAAGACCTAGAAAGATAGCTTTTCTTCAAGTCGCGGAGCTTTTTCCAATAATAAAGAAGCCAAAGAAGCTCCAATAAAAGGATAACTCCCCACAATCCCCACCAAAGGGCACCATGTCTCTCATTGTTTATCAACGAAATATAAATCTGCATACCAGGAGCTATCAAGCTAACAATACCAGGTGTTAGGGAACGCCTCAAGAGAAGCTTTTCGTATTCAAAGCGGCTGGCGTCATCATTATAAATCTCCAGTTCACTCGGATTATCGATACCAGCTGCTCCTTTTTTAAACAAAATTACACCTTGGTAGTCTATGGGAACAAGCGCCCAACCAGCATCCTGATAGGTTTGAATATAGGCCTTATTTAAATCCATCGCCGCTTGCTTTTGCAAATCAAAGCGATAGACGACATCTTCTGCCTTGCAAGCTTCAAATGTCAGTTTTCCCATCATCCCAATATTTTTCAAAGCATAACCAGCTTGATGCATCTGGCGAAAATAAGATTCCATCTTATCCAAATGATAGGCATCCAAATATTTATAACTTTTCATCACAAATCCCCTCCAAAACTTGCCACTCACATTTTTCTACTAGAGGTTACTTTTCAATCTTTTTCTCAACTGATAAAAACGGTAAAGAACATAAGCCACCATAGAAAAATAAATAAATGTTATAGCGACTATTATCGGAAAAACATCACTCGAAGTCACCGTAAGCGCAAAAATATACAGAATTAGAGAGAAAACAAATCTATCTCTAAAGATTCGTTTAACCATCTTATACTTACTTTCCATATCATTATAAATCTCTGTATCGCCATCAGCAGCTGATTTACGGAAATAAGAGAATTTATTAAAATCTGTCACATACTCCCAACCGTAATCTTCAAATAATTGAAGATAGTCAGCTTTTGAACCATTTTTTCTACCTTTAAAGTCAACTTGGTAAACAACATCCTCTGGCTGACAAGATTCAAAATGATAAAAGAAACCGCGAACTTTGACAAACTTCCAGCCTTTTTGGTGCATCTCTCTTAAATAAGCCGCCTCTTCATCAAAGTCTGTAATCCAAAATTGCTTCACTTCTGTTTTAGTTGCCATAGCTTTCTCCCTTACTATTTTGATACAAGCGCTCAATGCGTGCCAATTCTAAATTTAAAAACTCTCTACCTAACTCGGTTATCCGATAGAGCTTTCGCTTACCTTCTTCGCCAACAAGAACAATCAAGCCATCCTTTTCCATCTTAGACAAGGTGCCATACATGGTCCCAGGGCTGATAACCACCTGACCTCCAGTTAATTTCTTTGTCTCCTGTGTAATGTCGTAACCATGTCTTTCTTCTTGCAGAGCAAAAAGAATATAGAAAGCAGACTCTGTCATGGGAACGTAAACACGTCTTAGTTTATTATCCATATATCCTCCTTCGATATATCGAGATACGTTACATCTTGATTCGATATAAGTATATCGCAGTGCGATATATCTGTCAATAGAAAATGTGAAAAAAATAAAAACCTAGAACATGATTCTAGATTTCCTTCAATCAACTATCGTAGTCCACCAAGTTGTAGGTTTCGATAATTGTTTTTAAGTTTTTACTGTAATTGCTGTCGCTTGTGTATTCGTATTCTTGGAAGGCTTGGATAGCTGTTTGGTAGTTATCTGCTGTGGCTAGGGCTGTGTAGAGTCCTGATTTGCCAAACTCACCTGCCTTCAAGCGAGCCATATAATCATTAAGCGAGGCTGTCCAGTCTGCATAGACTCTGAAATCACTCTTGATACTGAGTTCATTGCTACCAACATATTCTGTGCGGCTCATCTTGATGGATTGTTGACCTGCGCTAGCCTTGGTGGCTAATAAATTGTAATACTTAGCCGCAAGAAGGTCAGTTCCGTAGTCAGATTCTAGCGCAGCCTGTGCCATAATGACCGAAGCCTTGACACCATAACTCTGAGATAACTTCTGTGCCTGCGGAGCTATTTTCTTAAAGAAAGCCGTCTGGTCGTAGGCTGTTTTGACGGTCGTTCGAGCATTTGGTGTCGAGCTGTGAAATAGCAGAGGCAGGACTAAAAAGATGCAGAAGAGCGCCACTAAGCCACCGAACACTTGTAGTTTTAATCTGCGCCTCACTGTCCATTCTCCTTCAATTCTGCAATGTATTCTTCCAAGGTGAGATTATGCTTCGTCATGTACTCAGCTGATTCCTTACCGACATAGCGGAAGTGCCAGTCCTCGTAGCCAACACCTGTCGAATCGGTCTTGCCTTCTGGGAAACGAAGAACAAAGCCATACTGAGGAGCAATCTCCTTGAGCTGAGCTACAATGCTAGGATCAGACTCATTCAGGCTGTCAACGGTTGACATATCGATAGCAAGCCCTGTCTGGTGTTCGCTAGCTCCTGCTGGCTGCGAATAGGTTTTAACCTTGGTCTCAGCCTCTTCTGTCGTTAGACTTGGATCTGCTGCCATTTCTTGATCCACATAGGATTGGAAGAGTTCCGCCTGATAGGCAACGCTGCGGTAACCTGAAATCAAGTGTTCTGAGCTGTCGATTGCCTGCGCTGCTGCTAAGAATTCCTCAACATTACTTGCGATACGTGAGTCCACATAGATTCCTGAGACCTCTGTCACTTCTGGATTCATCTCAGCTGTGATATGGTCACGATTGACCAAGACCAAGTCCCAGTCTGATGATGACACTTTTGGTAAATCCGCTGCGCTAGTAGACGAACTAGTAGAGCTTTGATTTGTTTGACTTGATGAACTAGAGGTCGCAGTCTCAGAAGCTCCGCTATTGCCAAAACGTGACAAGAGCAAAAGTCCTGCGACAACAACTAAGAGGACTGCCGCTACTAGCAAGCCCATTCCTAAACTAAGCTTTTTTCTCATCTTGAATGATTTTTCTCCCTGCTTCTCGGTAAGACAGAGCAGCGATACTGTCGATGCTGAACTTACCATCCTTATATGTGACGACAGAAACACTGCCGTTGTCGATAAATTGTTTCTGATAACTGTTATCAATCAACCAGAGGAAGGTCCCAATAGTCATCCCATGACTGACCACAATAGCATTGCCACCACCACTCTTTTCGATTGATTTTGCAATAGCTTCAAAGCCATCATAGATACGCTGACTGAGAACTTCCCAAGGCTCTGCCCAGCCTGCAGTATCAACCTCAACCAGACTATCTGCAATTTCTTGCCAAGAAACTTCTTGCAGGCTACGCCCATTTTCAAAAGCCTTGGTACGAGGAAGGACGCCATTAAAGAGCTCGCCGTCATAGCCGCCATCCAAGCTGCCAAAACACCACTCACGGATGCGCTTATCACGCTGGTAGGGAAGGCTCTGATTGTGGCTCTCAGCCAAGATAATGTCCATGGTCTGGATAGTACGACCTGAGTCACTCGAAAAAGCTGCCTTAAAAGGAATAGCTGCCTCTCTCAGACCCAGCCCAAGCTCACGAATTCCTTCTTCACCTTGAGCCGTCAAGGGCGTATCGGACCAACCCTGAGCACGACCAATCGTGTTAAACATAGTCTTTCCGTGACGAGCAATGTATAATCTTGTCTCTACCATAGCACTTTCCTCCTGAAATGGTATCTTTCTACTATTATATCAGAAAAAATCTAGCCAAACAGAAATCAATCCTAAAAGTTTGTGTCAAGTAATCCTCGGAAACAATTTTCAAAGTCCTAAATCCACTTTTTGAGTTGACCAATCGGAGAGCTCGTTGCAGCAGCTAAAGC
>NZ_JAFBEH010000035.1 GCF_016908645.1 Streptococcus loxodontisalivarius
ACTTCTTCGTTCATCTGTACCATTTTACGACCAGAGAAGACCTGACGGGCATAAGCAAAGAGAGTCATTTTCAGGAGCATGGCAGGATGGAAGGCAGGGCGACCAGTATGAGACTTGTCTTCCAGTAAAATGTGACTAGGAATACTATCCACAAAAAGACTAATGAGTCTAGCCTCGTGTGTCATAGGAATATCATAGGCAAGATTTAGTTCTAAACTAAGTTGATTTGTGTTATACTCTTTATACATGGTCATGGCTTTCTAGTTGTTTTGTGGTTATTATAATTATAAACCATGACATTGGAAAACGAGCATCTCCGACTGCGGAAGTGCTCGTTTTTTCTATTCTGAAGCTAGTTTTTGCCCAGCCTCCTATTTTTATTCTGGTAAAATCGCAATAGCTCGAACTGGTGAGCCAGAAGCTTTTTCCCAATGAGGGAAAGCAATTGAAATCAGGCTTCCTGTCGCTGGAACTTGATCCAGATTTGCCAAAACTTCCAATTGGAAGCGATCCTGCTCCAATAAATAGTATTCTTCTAACAGAGCTCCGCCATTTGCCGCAGCAGTCACACCACTATCTGTATCCAAAGTTTCATGTCCAACTGCCTTAACCTGACGTTCCTCAATCAGGAACTGCAGCGCTTCATGTGACCAACCTGGCGTGTGTTGAACACCATTTTCATCCAAGTTTCGAATAGCGTCTTGACTCGGCCAACGCTTGTGCCAATCACTGCGGAAAGCAACAAAACTATCCGCTTCAATCTGTCCATGCTCTTCTTCAAAAGCCAACAGATCTTCCTTACTAATCTGATAATCAGGATTTTCTGCGACTTTCTGCGAAAGATCCACCACATAAAGTGGTAAGAGGAGATCCTTGAGAGCAATCTCATCCAACCAGCGACCACCTTCAACAAAATGAATCGGTGCATCAATGTGCGTACCATATTGACCAACAACTGAAAATTGCTGAACGAGAAAACCATCATCCAAGCTAAATAGCTGCTTCTTCTCAAGAGCAGGTAGGGCAGGAAAATGAGGACTATTCTCATCAATCTGATGTGTCAAATCCACCCATTTTGCCGCTTTTAGTGTTTGATAAATTGTTTTTAAATCTGCCATAGAAATCTCTCCTTCAAAAGTTGATTTACTTAAAATTATAGTTTATAAAACCCTCTATATCAAGATTTCTAGCTATTTCTCTTTCTTATAGCTAGCTATAAATTAAAGTTATAGAAACGCAAAAATAGACTGAGAAAACCTCAGCCTATTTTCAAGATACAATCAGCAAATCCTAAGAAAGCTGTACTTTCTTTATTTGAGATCTGATAGTTTGATTATCCTTTATCTAGTTAATATTTTCCCACTTCCAGTTAAGCACTTCTGGGATATCATCTCCATTTTCACGGATATAAGTATTGTGGAAATCAATCGTTTCATCCATCTTATCAGCAAAGTCTTTTGCCTGATCACCAAGTACAGCAAGTGCAGCATCCTTAGCGATGTGGAAGCGGTCCATTTCTGAAAGAACACGCATATCAAACGGTGTTGTAATATCACCATTTTCACGGTAACCATGAATATAAACATTGTGGTTATCACGATCAAAGAAGAGATCGCGGATTTGTCCCTCATAACCATGATAAGCAAAGACAATTGGTTTATCTGTAGTAAAGAGTTGATTGAAGACTTCATCCGTTAAACCACGTGGATCTACTTTAGGTGAACGAAGTTTCAAAATATCTACAACATTGATAAAACGAATCTTAATGTTTGGGAATGCTTTATGGAGAATTGAGATACCTGCAAGAACTTCCAAATTAGGCTCTGTTCCAGCTGCAGCGAAGACAACATCTGGTTCTTGTCCATTATCATTTGAAGCCCAATCGATTACTTTGTATCCTTCTTTAACAAGTTCCTCTGCTTCAGCAACTGAGTAGAACTGTGGACGTGGATGTTTAGATGTTACAATCACATTAACTTTATCTTCCGCAGCCAAAGCTTTTTCCATAACAGCGTAGAGGCTGTTTGTATCAGCTGGAAGATACTCACGGATATATTCTGGTGTTTTCTCTGCCAAATGAGTCAATAATCCTGGGTCTTGGTGAGTATAACCATTGTGGTCTTGTTGGAACACTGTTGATGTTGCAATCAAGTTAAGCGCTGGATAGTTTTTACGCCAGTCAGTATGTGTTTTTGATTTACGTAACCATTTGAAGTGTTGGGTAATCATTGAATCAACTACTCGCAAGAATGACTCATATGAAGCAAAGAAACCATGACGACCTGTTAAAACATAACCTTCCAAGAAACCTTCTGCTTGATGCTCTGATAATTGAGAATCAATGACACGACCTGCTGGAGAGAGCCATTCATCATAAGATTCGTCTCGACGTCCCAACCATTGTCTGTTTGTTGCTTTAAAGACTTCATTCAAACGATTTGATTTTGTTTCATCTGGACCAAAAATACGGAAATTATCTGGGTTAGCTTTAACCAAGTCAGCAGCGTATTTACCAAATTCAATCATATCCTGGGCCATAATGTTACCAGGAATAGAAGTATCAAGAGCGTACTTTCTCCAATCAGCCAAATCAAGCTTCTTAACAATACCTGCATTTGTAATTGGGTTCATTGACATACGACGATCACCTTTTGGTGAAATCGCACGAATTTCTTCCTTAACATAACCTTTTTCATCGAAAAGTTCCTCTGGGCGATAAGAATTCAACCAGCCTGTCAAATGATCAATATGTTCCATATGACCTGCTTCAACTGGAATTGGAACTTGGTGAGCACGGAAACCACCTTCAATTGGTTCACCATTCCATTCTTTTGGTCCAGTCCAACCTTTTGGAATACGTACAATCATAACTGGCCATTTTGCTTGGCTAGCATCTTCAGCTGCTCCTTTACGAGCTTCAGTTTGAATAGCACGAATTTCTTCAATAATTGTATCCAAAGTTTTTGCCATTTCTGGATGCACTTTTTCAGGATCAGTTCCTTCTACAAAGTAAGGATTCCAACCAAGACCATTGAAGTACTGCGTCAATTCTTCATCTGTCTTACGCTCTAAAATAGTCGGATTGTGAATTTTACCACCATTTAGGTAAAGGATTGGTAATACTGCTCCATCATTTACAGGATTAATGAAGGTATTTGAGAACCAGCCTGCATTAAGTGGTCCAGTTTCAGCCTCACCATCTCCAATAACCGTCGCAGCAATGACATCTGGATTATCTAGGATAGCACCTGTTGCGTGTGACAAGGCGTAACCAAGTTCCCCACCTTCGTGAATTGACCCTGGCGTTTCAGGAGCAGCGTGAGATGCAATTCCTCCAGGGAATGAGAAGATTTTGCAAAGTTGTTTCAAACCAGCTTCATCTTGCGTAATCTCTGGATAACGCTCAGTATAAGATCCATCAATATACGAGTTAGATACCATGACTTGCCCACCGTGTCCTGGTCCTTCAATATAGAACATATTTAAATCATATTTATTAATGACACGGTTTAAATGTGCATAAATAAAGTTTTGACCTGAAATAGTTCCCCAGTGTCCAATCGGATGTACCTTAACATCATCTTTACTAACTTGACGACGAAGTAATGGATTGTCTTTCAAATACATCTGAGCTACAGAAATGTAATTGGCTGCTCGCCACCAGGCATCTACTTTATCTAAATACTCTTTACTATCGTAATTTGTCATTATTACCCTCACTTTATAGTTTTGTGATTTTCATCACTTGCATTAGTATAAGTTTTCCCAGTTTAGATTAGCCTATCAAAGGGAGTAGAAAGATAGACTAATTCAACTGGGAAAATCTTACTGTATAAGACTCTTATATTACATTACAAGCTTTTGACAAGGTTGACAAGATTGTCAACTGTGAAACCGAATTTTTCGATAACTTCAGCAGCTGGTGCTGATGCTCCGAAAGTATCGATTCCAAGAACTTTTCCATCCAAACCAACATACTTGTACCATGGTTGTGTTGCAGCCATTTCAACAGCGACACGACGACGGACTGCATTTGGAAGAATTGCTTCTTTGTATTCATCTGACTGTGCATCAAAGAGGTCTGTTGATGGTACTGAAACCACACGAACTTTTTCACCTTGAGCAACCAATTCTTTAGCTGCTTTGACTGCCAAGTTGACCTCTGAACCTGACGCTAAGATGATTGTGTCAAAGTCTGGACCTGATTCGTAAGTGACATAAGCACCTTTAGCAACTGATGTAAAGCTTGATCCTTCTTCAACTTCCAAGTTTTGACGCGTCAAGACAAGAGCAGTTGGAGTTGATTGGTTAGTCAATGCGTAGTGCCATGCTGCTTGTGTTTCACGTGCATCTGCTGGACGAAGTACAGTCAAGTTTGGAATTGCACGAAGACCTGAGAGGTGTTCAATTGGTTCGTGAGTTGGACCATCTTCACCAACAGCGATTGAATCGTGAGTAAAGACATAAGTCACTGGCAAACCTTGAAGTGCTGACAAACGGATAGCTGCTTTAACATAGTCTGAGAAGACGAAGAATGTACCACCGTAAACACGAAGTCCACCGTGAAGTGCCATACCATTCAATACAGTACCCATAGCAAATTCACGAACACCAAATTGAATATTGCGGTTAAGTGGGTTCTCAGCATCTTGAAGGCCATCTTCTTTGATGTAAGTCATGTTTGAGTGAGCCAGGTCAGCAGATCCTCCAAGGAAGGTTGGAAGAACTGCAGCTGCAGCATTGATAGCATCTTGCGATGAGTTACGCGTTGCTTGTGAGAAGCCATTTTCGTAAACAGGGAAATCTGCTTCCGTGATTGTTACTGGATCTTCTCCTTGGATGATAGCATCAACCTGTGCAGCTTCTTCTGGATATTCTTTGCGGTATTGCTCAACTAGATCTGACCAAGCTTGGTAGGCTGCTTGTCCACGATCAGCAACATTTTCTTTGAAGTCTGCATAAACTTCTTCAGGAACTTCAAATGGGGCGTAATCCCAACCAAGATTTTCACGAGTTGCAGCAGTTTCTTCTGCACCAAGTGGAGCACCGTGAACTGCATTAGTACCACCTTTAGTTGGAGCAC
The DNA here is from genome assembly GCF_016908645.1 of Streptococcus loxodontisalivarius. Classification (GTDB taxonomy): domain Bacteria; phylum Bacillota; class Bacilli; order Lactobacillales; family Streptococcaceae; genus Streptococcus; species Streptococcus loxodontisalivarius. Next base: position 5,084 of record NZ_JAFBEH010000035.1, read on the forward strand.
CGTGACCGATAACTGTCTTAACTTCGATCAAACTTGGTTTACCTGCTGATTTTGCTTCTTCAATAGCAAGGCTGATGGCATTGACATCTGTACCATCTTCAACAAGTGCTGTATGCCATCCGTAAGCTTCATAACGAGCACGGATATTTTCTGTAAAGGCATCATTTGTCTCACCATCCAAACAGATATCATTTGAATCGTAAAGAACAATCAATTTATCCAAATTCTGTTTAGCTGCGTATGATGAAGCCTCACCAGATACACCTTCCATGAAGTCACCGTCACCTGCAATTACATAAGTGTAGTGATCAAAGATTGGGAAACCGTCTTTATTGTACTTAGCTGCCAAGAAACGCTCTGCTTGAGCAAAACCTACGGCAGTTGAAATACCTTGTCCCAAAGGTCCAGAAGTTGCATCCACACCCTGTGTGTGACCAAATTCTGGGTGACCAGGCGTTTTAGAACCCCATTGACGGAAGTTTTTAATCTCTTCAATAGAAACATCTTCATAACCAATAAGGTGAAGAAGAGCGTAAAGCAACATTGAGCCGTGTCCTGCTGACAAAACAAAGCGGTCGCGGTTAATCCAGTTTGGCACCTGTGGTGTCACATGGACATGGTTTGTATAAAGGCTGTAAGCCATTGGTGCAGCACCCATAACAACACCTGGGTGACCTGATTTTGATTTTTCAATGGCATCTACACCAAGGAAACGAATAGCATTAACTGATAAATTTGACATGGAAGACCTCCTCAAATGGTCACTATTCTAAGATGTAAGAAGTTATGATCATATGCCAAAGAATAGACTCTTTAGCTTAAATGAAAGCGTAAAGACCATCACTTCTTTTACTCTTAGATGATAATGAACAGTTTAATGTCATGTGGGACAAGAAAAATAATATCGTTTAAAATATCCGCACATCGTGCGACATGCGGATATGGTTTGAGCAATTAAGTAGTAGAATTGAGTTAGTAGGAACAACTAACCTTTTCCTCAAGATTACAAGAGAGCTTTGAATTGGATATCTGAATCTTCCAAGAAGTAGTCATCAAATCCACGTGGGTGGTGGTATTCAATTCTGTCTTTGTCTTGTGGGTAAGTGTATTTTCCACCAACTTCCCAGATGAATGGGTGGAATTTGTATTGCAAGCGTTCTTTACGCATTTTCCAAAGCTCGATGATTTCATCTGTTGAAGCCATGAAGTTTGACCAGATGTCGTAGTGAACTGGGATGATAACTTCTGCACCAAGGTTTTCAGCCATACGAAGAAGGTCGATTGAAGTCATCTTGTCTTGGATACCGATTGGGTTGTCACCGTAGTTGTTGATAGCAACGTCAATCTTGAAGTCACGACCGTGTTTTGCAAAGTAGTTTGAGAAGTGTGAGTCAGCACCATGGTAGATTGTTCCACCAGGAGTTTCAAAGATATAGTTAACAGCTTTGCTTGCCATGAGGTCATCGCTTACTGGAAGTCCTTTAAGGCTGTTGCCATTTTCTTCATAACCATCGATTGGAAGTGTTACAAGACATGTACGGTCAAATGATTCAACTGCTGTCACTTTGATATCTTTAAATTCGAAAGTATCACCTGGTTTTACAACTTGGATGCGTTCTTCTGGAACACCCCAACCTTTCCAGATGTCAGCACAGCCACTTGGTCCTACAAACTTAACATGGTCAAGTTTTGGATTGTTAAGGATAGCTGCTGATGTTGAGATATCCATGTGGTCTGAGTGAACGTGTGATACAAGGTAGTAGTCGAGTTCGTTGATAGCAAATGGGTCGATAACCATTGGTTGAACACGAAGGTTTGGTTGAAGTTTACGAACACCAGCCATGTTAGCCATTTGGTGTCCCCAAATCATGTCTTTAACTTTTTTAGTTGCTTTACCACGGTTTGCCCAAAGGTCCATAACAACATTGGCACCGCCTGGAGTTTTAATCCAAACACCACAGTTACCAAGCCACCACATAGCAAAGTTGCCTTCTGGGACAACTTCTTCTTCGATTTCTTCATTGAGCCAAGTTCCCCACTCTGGGAATGTGCTGAGGATCCATGATTCACGTGTAATTTCTTGTACTTTACCCATTTGTTTTTCCTCCAAATTTTGTTTCTTATTTTTTCTACACTATTAGTATAGTACTAAAAACGCTTACATAAAAGACCAAGAAATACACACTTTTGTGTTCAAGATTGTACTGAGTATCATTTCTTTTAACAACACTGAACACAAGAAAAGAGACCTTAGAAAATTCTTCTAAAATCTCATTTTCTCTATCTAGTCTATCCGATATTCCCTGTTATCTAAAATATCTTCCATCAATTCGTGGTTGATTAACTTTTCAATTTGTAGTTTAAGAGCATAGCGATCTCTATCATCTTCAACATACTGCGTCAGCAATTTTTCCAAAGACACTTCAAAATCCTGCCCTACTTCCTGTCCCTGACGTTTAGCAAAGCGAATGAGACGAATCACATCTTCATCAGTCAGTATAGGAGAAACAGTGATAACAGGGAAGTCTGCCCGAATCAAATCTCCTGTCGAAATAATAAAATCGACGGTCATTAAATCGAGAACACTCTGATACTGCTCCGTTGTAAAAACAGCTTCAATATCACAAGTAGGCAGGTAGCGACTGCACTGACTAAGGAGAAGTTTCTTGATAGCGATCCCTTCATCGCAGACAATAACAACTCGTTTTTTCTCCTGAGTCTGCTCTTGAGACTGCTTGATTTCGCCTCCGATATGGACAACAAAATAAGCAATATCATCATCAGACAAGCGGATAAACCAAGCATTTTCTAGAATATCAATACAAGACGATACCATGAGAAAAAGATTTTCATACTTCTCCTTAATATGATCTGTCAAAGGATTTCCCGATAAAATACCATAGGTCTTGCGGTATAAAAGAGCCTTACTGTGAGTCATCAACTGCTTGAGGAGTTCATCCTGATGTTTAAAATGTAAATGATAGCGTGATTTCAAAGTCTCCAAAAATTGAGTCAGAACTTGACGCATACGGTCATACTCTTGACTGTCTAGATGGTTATCACTATCTTTTCGATAGGACAATAATAGCATAGCGATCAAGCTGATCTCGATATCATCCATCTGAAAATCAAAGTTTTCTTCAACGCCTGCCGCAATTTCCTCAGCTAGCTGATATTCTTTTTTCTGTCTCGTCAAACTAAAGTCTCGTTCGACCTCATCTCTCTCTTGAGCTGTCATAACAGTATTACGGTAGGACATGAGAAGATAAGGGAGAATCTGCAACATAAAACGTCTATCTTGCGGATTAAGCTTTTTACCAAGTCTTTGATTGGCAGAGGTCAAACTCTTTCTGAGATAGTCAAGTAATTCTTCTGAAAAATACTGCTTATAGCCTGCAAAGTCAATCAAGCGCTCTTCAACAATATCGATAAAATTTCGACTGCCCTTGCTGTATATATCAAATAAAAGACGATAGATATATTGAATCTTGGACAAGGGATGGCAGTCTAGATAATAACCTCTAGCCTTTGTCACCTGAAGTCGAATACTGTATTCTTCAAGCGTCAATTTATTTCGAATGGTATTGAGATCATTGAGAACAGTATTGCGTGATAAGAGAGTTAGTTGCATCAAACGTTCGATGGTCACGCGCTCTGTTGAAATGGCAATAAAGGTTTCAATCAATTGCAGACGTTCTTCAATACTCATCACGTAGCTGTCATCACATAAATCGTCTAAGATTGCTTGACAGGCTTGCTTCTGCTCCTCTGTTAGAACAATACCAATCCTCGGAAAAGATACAATCGGATCAACATCAACTGGTAGTGCTTCATTAATCTTATCCAAGTGATAATAAATCTTACGTCGTGACTGATTAAGGTGCTTGGAAATAGCCATAATAGTCTCTGGCTCTTCTAATTTTATCAAATAAGCTAACAGATCATAGCTTTTATTATCAAGTATAATCACGTTCTCTCTCCTTATCTGAAAAGGGTTTCATCCTATCAGTATAACATTTTTTCAGAATAATTCAAACACTCTTAAGTTAATCCAAGAAAAAAGTCGAGACCAACTGATCAACTAGAAATTTAGGTGATCGTATGTCTCAACTTCACATCCTTTTAATTATCCAAGATAACGAGCTACATCGGCTTTTAATTGTTCAAAGGATGCTGGGTACTCAAAGGCGACAGCATCCAAATGTGAAAATCCACTTTCTAAGGCTTCAATATCAATCAAGCCATCATAATAGTTGGCAACTCTAGGCTGACCATCTTCTAACTGATAATTTTTACAGTGGAGATAGCTCGTTACAGACTCAAGTTGCTCTCTTGCTTCTTCGATAGACTCATCAAGCCAAATCCAATTGGCTGTATCAAAGACAAAGCTGATAGGTAATCCTGCTTGCCCTACCAAGTCCGTAATATGCTTACAGTTAGCCAGACTGGCATGACCTGGTGTCTGATTATTTTCAAGACGAATACCGATTGGACCTTCTAGAACTTCCTTAAGAGTCTCCAATTCTGCTAGACTGACCTTGCTTGCATCACCTGTATTAAGCTTGATAAAGGGAGCTCCTAGAACTTCCGCCTCTTCAAAAAGTGTTTCTAAAAGTGGATTGATTTTATCATTTAGGATCAAATCTTCATTAACACTGAAATAGAGGTTAATCTGCTTCTGATCTGCTGCTTGACGAATTTCTTCTAGTTCAGCTCTGCCATTCTTTAGAAACTCGCGACGAACCTCAAAGGCGTGAAGACCAAGTTCTGAAATCTTATCTAAAAAGGTAACCTGTCCTTGCCCCTTATTCATGTCGTCTAGAAAGGCGATACTGTTAATAATTAAATCTTTTCTGTTTACCATAGGCTCTCCTTATAAGTTTTCAAGTACCTGCAAAGATTGCCAGATTGGATCCATAGCTGTTAGCAAATCTTTGTAAACCTTGTATTTTTTGTCATAAACAGCAGCTTCGGAAAGATTTGGTTCAAAGCGTTCCTTGACTCTGACCATATCTGCTGTTGCTTCTTCTAGGCTGAGACCTGACTTGGCCTGCAAGCAGGCAATGGCTCCGCCTAGTCCGCCAAGCTCAGTTCCTTCGACTGTCTCAATCGGTGTTTGTAGAATGTCAGCAAAAATCTGCATCCATGCTCTGGAATTAGTTGCACCACCTGTTAAACGAATACTATTTGGTTTTTGTCCACGTGTCTCAATCAAATCCTCAATATGCTGTCTGTGTGCAAAGGCAATGCCTTCATAGACCGCTCTGATCATTTGAGATTTACTTGAGCTTGTTTTCAAGCCGAAGAAGCAGGCACTCGCATCTTGACCGATTGTAGAACCATATAAAAACGGGAAGAAAATCAGTGGCTGATAAGCAGCATCTGTCTCTTCTAGAAAAACTTCTAAACTGTCATAGATAGACTGATCTGCTTCTTTAGCATTTTTAATTTCTTCAGACATGAGCATCTTAAGCATAGCATCCAGATTACCTGCTGATGTTGGACTACTTGCCTCCACAAGGAAATCTCGATTAGGAAAGTAAGAATTCATCTGACCACTGGCTTGACCTGCAGCTGTTTTGCTAGGATAAGTATTGATATTCCATGTCCCTGCAATGACACTAAAGGTCTCATCATCTAGAACGCCTGAACCAATGGCACAAGCATCAATATCAAACAAACCACCAACAACTGGAGTTCCTACTGCTAGACCTGTCTGATCAGCCACCTCCTCAGAAACTCCTCCAACAATTTCGGCGTAATCAACCAGTTCAGGTAGAGCTTCACGCATTTCTGGAATACCAAAGAAATCAAAAATCTTATCATCGTAAGTTCCTGTTTGGAAATTAATCCAGTGGTTACCTGATGCATCTCCAAATTCTTGATTGATACGTCCAGTTAGCTTAAAGCGGACGTAATCTTTCGCTGACAGCACTGCTCCGATTTGTTGGTAGATATCAGCTCTGTTTTCTTTTAGCCAAGCTAAGAGAACAGGATTTTGAACACCAACGATATGTTGTTGAGTCAAGGGCCAAATCTGATCGACTTTTTCTTCAAATCGCTGAGCTAATTCCTGAGCTCTGCCATCTGTCGATAAAATCCCTCTCGTAAATTCTTGCCCATTCTTATCCAATAAATAAAGTCCCTTACCATGACCGATACAGGCTACCGCAGAAATCTCATCAGAGGCAATTCCTGCTTTCTTGATAACAGTCTTGATGGCATTACTGATAGCCTTCCAAGTCTCTGCCAGGTCAACTTCACGCTGACCACTCACTTCTTCAATCTTTAGGGTTGCAAAGGCTGAAACGGCAATTTGACGACCTTTATCATCAAAGATAATAGCCTTAGTATTTGTTCCCCCATAATCAACACTCAAAAAATATGACATTTCAATCTCCTTATACAAAAAGGTACAAGTTTCAGTGAAACCTGCACCTTAATCATCTTAGTATAGATTCAAGTCTTTTGTGACAGGATCTTCTGCATTTCTGATAGCTTCTACATTTTCTGGTTTAAAGTAAACCTTTTGTGCATTGTTGTAGAAGATATCTTCTAGTTCTTCTTGGCTAAAGATATCAACTGCTTCCAACCAGGTTGCCAATTCTTCATAAGTGTTGAAGGTTGATGACCATGGTAAGTCAGTTCCCCAAATCAAACGTTTAGCTCCAAGAACTTCTTTTGCGATTTGGATGTTCTTTTGTGAGTTAGGGAATGGGAATGATTCTGGAGAATCGATATCTTGGATAGCTGAGATATCAGTGTAGATATTATCATAATCTTGCCACATTCTAAGGTCATTGCGGAGGCGATTTGGTGTCGCAGCGTGTGGGAATGACAAGTGACAGATGACAAAGTCAAGTTCTGGATAAGCTTTTGCAAGGTTAGGAAAGGCTTGTGGTTGGTGACTAATTTGGTCATAGTTACCATAGTCAACAGTTACAACGAAACCTGGATAATCTGAGAGATAGTTCAAGATACGAGAAACGTATGGATCTGTATCTAAACGGAATGGTGCATTGCTACGATAACCGTGAATACCACCACCTTGACTGATTTCAAACTTGATAGCACGGAAACCGAGAACTTCAACATAACGTTCTACAATTTTCATAGCATTGTCAGCATAAGGGTCTACTGAGAAGGCTCCGATAAAGCGTTCTGGGTAACGTTTAATTGAGAGATAAGTATAGTAGTTTTGATAACCATTCAAGTGACCTTGAAGGATAACTGCCTTTTCAACACCATTTTCATCCATGAGTTTCATAAATGATTCTGCCGTGAAATCCTTATCGCCATAACCATCTGGAATCAATTTCAAAAGATCACCGTCATCCCAGATACTGTAACCATTACCTAGGGCTGTATGACGTCCTTTTGCGTTAAAACCTGCAACTTCTTGTAAAATATGAGCGTGTCCATCGATTTTTTTCATGATAATTTCCTCCGATATTGATTAAATGAGATTAATCTTCACTGATAATGATCTTTTCAGCGCTTCCTTCAAAGCCACTGTTTTTATCTGACATCTTTCTAAGGTAAGCATAGATAGCTTCACGACGTGTACGAAGAATAAAGAGTGCAACAAGGTAAACAACGATTGTAACACCGATCCAAAGTGGGTTACCTGATACCCAAGCGATAAAGATAAGAGCTGTCAATGGGTGAGCCAAGAGGTTGAAACTCATGATAATAGCAACACCTGCTGGGAGAACTGAACCGTACTGCATAACAGCCTCTGTGTAGATAGGACCAAGGTAGCTAGCTGCGTAAAGACCAAGTGAGAACCAGATAACACCGTTAAGAATTGTTTTAAGGATATTACCCTTAGTAATAGCAACCATAGCTTCAACCATGAATGGGATAGCAATCAAGTCAACAACAGGAAGGGCACGGTTACCCGGTAAAATAAGTGAGATAACAACCATGATTGGAACAAGAATCAAACCAGCGATGATTGTTGCAGGTTCACCATAACCAACACCATCGTCAACAGCGATGAACCAACGTTTTTTATCTGCGACATCAGATTCAGCTTCTGATTCTGATTTACGGTTACTTTCAACGGCAGCTGCAAGTGGTGCAAAGGCTTGTGCGAAGACACCAGTGATCAATGGGAAGATTGTCATAACGGCTGCAAGTGCAACGGCAAATCCAAGGATACCACCCCAAGCTTCAATGCTTCCAAGATTTGAAAGACTTCCCAAAATACCAATCAAGAGACCCAAGATGAAACCAAGTGTCATTGGTTCACCGAAGATACCAAGTTTTGCTTTAAGTGAATCTGGATTCAATTTAACTTTGTTCAAACCGAAGAGATTCCAAACTGGGTCCAAAATCAAGGCTGGAACAAGTGTTTCGATATTGTGAATTGAGTTAACAGTGGCATTTTTAACACCAAAGTATTCTGACCAACGGTCTGCAACTACTTCTGATAGGATAAGTGAGTAAAGAAGAACAAAGACCATGAAGGCAAATGACAAGGCAAAGTTATTTGTTACTTGGTAAGCCAAAGTTCCCCAAATCATGTAACCAAAGTTATTCCAAAGGTTGGCTGGTGTAAAGACGCGAGTCACGCCAATCAGGAAAAGAATCAACTCGATTACAAGACCGATAACAAAGAATGACAAACCAATTGTTGATGAGAAGGCTGTCAATGAACCAGTTTGCCAACCGATATCAACGATTGGAAGATTAAGACCAGTTGTATCAACCATTTGTTGAATATAAGTTGTTACCATTGGTGAGAAGGCATTGATGATCCAACCAAACCCTGTCAAACCAACCCCAGCACGAAGGGCACTGAAGAAGGCTTTTTGGGGACTAACTTTCAAGAAAACACTAACAATAAAAATCATGAATGGCACAACTGTTGCCGCACCAAAGACGTCAAAAAAGTTTTTCAAAGCTTCTAGCATACGATTACCTATTTCCTAAAAAGGACCTTTACATTAAAAGTTAAGCGTTTACATTTTAATCTTTAAGAGAAGAGATTCCCAATCTCCAGGAAATCCCTCCCTAAAATATCTTATTTATTAACAACATTGACTGGGTTTCCAGCATAGAAGGAGATAATGTTTTCTGCTGCTTCTTCTGCTAGGATACGACGAGCTTCGATTGTACCAGTACCTGCGTGCGGTGCCATGATAACATTATCAAGGGCACGAAGTTCTTCAGAAACTTCTGGTTCAAATTCGAAGACATCAAGTCCAGCACCAGCGATCTCACCAGTTTTAAGAGCTTCAACAAGGTCTTCTTCAGAAACGATTGGACCACGAGCTGCATTGATAAGGTAGCTACGGTTTTTCATTTTCTTGAAGACTTCTTTATTAAATTTATGGCGTGTTGATGGAAGAGATGGCGCGTGAATAGTGATAACATCAGATGTTTCTACCAATTCGTCAAACTCAACATAGGTCACACCAAGTTCTTTTTCTTTATCTTCAGGAAGACGGAAAGCATCATGGTAGAGCACTTTCATGCCAAATGCTTGCGCAAAACCAGCAACTGTTGAACCGATACGTCCAAATCCGTAGATACCAAGTGTGGCACCCTCGAGAGCCAAACCTTGATAGCGACGTTCACTAGGATCAATCCAATCACCATTACGAACAATTTTATCGTAGAAAGCAAGACGTTTTGTTGCAGCTAATAGAAGAGCAAAAGTCATCTCAGCTGTTGGAACACGAACAGCCTGTGGAGAGTTTGAAACTACAATACCTTTTTCCTTAGCATATTCGATATCTACATGGTCAAAACCAACTGCGTTCAAAGAAATGATTTCAAGGTTTTTACCTGCGTCGATCATCTCTTTATCACCTTTTTGTCCCATCAAGAGCCATCCGTCATACTCTGACAAGTGTTCAAGGACATATTCACGTGAAAATGGTTCGCCATCTGAGTAAGTGACATCATACTCAGCCATCAATTTTGTCAAACCTTCTTTAGGGACAATACCTGTTACCAAAATTTTCTTTTTAGCCATTTAAAGCCTCCTTTATTGATTACTTCATTAACTCATACAATGCGACATGGTGACGTCCGTTGTTAGCCGAGAAGATATAAGCTCTGCCATCTTTCTCAAAAGCCAAACAGTTACTTGATGCTGAATCTGCCTCAACCATAACTGGCTCAACAGTTTGATCTTGGTAACGATAAAGCATCAAATCAGCCTTACCAGAACGCCAGCCGAAGACAAAGACATCCTCGCCTAAAAGATTTCCTGACCAGATCGCATGACCAAATGGTGTTGCTTCTGGATGATGGAAGATTTCCTGACTAAAGTCCTGATTAAAGACTCGAAGTCTATCTCCATGGAAACCTTGGATAATGATATTTTCTTTTTGACCATCACCATCCAAGTCAACTTGAACAATATCGCTAGTCTCTTCATTGAAAATCAAATCCAAGCGCCAATCACCACTATCCGAATACTCTGGGTAAGTCAGCTTTAGAATCCCTTCAACACCTGTGATGAGGGAGTACCCTTCCTCCTTGACCTCATAGTAACCATGATTTTTCAAAAGGCGAAGAGCCAATTCTTTCAAGTTAAAAAGATTTGATTCCTGATAATCAAACTCACCGACAACAATTTTCCCCTTATCAGACCAATCTTCAACAAAAGCCTTTGAATTAGCAATTGTACAACCAACAAAGAGGATACGACCTGATTTTTCTTGAATCAAGTCAAAACGGTGCAAGTAAGGAAAGTCTGCAACTTTTGAGATTTTCCAACTACCGTTACCCTGGTAAGTTCCTTGAACAATCTGACATTCCTTTGCATCAAAGCCAGGATAGAACTTCTGAGTCGCTAAGAAATCCAAACTTCCAGGAATTTGGATAATGCTCATGGTTCCGCCAACCTCATTCCAGACAGTAGTTCGTTCAAGTTCATTATTTAAATTATAAGCAAAGCAAGACTGCTCAACTTCAGATGCGACAAGGAGGAAATCCTCATCACCATGCTGCAATCTAGCCACTGAATAGCAAGACTCTAGAGAATCAGATAAGATTTTTTCAAACTTCATACGGACTCCTTTGCGTTAAACGGTTAACTAAATTTCCAAAAAATAGGATGACCTGGAATCTACTTTTCATTTTCAGATCATCTTGGTCAGTGCTGGTTAATCGTTTAACCTTTTCTACAATAGTTATTATAGCATTTCAGTTATCAAAAAAGCAAGCGTTTTCATTATTTAAATTAACTTTTTTTAATAGGACTCTCTAACGACTAAATCATTGACTACTTCAATAATTTCGGGTTCAAAATGAGTTCCCTGGTCCTGTAATTTTCTAATCAACCTCTCAGCTGCTACACAACCAATCTGATAAGAATCTTGACGAATGCAGGAAACCTTGGGATTTAAGATTTCCATCCACTCTAGATCTTCATAAGAACCTAGACCAAAATCTTCTGGATAGGTATAGTTTGTTTTTTGAATCCACTTCATGAAGGTCAAAAGAGTAGGACCATTCATTGTGAAAAAGGCTGGTTTCTGCTCTGCATTTTTGATAATATCTGCAACTTTCTCAGCCCCATCTGGATCTAAAACAGAGATGACCCTATCTGGATTATTTCCGCAGATAGACTGAAAACCTTCATAGCGCTTTTGACGGGTCGAAATATTTTGGATAGGATAGGTCACAAAATAAAAATCCTTATAACCAGCTGCAAGCATTCCTCTTAAGAATTTCTCTGTTGAGGCCTTGTTATCAGAAACTACCGTGTCCACTGTCAACTGCTCTGCTTGCCTATCGACCATAACTAGATTTTGATTATCCAAAGTTTTGATAAAAGGATTGTTAGCGTCGACAGAATCAAGAATAATACCTGAAATATTTTGCTGATTAAGACGGTTAATATTATCAAGCTCTATGAGGATATCATTATCAGAGTTGGCAAAGTTAACCGAGTAACCATTCTGTTTGCAAGTATCATGAACTCCTTTGATTACTGAAGAAATAAAAGGGTTGGTGATATCTGCAATAACAACTCCGATCGTATGAGTATCATTGGTCACTAGACTCTGTGCTATCTTGCTTGGGCGATAACCAGTTGATTCGATAACTTGTTGAATTTTTTCCTTGGTTTCAAGGGACATCTTTTTATAATTGCCATTTAGATAATAAGATACCGTCGCTTTTGAAACGCCGACTAGCTTGGCTATATCATTTATCGTCACTTTTTTAGCCATAAAATCTCCTTTCTTGTCTATTTTTTTCATACAGATTCAAATCGTCTGATTTTAGATTAAGCTACTTCTAGTATAGCACTTTATGTTCATTTTCACAGGATTTTCTAAAAGATTGAAAATATTAAGAAAGAGCGGTGGTTAGCCGCTCTTTCATCAATTATTGTCCATTAAGTGCTTGATTGACTGCTTATCAAGACTTAAGGTAAATTTTAGGAAGGAAGTCTCTCAGGTGTAAAATCAGTTGGAGAGTTTATAATGTCATGTCACCCTTGAGTTATCTTAGTGGGCATCGCCCTTTTGTCCATAGTAAGCATTTGGACCATGTTTACGGAGATAATGTTTATCCATAATGTATTTTGGAGCTGGTTCAACTCGTGGATTAATTTGTTCAGTGAAACGGTTCATCTTAGCAACCTCTTCAAGAACGACTGAGTGATAAACAGCTTGCGCTGGGTCTTTACCCCATGTAAATGGACCATGGTTACGAACAACAATACCAGGAACAGCGATTGGATCCAAACCACGACGTTCAAATTCTTCGATAATAACTGAACCAGTTTCTTTTTCGTAGGCTGTATTCACTTCATCTGCTGTCAATGAGCGGGCGCATGGTACTGGACCATAGAAGTAATCAGCATGTGTCGTACCGTAGAATGGAATATCACGTCCAGCTTGTGCCCAACCAACAGCTTCAGTTGAGTGTGTGTGAACAATACCACCAACTTCTGGCCATGCTTTATAAAGTTGAACGTGTGTTGGAAGATCTGATGATGGGTTAAGGTCGCCTTCGACCACATTACCATCAAGGTCAGTTACAACCATGTTCTCTGGTGTCAACAAATCATAGTCAACTCCTGAAGGTTTAATAACAATCAAACCTGCTTCGCGGTCAACTTCTGATACGTTACCCCATGTAAATTTTACCAAACCGTGAACTGGGAGTGATTTGTTCGCTTCACAGACGCGTTCACGCATTTCTTGCAATGATTTTGCCATATTATTTTAGACCTGCTTTCTCAATAAGTGGATAGAGGAAGTCTTGAGCTTCTTTGATAGCAGCTTTAGTTTCTTCAACTGTCTCACAATTTTCTGACCACATTTCAATAAGGAATGGACCGTTGTAGTTAGTACGCTTAATCACATCAAACATATTTTCCCAATCAACACATCCCTGTCCAAATGGTACATCGCGGAACTGTCCTTTAGACTCATGTGTTACAGGATAAGTATCTTTCAAGTGTAGCGCAGCGATTGAACGGTGACCAATCATGAACTCACTGTAAATGTCATTATGCCAAGCTGAAAGGTTCCCTGTATCTGGATAAACGAAGAGGTATGGAGAGTCAATTTCTTTCTCAATTGCCAAATATTTTTCAATTGAGTTGATAAATGGATCATCCATAATTTCTACTGACAAGATAACTTGTGCTTCTTCTGCCCATGTACATGCCTGACGAAGGTTTTTGATGAAACGAGCACGTGTTTCAGGAGATTTCTCTTCGTAGTAAACATCGTAACCAGCAAGCTGGATATTACGAACACCAATATCTTGAGCAAATTCGATACATTTTTCCATCATTTCAAGCGCACGCGCTTCTTTTTCTGGATCATTTGATCCAAGAGGGAAACGACGGTGACCACTAAAAGTAATGGTTGGAATGCGAACACCTGTTTCAAAGATAGCTTTGACAACTTCTAAGCGTTCTTCTTTAGTCCAGTCAAGACGTGCCAAGCGTTCGTCGCTTTCATCGATTGATAATTCGACAAAGTCAAAACCAAGTTCTTTTGCAAAGTTCAAGCGTTCTAGCCAAGTAAAATGTTTTGGCGTTGCTTTTTCATAAATACCAATTGGACGTGCCATAGGTTCTACCCCCAAATACGACGGATTTCGTCTTTAAATTCGCGAGCTGCTGCTGCAGGATCGGCTGCCTCAGTTATACCACGACCAGCGATAAATGTAAAGACATCAACACCCTCAAAAAGTTTAAGTGTATCAACATCAAGTCCACCTGTAACTGATACACGGAAGCCCATGTCAATCAATTTTTCAACCTTGTTAAGGTCTTTTTCACCCCAAGTTTCACCAGCAAGGAGAGCATCACGTGATTGGTGATAGATTGCTTGTGAGATACCAGCATCAAGCCAAAGTTGTGCTTGCTCATAAGTCCAATCTCCGTAAAGTTCAATTTGAATTTCTCCACGCTCTGGATTAACTTCTTCGATAGCTTTACGAGCAGCTTCCATAGTTGGGATAGTTGCTGCACAGATACATGTCATCCAGTCAGCTCCACGCTCTGCATTATTTTTTGCGACAGTACCACCAGCATCAGCACATTTTGTGTCTGCTACGATGATTTTTTCTGGAAATAGGCTGCGCAGAACTTCTACCAACTCACTACCAACTTGAAGAAGGCAAACAGTACCTGCTTCGATAACATCTACTTCAGCACCAACTGAAACAGCTGCTGTGATGGCACCTTTAAGGTCTGAGTGGTCAAGGGCAACTTGCAATTTTGGAAGAGTTTTTGTCATTTATAGATACCTCATACTTTCATTTTAGTTTGTCAAATCAAATCTCGAAATCTTATTATCTTATGAATCAAGATCGAGTCCTTCAAGATATGGACTGTTCTTAGATTCTTCAACCATAGCCAAAACTTCTTCTGGTGTTTTAGCATTAGAGAGACGCTCAATTGAATTTTCTAATTCAAAGAGGGCAATAATCTGTGGAATAGCAACAGATGTATGAATTTTTGAACTAGTTGCTGCAAGAGCTAGAAGGACTTGAACATCTTTACCATCTGAAAATTGAACTGGTTTTGTCAAAGTAACCAATGAGAAAGCATCACGTTGAACACCAGCTTCAGGACGTGCGTGAGGCATTGCCATACCTGGCATCAAAATATAATATGGACCGTGTTGCTCAGTAGACTCAATAATAGCATGGTAATACTCTTCAGTAACAGCACCTGATTCAATCAAAGGTTGAACTGAAAGATAAACGGCTTCTTTCCAGTCTTCAGCAGTCAGCCCAAGGCGAATTGAGTTATTTTCTGTAAATGCTTGTGTCAAGTTCATGATGAAATTTCCTTTCTCTTTTTACTATTCAGCAAAATTGAATCGCTTACAATTTCCTGAAAGACTGAGGTGCTTTCAATCTTCTTGAAAGCACCCTCGTTATCTACTTTTTTTACAAAACTGCTTCCAATTTTGTTTTAATTTCATTGTCATCCATGAGGTTATCAAGACCAACAAGGTGACCATTTGTGCGACCATCAAGTTCATGGATCAAGTGGTTTGATGCAACAACGATATCATATCCTGATGCCAATCCTTTTGCTTCACCAACTGAGCATGATGCTGATTCAATGTCTGATACACCAAGTTGACGAAGAGCGTTTTCAACTTTCATTTTGATAACCATTGATGAACCCATACCGTTACCGCATGCTGTAAGAACTTTAACCATAATAATTTCCTCCGTTATAATTTGTGAATATGAAACTTTTCTTTTTTAATCTACAATTTTAGTCTTCAGGTTGAAGTTGACCTGCATAGTAAGCTTCTTTATCTTTTGCTTTTGCAAATTGGATTTGTGGGATAGCAAGCAAGAAGATGAAGACAAGTGCAAGACCGATGTAACCACCATATTGGAAGATGTAAGCAAATGGTACCCATGGGATTTCAAAGTCGATATTTCCGTGGTAACCACCGTAGCTAGCAAGACCAAGAAGTGATACGGCAACAGCTCCGAGAGCAACTTGAAGAACACCTGAGATGAATGATAGGATAACTGCTGCTTTCCAACCACCACGTTTATCAGCATAAACGGCGATTGCTGCGTTATCGAAGAATACTGGAACGAAACCAGTGATGATAAATACTGGGCTTCCGAAGACAATCAAGAGAACGATTGTAATCAATTGACCAATCAAACCAGTTGCAAAACCAAAGAGTGGCGCAGCTGCTGAACCGAAACCAAAAGCCGCTGCAACGTCAACCGCTGGGAATGAACCTGGAAGCAATTTAGCTGAGATACCTTGGAAGGCATTTGTCAATTCTGCAACGAACATACGAACACCTTGCATCAAGATGAAGATATAAACTGAGAAGGTGAAAGCTGTTTGGAGAATATACATGTAGAAGTTTTGTTTTGTTGGATCAAACAAAGTTCCTGATGTAATAACTTCTGGATCAGACATAATATCTGGACCAAGCACAAGAAGAATCGCTCCAAAGAAGAAGAGCATCAAGGTTGCAGATGCAACAACTGTATCGTGGAAGATGTTTAGGAAACCAGGAAGTTTAAGGTCATCCAAGTTTTCTTCTTTTTTACCAAGTTTTGGTGCAATTTTATCAACGAACCAAATCGCAAATTGTTGTTGGTGACCGATGGCAAATCCACCACCACCTGTCAAGCGTTGTGTCGGTTCAACTGTCATATTTGAGCTGACTGCCCAATAAGTACCACAGAGAAGACCGATAAGAATTGATCCAAGACCACTTCCAAGATCCTTGAAGGCTGGGATAGTCACCAAGAGGATAAGAGCGATTGTTGCAGCTTGTTGAACCATGATGTGACCAGTAATGAACAAAGTACGAACCTTTGTGATTTTACGAAGAGCAACAAGCAAAATGTTAAAGAAGAATCCAACCAAGAGTGCTGTTGCGGCAGCCCCTACAAATGATGGCCACTCTTCAGCAATCTTTTCATTTGCTGCTGTCAAACCGAAGTATGGGTCAATAACTGCGGCACCGATATGAAACTTTGTGTTCAAGGCTGCCAAGATTGGACGGAAGGTTGTAACCAATCCACCAGAACCGACATCCAAGATCATGTAACCTACGGTTGCTTTAATAAATCCTGCGAAGACATCTTGTGGTTTTTTCTTAAGTAGAATGTAACCAATTAATACAATCAAACCTACGAAGAATGCTGGCTTTTGCAGAATGTTTTGTGAGAAAAATTGTAAGATTCCCATCTTTTTTCTCCTCCTTTGTTTTCTTTACACTCTTATTATAGTTTTGAAAGCGTTTTTATAAAAGACCAACCTTTACACACTTTTGTGTTCAAAAATGTACTGAATAGCAAAAAAGTCTAGCTAAAACAAACTAGACTCAGACTTTTTAAATTTTGAACACTTTAAATCAGATAATGAACATTAACAGTGGAACTACCAGTAGCGTTAGTAGAGTTGTCTCTGTAACCATGATAGCTGCGTAGTCACTATCAGCACCGTAGAGCCTTGCCACAACAGGGGCATTGGTCATTACTGGCATGGCTGACTGGAGAATAAAGACCTTTTTCATTAGTTCAGGAAGATCTGTCATGGATAGAATAAGCATCATTAAGAGCGGAGCTAGCAGAAAGCGTCCTAATAAGATGAGTAAGTGGCCCTTTTGGAACTTCATCTGAGAAAGCCCTGCTTTTGACACAGATAAACCAATAAAAATCATGGACAGGGGAATAGTTAGATTCCCTAAATAGCTTAAGTCACTCACTAAAAAACGAGGGAGCTTGATATCCAACAAAACTAGAAGCAATCCTAGGAAAAAGCCTAAAAGTGGAGGTGAGAAAATCTTAGCAAAACTCTCTCTCCAACTAAAGCCAGCTGTCCTATGACCATCTCGCTGAATGAGGTAGGTCCCGATCGTCCAAAAGAAGGTGGTGTTGCACATATAGTAGATCAAGACATAGGGAATACTGTCATCTCCAAAAAGCGCTTGATTAATAGGTAGCCCAACAAAAACAGTATTGGAGTTAAAAAACATGGATGTAAAAAGCCCTCTATGACTTTTTTCTACGGAAAATAGCTGCGCTATAGCCACCGCAAGTGCTAGTAAGAGCAACATTGATAGGGCAGGGAAACTAAGATTCGGTAACATTTCCAAGAGTTCCTTAGCTGTAAAACGCTCTGTTATGGTATGAATCATATAACAAGGGAGGGCAATTTGCGTCACTAATCTTGCGATTAGATTAGAAGATTTCGCATCAAACCAGCCCTTTTCAGCTAATATGTAACCTAATACCACCATTAGCAAAATAATCAAAATCCCTGAAATACTATTAAAGAAAATCTGCATCCTAAATCCACTCCTGCTTAAAATTACTAACAGTATAGCATAAAAATAAGGAGCTTTTATCTCCTTATCTATTTAAAATTCTTGATAAACTCGCTATCTGTCAACAGTCTTCTCTAGCAAGTCCTCGAAAGACTTCTTATCAAAAGGTCGCTTCTCCAGCTAGATACTCTCCCAGAATCCATCAGACTTTTCTCTTGGGATAAAGTGTTGGTGGAAGTGCGTTCCCTGATCCATAAGACCGGCATTATTGATAGCAAGAGTGATATCCCTCCCCATAGCTTTAAACAGATTGAGCAATTCTTCCTGACAGGCTAATAAATCTAGCTTTTCGTCCTGAGTTAACTCTTGAAAGGACATACGGTGCTCTCTTGAAATCAAAAGTAGGTGACCATTTTGAATAGGATCTATATCCCAGAGGGCATAGAAATATTCCCCATCATAGATATGAGTTCGTTGAGCTAGCTGACAGAAGGTACAAAAACATACTAAGATTAGTAGTGAGGAAATCTCCGACGGGAGAGAGTACTCACTACTTTTTCTTTATGCTAAAGTAGAGGTGTCTTGTTAA
>NZ_JAFBEH010000036.1 GCF_016908645.1 Streptococcus loxodontisalivarius
CAGTAATAAAAATAAGACAATAACCACGTAACGGCTACTGTCTTGATATTATTTTTGGGCTTAAAGCATTGATATACTTGACAAATGGTAGAAAAAAAAGAAGGCTAGGACTTTTTTGTCCCAGCCTCTTCTTTTAGTTTCCGAATAATTTAGACCAGAAGCCTTTTTTCTCAGATTTTGTTTCTGTTTTTTCCTGTTTGAAAATATCAGGGTATAAGGTATGGATATCAGTATCTTCGATATTGACCGCATGATCGGTAAATACCATGATCCCAAAATCGACGTGACTGACCATTTCTTCAACGATAGTGCAAGTCAACTCCTGATCCTTGGTTAGTTTTAGATAGGTCATCTGCAGACTGTCTGATAGGGCAGGGGAGAGTTTGACTTTTACAGGAGTGTATTTTTCTTTTAAATCATTGAGGATGTCTTGGAAGTTCTCCTTTACAATCTCAGTACGTGCATCTTGAGCAGAGACAGTTAAAAGAACACGCTCTGCGTATGTCCCAAGAAAATGACGCAATTCGTCTGGGTTGATCTTGCGACCTCCATTTGCACTTTCCATCAAACGTTGATTCAAGTCTGACATAATATTCCTCCAGAAAATTGATATCAATATTATACTCTATTTTTCCTTTTTTGAAAAAAGTGTTGTTTTAATTTGCGTCAAATATGACTTTGTGGTATTATTAACATGTAAAAAATTAAAACTCATAAGGAGAGTATTTATAATGTCAATTATTACTGATGTTTACGCTCGCGAAGTCCTTGACTCACGCGGTAACCCAACACTTGAAGTAGAAGTTTACACTGAATCAGGTGCATTCGGACGTGGTATGGTTCCTTCAGGAGCTTCTACTGGTGAACACGAAGCAGTTGAACTTCGTGACGGTGACAAATCTCGTTACAACGGTCTTGGTACTCAAAAAGCTGTTGACAACGTTAACAACATCATTGCTGAAGCAATCATCGGTTTCGATGTTCGTGATCAACAAGCTATCGACCGCGCTATGATCGCTCTTGACGGTACTCCAAACAAAGGTAAACTTGGTGCTAACGCAATCCTTGGTGTGTCTATCGCTGTTGCACGTGCAGCTGCAGACTTCCTTGAAGTGCCACTTTACAACTACCTTGGCGGATTCAACGCTAAAGTTCTTCCAACACCAATGATGAACATCATCAACGGTGGATCTCACTCAGATGCTCCAATCGCATTCCAAGAGTTCATGATCTTGCCAGTTGGCGCACCAACTTTCAAAGAAGGTCTTCGTTACGGTGCTGAAATCTTCCACGCACTTAAGAAAATCCTTAAAGAACGTGGTCTTGAAACAGCTGTTGGTGACGAAGGTGGTTTCGCTCCTAAATTTGAAGGAACTGAAGATGCAGTAGAAACTATCCTTAAAGCTATCGAAGCAGCTGGTTACAAACCAGGTGAAGAAGTATTCATCGGTTTCGACTGTGCTTCATCAGAATTCTACGAAAACGGTGTTTACGACTACACTAAATTCGAAGGTGAAACAGGTGCTAAACGTACTGCTGCTGAGCAAGTTGACTACCTTGAAGAATTGGTTAACAAATACCCAATCATCACTATCGAAGATGGTATGGACGAAAACGACTGGGACGGTTGGAAAGCTCTTACAGAACGTCTTGGCGACCGCGTACAACTTGTTGGTGACGACTTCTTCGTAACAAACACTGACTACCTTGCTAAAGGTATCAAAGAAGGTGCTGCTAACTCAATCCTTATCAAAGTTAACCAAATCGGTACTTTGACTGAAACTTTTGAAGCTATCGAAATGGCTAAAGAAGCTGGATACACTGCAGTAGTTTCACACCGTTCAGGTGAAACTGAAGATTCAACAATCTCAGACATCGCTGTTGCAACAAACGCTGGTCAAATTAAGACAGGTTCATTGTCACGTACTGACCGTATCGCTAAATACAACCAATTGCTTCGTATCGAAGATCAACTTGGTGAAATCGCTCAATACAAAGGTTTGCAATCATTCTACAACCTTAAAAAATAATCACTGTTGATTAATGAGCGAAAGGCTCTGGAAATTCCAGAGCCTTTTTTGTTTTGTAATTAAAGCTAAACTAAAAGACCTCTGGATTTCCCAAAGGTCTAAAAATTTAAAGTAACCTGATTTATAATGAAATCAAATAGAGATGTTTTGCTAAAATAAATCTTCTAATTTTCGCGAGTGGAATTCGCTGGCATGCAATATCATATAAGGAAAGCACTAAAAACTCTCTTTATTCAAATTCTGCTTTTGATTTGACATCACCGAATTCTTCAGCGACTTCTTGTCCTAGGATATCTTGATAGCTTGCAAGCTGAATATCTTGACCATATTTGTTTTTAAGTGCTGTTGTGACTAGGCGGTAAGCCAGGTTTGCATTTCTAGAGAGAATTGGTCCGTGGAAGTAGCTTCCGTAGACATTCTTGTAGTGGACGCCTTCTGTACCGTCTTCTTTGTTATTTCCGTTTCCGTAGACGACTTTTCCAAGTGGTTTTTCGTCTTCAGAAAGGAAGGTGCGGCCTTGGTGATTTTCAAAACCATAGTAGGTTTCATCAAATTCTTCGTTGTGAATTTTGATATCACCGATAAAACGGTTATTTTCTTGGTTCAGGGTATAGTGTCCCATAACTCCGATACCTTCGATGCGGACGCCATTAGCCTGAATATAATACTGACCCAAGAGCTGGAAGCCACCACAGATAGCGAGGATAACCTTGTCGTTTTGGATGAAGCGGTCAATAGGCTGACGCTTGCTAGGGAGGTCCTTAGCGACGATTGATTGTTCGTAGTCTTGGCCACCACCAAAGAAAACCATGTCATAGTGATTGTCGTCAAAGTCATCGCCGACTGAGACGATATCGAAGGTCATCTTAGCACCAAGTTTTTCACCGACATACTTAATCATAAGGACATTTCCATTGTCTCCGTATGTGTTGAGGAGGTTACCATAGAGGTGGGCAATGTTGAGTTCGTAGCGGTAATCTTCTTTGTCAGGAGATTGTAGTGAGGTATAAGTCATTAGTTCATCTCCTTTCCAACAGCATGGCGAGCTGCAAGCAGTTCACGGAATTCAAGCATAGCAGTATAGGTAGCTAGGATGTAGGCATGATCGCTGTCTTGTTTTTCAATCAAGTTCATGATATCTTCTAGTTTCTCAGCTTGGGTAATCTTGTCTGAATCGTAGCCCGTTACACGAAGTCGTCTTGCGATTTCCGAGTGACGGACACCACCGGCATTAATTTCGGTGATATCCATGTCGTTGATGAGTTCAAAATTGGCATCCCAAATCCAGCTGGTATCAATACCATCAGCATAGTTAGCATTGAGAAGAACAGATAGACTGAATGGGTAGTCAGCTAGTTTAATCATTTCCAAAGCCTGACTGGCACCAACAGGGTTCTTGATCAGAACAAGAGTACATGATTTATTTCCGATTTTGAAGGTTTCTTGTCGTCCGAAGACCGCACGGCTTTTCTCAAAACCAGCTTTGATAGTCTCAGCTGCAACACCGAAATGCTCAGCAACTGCGACGGCAGCAAGAGCATTGTAGATATTGTAGAGACCACCGACATTGATCTTATAGTCTTGACCATCGATAACAAATTCTGAGCTAGTATTGGTAATCTTAGTCAAGTCAGTCAGGCGATAGGTCAACTCAGGACGTTTGAAATCACAATTTAGACAGATATAATCACCTAAGTTGGCATAAGTATTGAGTTGATACTGGAGAATGCTTTCGCATTTTGGACAGACGATTCCTTCTGTATTGTAGTGGGCAAGCTGAGGAGCGTGTTTCTCAGTATCAAAGCCATAAAACTGAACGGGATTTGGAACCTCTTTTGAATTGAAAAGAGGGCTGTCTCCGTTAGCTAGAATAGTCGCCTGTGGAGCTTTGGCTGCTCCGTCCAAAATCATTTGATAAGTGGTGTAAATCTCACCGTAGCGGTCCATTTGATCACGGAAGATGTTGGTGAAAACAAAGAGACTTGGTGTG
Source organism: Streptococcus loxodontisalivarius (assembly GCF_016908645.1). GTDB lineage: Bacteria > Bacillota > Bacilli > Lactobacillales > Streptococcaceae > Streptococcus > Streptococcus loxodontisalivarius. The sequence goes on from NZ_JAFBEH010000036.1 coordinate 4,021, forward strand.
ATGTACTCAGTGATTTTTGGAAGGCTGGCTTCATCAATTTCCAGCACAGCAATTTTCTTACCTGATTTTGCCTTCTTAGCGGTTAGAAAGGTAGAGGTAATCCCTGTAATCATGTTGGCACCGCTTGGGTTGGTCACGATTTCTCCGAACGCTTCTTTAAGAATACCAACTGTTAGAGCAGTCGTCAGGGTTTTCCCGTTTGTACCTGTAACAACAACAATTTCATAATCCTTGGCAATAGTGTCCAGGATGTTTGGGTCACATTTGAGGGCAATTTTACCTGGCAGAGTTGAGCCACGTCCTAATTTTGAAAGGACGAAATGAGCTGATTTACCAGCTAAAATTCCCATAGTAGTTTTAATAGTCATGCTTTTATTTTATCATAAAATTTTAGATAGAGTTACAGAAAAAATCCTTTAAAAATGATATAATGTAGAGGATTGAATAGAAAGTGATAGAGCCGAGTGTATGAGTATATTTTCACAGTTCGATACGAAGTTTTGGCAGTCGCTGGTGGATAGTCCTTGGACCATTTTTGTAAATTCTTTGGACATTATCATCGTGACCCTGCTTCTTTATAAATTTATCAGGGCTCTGGCTGGGACAAAGATTATGTCCTTGGTTCAGGGTGTGGTTCTCTTTGTTATTCTAAAAGGAGTGGCAGAGATTATTGGTCTAAAGACCATTACTTATTTGATGAATCAAGTCATCACCTATGGAGTGATTGCTGCGGTGGTGATTTTCGCCCCAGAAATCAGGCTAGGACTTGAAAAGTTTGGGAAAACAACCAATCTGCTTAAGTCAGTACCTAACAAGGTTTCTCAAGAAGAGCGTCTGGTCCAGTCCTATGTTAAGGCGGTCGCTTATTTGAGTCCACGGAAAATCGGAGCCTTGGTTTCCATTCAGCAGGCACAGACCCTGCAAGAATATATCAGTACTGGTATTCCCTTGGATGCTAATATATCAAGTCAACTATTGATTAATATTTTTATTCCTAATACACCACTTCATGATGGTGCTGTAATTGTACGTGGTGATAAGATTGCAGCGTCTTGTTGCTACCTGCCTTTATCTGAATCTCCAAATATTTCTAAGGAATTTGGTACAAGACACCGTGCGGCAATTGGTTTGTCTGAAAATTCGGATGCTGTGACCTTCGTTGTCTCAGAAGAGACTGGTGCCATCTCTGTAACACACAAGGGTGAATTTGTACATGATTTGTCGGTTAAGGATTTTGAGATTTTGATGACTCAGATTTTAGTACCGCAAAATCAAACCAGACCAAAAGGTCTAGGTCAGCGCTTAAGGGGGTTGATTGGAAGATGATCAAACGTTTTTTTCAAGGTCGTTTTTTCTACCTGCTAGTCGCTTTTCTCTTTGCTATAAGTCTTTTTTTGACTGCAGCTTCTAGTAGCTATAATCAATCTGGAACACAACTATCTCAGGTAACAGAAACTTACACCAATACGATTGAAGATGTTCCTATTGATATCAAGTATGATAGTGATAACTATTTTATCAGTGGTTATTCTTATCAGACAACCGTTTATCTGACATCAACAAATCGAGTTAAGCTAGATTCTGAAATCAATAGTGATACACGTTCTTTCAAGGTTGTTGCTGACTTGAGCGATGCAAGTTCTGGAACAACAACGGCCAAGCTCAAGGTGACTAATCTGCCATCTGGTATGACTGCAACCGTGTCACCTGACACAATTTCGGTAACAATCGGAAAAAAGGTTTCAAAGACTTTTAAGGTGGTTGGAAATGTAAACGATGATCAGATTGCAGATGGCTATGCTTTGAAGAAGGTCTCTGTTGACACAGATGAAGTGACTGTCGTTAGTGATGAGTCTACGATGAGTCAGATTGATCATGTGGTTGCTAATCTTCCAGAAGATCAAGTGCTTGATAGTAATTATTCAGGCAATGTAACCTTACAAGCAGTCTCTGCTGACGGTACTGTTCTAGCAAGTGTTATCGATCCTGCCAAGGTCGGTCTTTCGGTGACAGTAAAACGTCTGTCTAAGACTGTTCCAGTAAGGATTGAGCAGACTGGTAGCCTTTCAAGTGATCTTTCGTCGATTACGACTAAGGCTAGTCAAGATACGGTAACAATCTACGGTAATCAAGATGCACTAGATGCCATTTCAGAGGTTGTGGGTCAAGTTGATATTTCAGATGTGACAAAAAATGTGACAAAAACAATTAATCTATCGGCAACCAATGTAACAGTAGATCCTGCTACAATAGGAGTCGATTTGACAGTAACTAAAAAATAAGACATAATGTAACTGTTTAGAAAATGGAGGAGAGCGCGATTTTCAGCGCTAATAGATAAAATGGGAAAATATTTTGGTACAGATGGTGTTCGTGGTGAAGCAAATGTGGAGCTGACGCCAGAATTAGCATTCAAATTGGGTCGTTTCGGTGGTTATGTCCTTAGCCAGCACGAAACAGGTCGTCCAAAAGTCTTCGTGGCACGTGACACACGTATTTCAGGTGAGATGTTGGAGTCAGCCTTGGTAGCAGGGCTTCTTTCAGTCGGTATCGAGGTTTACAAACTTGGTGTGCTTGCTACTCCAGGTGTTTCATACTTGGTTCGTACGGAAAATGCTAGCGCTGGTGTTATGATTTCTGCCAGCCACAACCCAGCTCTTGATAATGGTATCAAGTTCTTCGGTGGTGACGGTTTCAAATTGGATGATGACCGTGAAGCTGAAATCGAAGCGCTTCTTGATGCAGAAGAAGATACACTTCCTCGTCCATCAGCACAAGGGCTTGGAACACTTGTTGACTATCCAGAAGGTCTTCGCAAGTATGAAAAATTCATGGTATCAACTGGTACAGAATTAGAAGGTCTCAAGGTAGCTCTTGATACTGCTAATGGTGCAGCCGCTTCATCAGCTCGTAATATTTTCCTTGATTTAGGTGCTGAGATTGCCGTTATCGGTGACCAACCAGATGGTCTTAACATCAACGACGGTGTTGGTTCAACTCACCCAGAACAATTGCAAGAATTGGTTAAGGAGTCAGGCTCTGCTATTGGTCTTGCCTTTGACGGTGATAGTGACCGTCTTATCGCTGTTGATGAAAATGGTGAGATTGTTGATGGTGACAAAATTATGTACATCATCGGTAAACAGATGGCTGCCAAAGGTGAACTTGCTAAAAACACTATCGTGACAACTGTTATGTCAAATCTTGGTTTCCACAAGGCACTTGACCGTGAGGGAATCAACAAGGCTGTCACTGCTGTTGGTGACCGTTACGTTGTTGAAGAAATGCGTAAATCTGGTTACAACCTTGGTGGTGAGCAATCAGGCCACGTTATCATCATGGACTATAACACAACAGGTGATGGTCAATTGACAGCTATCCAGTTGACTAAAGTCATGAAAGAGACAGGTAAGAGCTTGTCAGAATTGGCTGCAGAAGTGACTATCTACCCACAAAAATTGGTTAATATCCGTGTGGAAAATAGCAAGAAAAATGTTGCTATGGAAGTTCCTGCAATCGCTGAAATTATCGAAAAGATGGAAGCAGAAATGGCTGGTAACGGTCGTATCCTGGTTCGTCCAAGTGGAACTGAGCCACTCCTTCGTGTCATGGCAGAAGCGCCAACAGATGCAGAAGTGGACTACTATGTTGATACCATTGCAGATGTTGTTCGTGCAGAAATCGGTTTAGACTAAGCAAATCATTTTGAAGAGTGTGAGTGCAAGACAGCTTTGTACTCCACTCTTTTTGCTAGAATAGGTTTTGAGATGTTACTAGAAAATAAAAAGTTAGAAGAGCTTATCTTACGTTTTCCAGAGGATGTGCAGGAAATTTTTAGCCAGATGATTATCTCTTATCAACTAGGCTATGTCGATTATGTCTATCAGACAGATGATGTCAGCATTCAAAATCGTCGTATTAAAAACCTGGTCAAGAGTTTTAGACGTATGGACTATTTTTATGTCATGCCTTTAAGTCAGGATTTGGCTTTGGATGTCATCAACCAATGGGCTTATCCAAAGGAGTTTTCATCTTTTGAAATCAATCATAAGCATCCAAACTATTCTCAATTTATCTCTGAGGAAGCTCGTGGTGACTCTTATTTAGCCATTATTCGAAATGGAGCTCATATCGGTTATGCTTATTTTGTTGCGCAGCCAGATGGTGATATTGATCTGACCTTTGCTCTTAAACCAAATCGCATGGGAAAGGGGCTGGGCGTAGCCTTTTACCAAAGCATCGAAGACTATCTCAAGACTAATCACCAAGCTAAACGCCTGCTGCTTGAGCTTTCTTTGGACAATAGCAGAGCTCTGCGTCTGATGGAGAAACTGGGCTATGAGAGACTTGGAGAAACTGAGTCAGGGCTTAGACTTGCTAAAATGATGGAGGAAGACAAGTGAGACTGGACAAATTTTTAGCGGATTGCGGTGTTGGCAGTCGTACAGAAATTAAGACTTTTCTCAAGAAAAAACGTGTTTTGGTCAACGGAGCTTTAGAGACCTCACCAAAACGCCAAATTGATGAAAAGAAAGATACAATCACTTTTGACGGTCAGGTTCTCAGTCATGAGACCTTTGTCTACTACCTCCTCAACAAGCCTCGGGGTGTGGTGTCGGCAACTGAAGACAGGGAGCACAAAACTGTCCTTGATTTACTAGATGATATGGCAAGAGTCAAGGAAGTCTTTCCTGTTGGTCGTCTGGATAAGGATACGCACGGTCTTTTGCTCTTGACTAATAATGGCGCTCTTGCACATGCCATGCTTTCGCCTAAAAAGCATGTTGATAAAACCTATCGTGCCAAGGTCTCTGGTCTAATGACAGTGGAAGATCAAAAACGTTTTGGTCAAGGTATTGCTCTTAAAGATTTTACCTGTCAGCCTGCCAAGTTAGAGATTCTCAGTTTAGACGAGGAGCAAGAAAGCTCACTGGTTGAGATTACCATTGCTGAGGGTAAATTTCATCAGGTCAAACGTATGGTTGCTGCCTGCGGTAAGGAAGTTGTAGACTTACAGCGTCTGACTATGGGACCTTTGACCTTACCAGAGGATTTGGACAGAGGTGATTATCGTCGTTTGACAGAAGAAGAACTAGCTAGCCTTGAGATTTTCGATGTCGCTCTTTGATTTCTTAAAATAAGCCTGAATCCGCCTTGTGATTTGATTCTTGGGCTGATTCATGATAAGATAAATAGTGATTAAATTCGATAGAAGAGGTAGAAAAATGGCTTTTGGAGATAATGGTCCACGTAAGAAGACAGCCTTTGAGCGCTTGACACTTTTTGTTGTCTTGATTATGGTGATTATTACAGTTGGTGCACTTGTTCTTAGTGCCCTATCTGCGCTTGGGTAATCTTTGGAAAATAGCGGAGCTGATAAACCAACAGAGCGGTTGGTTATAACTGATATAAGCTCTGCCATTTAACAAAAAAATTAAACCCAAATACTGCAAGAACAAATGCTGGGAGTTCTATCCCAGCCTTTATGCTTAATGCAATAGATTTTTAAAGAAAGGATAAGGACTAGACAGCTTTCTAGCACGGAATTGGTCGGAAAATACCACTCAGGTCAGGTCCTTGATATCTTAATAATGAGTATGTTTTTAGATACTGCCAAGATTACTGTTAAAGCAGGTCGTGGTGGTGATGGTATGGTTGCCTTCCGTCGTGAAAAGTATGTGCCTAATGGCGGTCCTTGGGGCGGTGACGGTGGTAAAGGTGGTTCAGTTGTCTTTCGTGTAGATGAAGGACTTCGTACCTTGATGGATTTCCGTTACAACCGTAAATTTAAGGCTAAAGATGGCGAAAAGGGAATGACAAAAGGGATGCACGGTCGTGGATCAGATGATTTGATCGTTGCCATTCCTCCTGGAACAACTGTTCGTGATGCAGAGACTGGTAAGGTTATCACTGACTTGGTTGAAAATGGTCAAGAATTTGTTATCGCCCAAGGTGGTCGTGGCGGACGTGGTAATATCCGTTTTGCGACACCTCGCAATCCTGCACCTGAAATCGCTGAAAATGGTGAGCCAGGTGAGGAACGTGAACTTCAGTTGGAATTGAAAATCCTTGCTGATGTTGGATTGGTTGGTTTCCCATCTGTTGGTAAATCAACTCTCCTCAGCGTGGTTTCAGCTGCTAAGCCAAAAATTGGTGCCTATCACTTTACGACAATTGTTCCAAACTTGGGAATGGTTCGTACAAAATCAGGTGAAAGTTTTGCCATGGCTGACCTTCCAGGTTTGATTGAAGGAGCTAGTCAGGGTGTCGGTCTTGGGACACAATTCCTCCGTCATATCGAGCGTACACGCGTTATCCTGCACGTTGTTGACATGTCAGCAAGTGAAGGTCGTGATCCTTATGAAGACTACTGTCAAATCAATACAGAGCTTGAAACTTATAATCTCCGCTTGATGGAACGTCCACAGATTATTGTTGCTAATAAGATGGACATGCCAGAAGCTGAAGAAAATTTGAAAGAATTCAAAGAGAAATTGGCTGCTGAATATGACGAATTCGATGAGCTACCAATGATTTTCCCAATTTCAAGTTTGGCTCACCAAGGTTTGGAAAACTTGATGGAAGCGACAGCAGAATTGCTTGACCAAACAGATGAATTCCTTCTTTACACAGAAGAAGACATGGAGCAAGAAGAAGTTTACTATGGCTTCAACGAGGACGAACGTCCATTTGAAATCAGTCGTGACGATGATGCGTCATGGGTACTTTCAGGTGAGAAATTGGAACGTCTCTTCATCATGACCAACATGGAACGCGACGAATCTATCATGAAATTCGCTCGTCAATTGCGTGGTATGGGAGTTGATGAAGCTCTTCGTGAGCGTGGTGCCAAAGATGGCGATATTGTTCGTATCGGTAACTTTGAATTTGAATTTGTCGACTAAGTCGCTTATAGTTTCCAAGGAGGTTTCTTATGGGAGATAAACCCATATCCTTTAAGGATAAGGATGGTAATTTCGTTTCCGCAGCTGATGTTTGGAATGCTGAGAAGTTAGAAGAGCTCTTCAATACCCTCAATCCCAATCGTCGCCTGCGCTTAGAACGTGAAAAATTAGCCAAAGAAGATGTCTAAAATAGAAAAAAGACTTGAAGTCAGCTGAGATTGCTTGATTTCAGGTCTTTTTTTGAATATAAATCACAAAAAGCACTTATAAAAACATACAAAAGCTTGAAAATGTTTAAAATAGTGCTATGATACTTGTGGAAGGAGTCAAGGATGTATCAAGAACAAAGATTATCCAAGATTCTTCAACTATTGGATGAACGTGGGCAATTGTCATCCAAAGAAGCCATAGGATTACTTGGCGTATCTCGAGATACGATTAGACGTGATTTTGCGCAGCTGTCTCAGGAAGGGCTTGCTGTCAGAATGCATGGAGGTATTTTGCTTTTGCAAAAGGAAAATCCTATTCAGGCCTATAATCAGCGTCTCAATCACTCGCAAGTCCAGAAAGATCAGATGGCAAGCAGGACTCTAGAGCTCATTAATCCAGGTCAATCCATCTTTATAGATGTCTCTACGAGTCTTCTTAGACTTGCTCAAAAGCTGGATTTTGAGGCTAGGGTTTATACGCACTCTATGGATAATGCCTTGGTACTTTCCCAACACCAAGTGATCGACTTGTATCAACTTGGGGGTCGCTTCCATGCTAAGAATCGCTTTTTCTATTCTTTGAATGAAGCAGAGCTATTGAAGGATGTCCGTCTTGATATTGCTTTTATTGGTGCAGCAGGTTTGTCGGATGCTAAGGTGACCTTCGATGATCAAGAAGATGTAATGGTGAAAAAGTTGGCTCTCTCCCAAGCAAGGACTAAAGTGCTGGTTGCAGAGCTAGAAAAATACGAGCGTTCAGCTCACTTTATCCTCAATCAAATTAGTGATTTCGATTATTGGATTACAGATCAGAAGCCAGATCAATGGCTTATCGATAGTTTAGAAGGTCAGGTTGAACTTATCAAGGTGGGCATTTTGCCCTAGCCTCTGCAAGATCTCCGAGAGGCATGTTTCCAATTGCTATCAGCCTAGAACTTGGTGACAATCCAATTGCCTGTTATAATGGTGCCCTGATTATCAAAGGAGATTCTGAAGGTTTCCAAACATTGATTCAACATGGGATGTTGGTTTCGGATTTGAAAGCTATTTATAACTTTATCCGCCGAGAGTTTCCACAAATCTCTCTCAATCTTTATTCAAATGCCTCTTGGATGGTTGAAAACATTGACCAATGGGGTGAGATTGAAGCGGCAATTACGCATGAAGTTCCTGACTTGGTTGACTTTAGGGAGCTAATTGAGGATCCGGACTTTGTGACTCATAAATTGCTTTTAATTGCGGATGCGCAGAACATCAAATTCTGTCTTGAGGAACTTGATAATCTTCCTTTAGAGGATGTGTCTTTCTATCTGTCCAAAGATAACTATCTCGAAATGACATCAAAATCGGTCTCTAAAGAAAATGCCCTGCTTGAAATTACGAAGCATTACCAACTTGACCTGACAGAAACCATGGCTATCGGAGATAATTTCAATGATATTCCTATGTTGGAGAAGGCTGGCATTGGTGTTGCTATGGGAAACGCTCCTCAGGAAGTGAAAGAAGCTGCAGACTATGTAACTGATGATAACGACAATCATGGTATCAGCAAAGCGCTTGATGATTACGTACTGATCTAAAAAGTTCTTGAGAGATTAAAGATTACAACAATAAAAAGACCTGAAGTCAGCTGTAATTGCTTGATTTCAGGTCTTTTTGCTTGGTTTTATTTTGGATATTCTTCTAGTCCATTTTCGGTGAGTTCTAGCTGTCTTGAGCAGACTTGATCAATGTAGGCTCTATCGTGTGAAACGCTGATGATGGCTCCGGGATAGTCTGCTAGGAGCTGTCTGAGTAGCGGCTGACTCGTTGGAGATAGATTACGAGTTGGTTCATCCAGAATCAAAATATCTGCTTTTTGAAGAACCATCTGAGCTAGGAAGAGTTTGGCTTTCTGTCCACCAGATAATTGAGAAAGAGGGTGGTTGACTTCCTCTCTAGTGAATTGTAATCGCGCTAGCATAGTACGGCAAAGCTCTTGATCGGCAGTCTGCGCTAAAAAATCAAGGGCGGTTTCGATACCCTTAAAAGCCTCCTCGTAATTCTGAGGCATGTAGGCTAGATTATATTTGTTGCTGAGCTGCTCAGCGATTGACTTCAAAATGCGTGTCTTTCCAATACCGTTTTTCCCAGTGATGACGACCTTGTCCTGACCGTAAATCTTCAGTGAAAGGACCTGACCCGTACTTGTCTTAAAATCGGTCAAAGATAGGAGTTTCTTCTGCTTGGCTAGAGGTTGAATGTCAGAGAAGAAGAGGTCGATTTTGTCCATATCCTGAGGAATGTCGTGAAAGTGCTGAGCCTCTTTTTCAAATCGTTTTCCTTGGGACAGAACAGCCTTCATCTTCTTGGCGACCAATCTTCCAGCTGTCGCATCATGAGTCTGTCGGAGATTATGTTGGACGGACTCTTGTATGCGCTGGTAGCGCTCCATCTTCTTAGCATGCTCTTCTCGCTCCTTTTGAGCCAGCTGATAGTGACGCTCGAAACTTGCCTGGCGCTGGTTTTTATAGTCTTTGTAGCTTCCTTGGAAATAGCTGGCGCGTGGCTCCTGACGTTTCTTAATCAGTTCAAGATGTAAGATGGCAGTAGCAGTGTTTTCTAGCAGAGCCTCATCATGGGAGAGAAAAATAATGGTTTCAGGACTATTTATAATGAAATTTTCCAGCCATCTGACGCTATCCAAGTCAAGATTATTTGACGGTTCATCAAGAAGTATCAGATCAGGCTGGTAAGCTAATTCTTTTAGCAGCTGTAATTTCAGAGCCTGACCGCCAGATAAATGACCTAGTTTTTTATCAGAGTTGAGTATTAAGTCAAGATCTAGCTTGATCTGATCAGCCAGTTGATAGAAACGATTGAAGTCGAATCGGTCATAATCCATGTCATCATAAATGAAATCCTGACAGCTAACTTGAGTAAGTTCGGGATCTAATTCCTGAGAGAGATAGGCAATAGCAGATGCCTGACAGCTGATTTGTCCACCTATATTGGCATAGTTGCTAAGACTTTCTGCATTTGCAATGGCACGGAGGAGACTAGATTTACCAGTACCTTCCTCACCGATAATGGCACATTTTTCTCCTCTAGCGATTGTCAGATTTAGATTGTCAATGAGTCGTTTTGCGTCAGCAATTTGTTCAAGTGTAAACTGTTTAATCTGTAACATAAGAATCTCCTTTATCAAAAAACACACTGACTTATCAAGCAGTGTGTTTTCTCTTTATGTCACAGGATAGGACAAAATATCCTAAAATAGTCCTCAAAAAGACCAATCTGTCTCTAGGAAGATATTAGATAAAGGCTGGAAAACTAAAAACATTACATGATAAGTCATATCAATTGTAAGTTCTTAGTTGTTCATGCGTCCTTTACCTCCGGAATTTAGATAATTTTATTCTAACAGATTGGTTAAATTCTTGTCAAGAAAAAAAGAACTCCGAAGAGTTCCTTTTTAGGCATTGAGGACCTTATCCAAGAATTCCACGAGACGTGGGTGTTGTGGATTGTCGAAGATTTGGTCTGGTGTGCCGTCTTCGATGAAGCGCCCACCATCTGTAAAGATAACACGGTTAGCAACTTTACGAGCAAACCCCATTTCGTGAGTAACGATAAGCATGGTCATACCTTGTTCAGCAAGGTCTTTCATAACGTTAAGTACATCTCCAACCATCTCTGGGTCAAGGGCAGATGTTGGCTCATCGAAGAGCATGATATCTGGGTTCATTGCTAGGCTTCGAGCGATAGCGACACGTTGTTTTTGCCCACCTGAAAGGCTATCTGGTTTAGCGTCAGCCTTGTCAGCAAGTCCAACTTTTTCAAGCAATTCCATACCGATCTTGTTGGCTTCCTCTTTTGAGTATTTGCCAAGTTCAACTGGAGCAAAGGTGATGTTCTCAAGAACTGACATGTGCGGGAAGAGGTTGAAGTGTTGGAATACCATTCCGATATTTTCACGAGCCTTGTCGATATTCGTTTTAGGATCTGAGAGTTCAAAACCGTCAACAACAACATTACCACTCGTGATAGTTTCAAGAAGGTTTAGTGTACGAAGGAAGGTTGATTTACCAGAACCTGAAGGTCCGATGATACAAACCACGTCGCCTTCGTAAAATTTAGCGTCGATTCCTTTTAAGACTTCGTTGTCGCCGTATGATTTGTGCAAATCTTGCACATCAATTTTCAATTCAGCCATTATTTAAGTCTCTTTTCTAAACGTTTTGCAAGACGTGTCAACAAGGTGATGATCACGAGGTAGATAACTGCCAAGATAGCGTACATACGGAATGATTGGTAGTTACGGGCGATGATAACTTTACCAGTTTGGAAGAGTTCCACAAGTCCGATAGCAGATACGATTGTTGTATCTTTAAGTGAGATAACGAACTGGTTGATAAAGTTTGGAAGCATGAGGCGGATAGCCTGTGGCAAGATGACTTTACGCATTGTCTTGCTGTAAGGGATACCTAAGCTTCGGCTGGCTTCCATCTGTCCACCTGGAACGGCTTCGATACCACCACGGACGATTTCGGCAATATAAGCTCCGCCATTTAGCGAAAGGGCAATAGTAGCAGCGACGAAGTCGTTGATAGGACTTTGTCGGCCAGTAATCTGCTCGATAAGGTTTGGAATACCCCAGAAGATAAAGGCTGCAACGATCATCAATGGAATACCACGGATAACGTCAACAAAGATTTGTGAAATCACACGAAGTATCTTGCTAGGAGCTACAGCCATCATACCGAAGATAATACCGATCAACATGGCAATAGCGAATGAGAGAAGGGTCAAGAGGGTAGTTGTCCAAAGACCTTGAGCCAACTGTCCGTAGTTATTTTTAATCAAGCCCCAGATTGAAGATTCATCAACTGTGCTGCTTGAAGAACTTGATGAAGATGAGCTAGATGTTGTCAAATATTTTTCAACGAGCTCGTCGTAAGTACCATCAGCTTTCAGAGCTGCAAGTCCGTTGTTGAACATTTCAATCAATTCTGGGTTTGTACCAGCCTTAACAGCAAATCCAACAGTTCCAGAAGCTTCACCTTCGATTGGTGTTTCAAAGTTGCGACCTTGGCTGATTGCGTAAGCAAGGACAGCTTCATCATCCATGATGGCATCAACTGAACCTGAGTTCAAGCTGTCATACATTGTAGAGCCGTCATCGAAGGCTTTAAGTGTGTAGCCGTATTTGTCAGCATTCTCTTCCAACCAAGTGTAAGAAGATGAGCCGTTTTTAGCACCAACTGTCTTACCTTTAAGGTCGTCATATGATGAGATTGATGAGCCTTCTTTGACAGCAAGGATAATATTGGTTGTGTAGTATGGATCTGAGAAGTTAAATGTTTTTTCACGTTCGCTTGTAATGGTCATACCAGCGATAACACCGTCAGCTTGACTTGATTGAACAGCATTGAGGGCTGCGTCGAAACCTACGTTGCTGATTTTGATGTTGAAACCTTGCTGTTTAGCGATTGCTTTGAGCAATTCCATATCAAAACCAACATATTTACCACTGTCATTTTGGTATTCGAATGGTGCGAATGAGGTGTCTGATGCGATAGTATAAGTGTCTTTAACTGGAGTTGCCTTAGCATTAGCGTCACCAGTTGAAGTCAATTCAGTTGTAGTAGTTGTATCGTCGCTTCCAACCCATTTAGTGATGATGCTTTCATAAGTACCATCTTCCTTCATTTCTTTGAGGGCTGAGTTGAATTCATCAATGAGGTACTCGTACTTGCTGCCTTTTTTAACAGCAAAGGCGAAGCTACCGATTGACTCACCTTCCATGTTGATGGCAAGGTCCTGTCCCTGACTGATTGCGTATTGAGCGACAGCTTTGTCATCCATAGCTGCGTCGATAGAACCAGCAGTAAGGCTGTTGTACATCAAGTCTCCTGTATCGAAGGTCTTGATTGTGTAGCCATACTCATCTTTGTGCTCGTTTAGCCAGTCGTATGAGGCTGATCCAGTTTTAGCACCGACTGTTTTACCTTTAAGTTGGCTGTATTCAGATACGTTATTTGAACCTTTAGTGATGATAACGATTGAGGTATCGAAGTATGTATCTGAGAAGGTAAAGACTTTTTTACGTTCGTCAGTTACAGTAACCCCAGCCATAATGGCATCCGCAGAACCTGATTGAACGGCATTGACCGCTGCGTCAAATCCTGGGTATGTAATGTTGTAATCCCAACCAGCAATTTTAGCAACTGCTGAAAGGATATCAACATCGAGTCCTTTGTAAGTCTGATCAGAATCTTTAAATTCAAATGGAGCGTAAGCATTGTCCGAAACGATATTAATCGTATCAGCAGAAGCAGAACGTCCACCAATCATAAAGAAAACTGAGGCAACCGCAAAAAGGGCTGCAATAAGTTTTTTCTTCATTATTGAATGTCTCCTTTATTCATTAACTCGTCCATTATACCAAAGAAGACGGCGTTAAGCAAATTTTAAGCGATTTGTGTAAGAAAACCTAACATAGGAAGTGAGCTTTTAAAAAAAGCTAAGTCAGAAAAACTATGTTACAATAGTAGAAATATCTTTTTCCTATTTAAATATTGTATTTAGATGGGTTATTGAATCGAGGAAAAAATGATAGATAGACAAGAAAATAATCAATTCAAACTGGTTTCCAAGTATGAGCCATCTGGTGACCAGCCTCAGGCTATTGAAGAATTGGTCGATAATATTGAAGGAGGAGAAAAATCGCAAATCCTCCTCGGAGCAACTGGTACAGGTAAGACCTTTACCATGAGTCAGGTTATCAGCAAGGTCAACAAACCGACTCTTGTTATCGCCCACAACAAGACCTTGGCTGGTCAGCTCTACGGAGAGTTTAAGGAATTTTTCCCAGACAATGCTGTTGAGTACTTTGTATCCTACTATGATTATTATCAGCCAGAGGCTTATGTCCCTTCATCTGATACCTACATCGAAAAAGACAGTTCTGTCAATGATGAGATTGATAAGCTCCGCCATTCAGCAACGTCAGCCCTCTTGGAGCGTAACGATGTTATCGTTGTAGCATCCGTGTCATGTATCTACGGTTTGGGGTCGCCAAAAGAATATGCGGATTCTGCAGTCAGCCTGCGTCCAGGACAGGAGATTTCTAGAGACAAACTCTTGAATGACTTAGTTGATATCCAGTTTGAACGAAATGACATCGATTTTCAGCGCGGTCGTTTCCGAGTACGTGGTGATGTGGTGGAAATCTTCCCTGCCTCACGTGATGAGCATGCCTTTCGTATTGAATTCTTCGGTGATGAGATTGACCGTATCCGTGAGATTGAGAGTTTGACTGGTAAGAGTCTGGGTGAGGTTGACCACTTGGTGCTCTTCCCTGCTACCCACTTTGTGACCAATGACGAGCATATGGAGCAGTCTATCGCCAATATTCAGGCTGAATTGGCTGACCAGCTCCAACTTTTTGAGTCAGAGGGTAAGCTCCTAGAAGCTCAGCGATTGAAACAAAGAACAGAGTATGACATCGAAATGCTGCGTGAGATGGGCTATACCAACGGGGTTGAGAACTACTCACGCCATATGGATGGCCGCTCAGAAGGTGAGCCACCTTACACGCTGCTTGATTTCTTCCCAGAGGACTTCCTCATCATGATTGATGAGAGCCACATGACCATGGGTCAGATTAAGGGCATGTATAATGGCGACCGCTCTCGTAAGCAGATGTTGGTTGATTACGGCTTCCGTCTTCCGTCAGCACTAGACAACAGACCGCTGCGCCGAGAAGAATTTGAGAGCCATGTCCATCAGATTGTCTATGTATCAGCGACACCTGGTGACTATGAGATGGAGCAGACCGATACGGTTATTGAGCAGATTATCCGTCCGACAGGCTTGCTTGATCCAGAAGTTGAAGTTCGTCCAAGTATGGGGCAAATGGATGACCTACTTGGTGAAATTACTCAACGTGCTGAAAAAGGTGAGCGTACCTTTATCACAACCTTGACCAAGAAGATGGCAGAAGATCTAACTGACTACCTGAAAGAAATGGGTGTCAAGGTTAAATACATGCACTCGGATATCAAGACCTTGGAGCGTACAGAGATTATCCGTGACTTGCGTCTTGGAGTCTTTGACGTTCTGATTGGGATCAACCTTCTTCGTGAAGGGATTGACGTACCTGAGGTTAGTCTGGTAGCTATTTTGGATGCTGATAAGGAAGGTTTCCTGCGCAATGAACGTGGTCTCATTCAGACCATAGGTCGTGCTGCCCGTAACTCAGAAGGTCACGTTATCATGTATGCGGACAAAATTACGGATTCTATGCAGCGTGCCATGGATGAGACAGCCCGCCGTCGTCAGATTCAGATGGCTTATAATGAAGAGCACGGCATTGTCCCACAAACCATTAAGAAAGAAATCCGTGACCTTATTGCTATTTCTAAGACAAGCGACAGCGATGTTGCCGAAGAAACAGTGGACTACTCAGCCATGAACAAGACAGAGCGCAAGGAAGCTATCAAGAAACTGCAAAAACAAATGCAGGAAGCTGCCGAGCTGCTTGACTTTGAATTGGCTGCCCAAATCCGTGATATGGTGCTGGAATTGAAGAGTATGGATTGATTGCTTTACTGAGTATTTAATGGAGGTTTCTATGTCATCACTTTATCAACAAGTTGCATTCTTTAATGAGATGGAGAAGTTAAAGACGATTACACGTCAAAATAAAACCTTGGATGGTAGATTTGAGAATTCTGCTGAACATTCATGGCAATTGGCTCTTATGGCTATCTTATTACAAGAGCACTTTCCTAAAACAATCAATTTGGAACTAGTCTTAAAAATGTTATTAGTTCATGATATGGGTGAAATTGGGGCTGGAGATACTTCTGTTTTTGATGATGCTGGGAAGTCGACATCTTATGCTCGTGAGCTAGAATCCGTCAAAAAATCATTATCTTATTTGGATGATTCAGATTCAGAGCAGCTCTTAAATTTATGGATAGAATTTGAAAAAGGAACTTCTGATGAAGCTCGTTTTGCACGTTGTGTTGATGCCATCGCACCTTTGATGAATCATTTGCAGATTGCAGAGGAAAATGATAATCCAGATGATTTGACTTATAATCAGGTCTTATCAAAGAAATCATTTATCGCTCAGGAATCGGATAGCTTATGGCAATTGACCTTAGATTTATTAGACGCAAGTCTTGAAAAAGGATTATATAGAGATGACAGAGTGAAGTCTGTATAAGAAAAAGCTGGTAATCTATTAAGATTATCAGCTTTTTCTATCTATCTCTTAAATTTCATTGTCAACGCTGACAGGTCCAGTTTCTCTTCTGGTTCAGCTGGTAGGTAGAATTTTGGGAAATCTGTAGCATAGTCCTCAAACGGTACCGCATCTTCAGGGACCTCTCTCAGCCAAGTGAAGGCATAGAAGGTTTCGTAATCTTCGTAGAAGTCTTCCTCTTCTTCGTCCCATTTTTTACCATTGTAGCGTTCTGTTGTTTCGAATTGCAGAGCAATCTCAGTCAATGCAGGAGTAACAGTACCCAAGCGGTGAGCAATAAGCTGGTAGTTCTCAATAGTGTAAAGAATAGTTGAAACCATACTGTCTGAAGTAGCCAGTTCACCATTTGTCCACTTGATGTCTTTATCTCTCAAATAGCAGAGCAGAGACCAAAGGTGCTCTTGAAATTTGAGAGGAAAGCTGTCGATATTTGAAAAAGAAATGGCACATCTTGATGATGTATCCAAGAGTTGTTTCACTTGATTCGTCATTTTGAATTCTCACTTTTATAATTGTTTTTATTGAATAAAATAGATTGTAACTCTTTTATTTTATCATATTATTGGTGGAGGAGGTATTCTTTGCTTATTTTTGGATAAAATTTGATTAACCTAACTATTTATACAATTTTTATAGATGATTATGCTTTTTACCACCCCAAATTTTGATTATTTTCCAAAAATAGTCGGAGTTTTTGTATTTATTTTCAAAAAACGGTTGACTTTTGCATAAAAATTCCTTAAACTGTATCTATAAGTTATAAAAATTAAGGTTTTAAAAAGAAAAGAGGATAATTATGCTGAATAAAAAATTGACGTTTGGATTGGTTGCTTTTGCTTCGCTGATGACATTGTCAGCTTGTGGCTCATCAAGTCAGTCTGAAAATAGTTTGGAAACGATCAAGGAAAAAGGAACACTGACTGTTGCCATGAATCCTGAGTTCGCACCATTTGAATTCAAGACTTTGGTAGATGGTAAGGATACTGTAGTCGGAGCCGATGTAGAGATCGCAAAGGCAATTGGAGAAGAACTGGGTGTGGAGGTCAAATTCTCAACCATGTCTTTCAATAACGTTCTGGCTGCTGTTAAATCAGGTAAGGCAGACATTGCGATTTCAGGGATTTCAGCAACGGAGGAGCGTCAGAAGGTCTATGATTTTTCAGATACCTACTATGAATCTAAGTCGGTCCTTATCGTTCAAAAAGCAGAGCTATCTACCTACACAGATACTGATTCTTTTGCGGATAAGTCGATTGGAACGCAAAAGGGTTCTATCCAAGAAACAATCGCAAAATCAAATCTTAGCTCTGCCCACATTGTTTCCCTAACCCAACCAGGCGAAGCCATCAATGAGCTTAAGTCTGGTCAGGTGCAAGGTGTTGTTCTTGAGGAGGCTATCGCCAAAGGTTATGTGGCTAAAAATGATGATCTAGCAATCGCGGATATTAGCCTCAAATCAGATAGTACAGATGCTTATGCCGTAGCAATGCCTAAGGGCAGTGATGAGCTGAAAGAAGCGGTCAATAAGGTGATTAAAGAGTTGAAAGCTGAAGGAAAAATCGACAGTTTCGTTCAAGCTGTCTATGAACAATCCCTTGAAACTAGTGAATAAGTTATCAGAAAGAGAGAAAAATTATGAAGAAACTTTTAAGTCTTGCTCTGGTAGGTCTTGCTCTTGTCGGTCTAGCAGCCTGCTCGTCGAGTTCGTCAGTAACCAAGGAATCTATCGAGAAAAAGGGAAAAATCGTCATTGCAACAGAATCTGAGTTTGCACCCTTTGAGTTCAAAACCCTACTAGATGGCAAGGATACTCTGGTTGGAGCAGATATTGAACTTGGAAATGCTATCGCTGAAAAGCTCGGCGTTGATGTGGAATATTCAGTTATGTCCTTCAACAATGTGCTTGCTTCGCTCAAATCTGGTAAGGCAGACATGGCTATTGCGGGGATTTCAGTCACATCTGAGCGTGAGAAAGCTTATGATTTCTCGGATTCTTACTACACTTCAGAGAATGTAGTCATCGTCAAAAAGTCTGATTTGGATACTTATACAAGTGCAGATAGCCTGGCTGATAAGTCTGTCGGTGCCCAAAAAGGTTCTGTCCAAGAAACGGTTGCGACTGAGCAGTTGCCAAAAGCAAGTATGGTTTCCTTGACTTCAAACGGTGAGATGATCAATGAGCTTAAGTCAGGTCAGTTGGATGCGGTTGTTTTGGAAAAAGCTATCGCTGAAGGCTATATTGCCCAAAATGATGACCTTGTCATCACTGATAAAATCACTTTAGAGTCAGATGGTACAGATGCCTATGCTGTCGCCTTTGCAAAAGGAACAGACCAAGAAGTTATCGATGCTGTCAATGAGGTCATCTCAGAAGCTAAATCATCTGGTCAATTTGATCAATGGCTTGCCCAAGCAGCAACATACACACAATCAAGCTCGAGTGATGAATAAAAAAGTGAGAGGTTGAGGATATTTGTCCTAGCTTCTTATTTTCTACCATTTGTCAAGTATATCAATGCTTTAAGCCCAAAAATAATATCAAGACAGTAGCCGTTACGTGGTTATTGTCTTATTTTTATTA
>NZ_JAFBEH010000037.1 GCF_016908645.1 Streptococcus loxodontisalivarius
CTTCTAGGTTACTTTTTTTGCATTTCCTAGGATATAGGACTTTTTTCGTTTTGAAAACCTGTAAACGATTTACCGAGTATTATTTTACACTAACTATCTCGAATTAGGTCCGAAATCAAGTCACATTGCAATGAAACTAGGTGTTAATCGCTCAACGGTTTCTAGAGAACTTAGGCGATGTCAAGGAAGCTATTCAGCAGATTTGGCTCAAAAGCATTATGATCAATTGGCTAAGCGTAAAGGTAGAAAAACAAGCTGTACACCAAGTATTAAACAAGATATCGAAAGACAACCCCAGGCTTCTTGGTCTCCTGAACAAATATCTGGTCGCTATCGCTTGTATGGAAAACCTATGGTTTCTTTCAAGACAGTCTATACTTGGCTTTATAAGGGTCTTATCACCTGTGATTTAACAGTTTTAAGAAGAAAGGGAAAGAGCAGACAGCCTCAGGAAACACGAGGAAAATTTCTGATTGGCACTCCTATCTCTAAACGTCCTAAAGACGTCAAAAAGAGAAAAACAGTTGGTCACTGGGAATTGGTTGTCTCTTCACGAGGTAAAAGTAAAGGTTGCTCAGCTACTTTCCTTGAACGAAAGACACGATTTTATCTAGCTTTTAAAATACCAGATCGAACAGCTGCTTCCATGTTTTCAGCTATTCAAAAGAAAACTGATTTAGCGACTATCACTGATGAAGAACTATTCTCAGAGCTGTTTCAAATCAACCATCGACCACGTAAATGCTTAGGTTACAGAATACCTTTTGAGGAACTCTTGCGTGAGTTTTAAAAATGTTGCACTTATTCTTGCAATCTGTCTTTTGTTAAAATAGAAAATCTTTTCGTTCGATAAATATCGTTTAAGTTTGTGATATAATCGTATGGCAATGCTTTTCCTCAAGCAAATTCTTTGCTAGGGAGGAGGTGTTCACTAATGAGCTATACCTTGGAGCTCCTTATTGCTATTACGGCAGAAGTTATCGCAGGACTAATCCTCTATTTCATCTGTAAATGGTTGGATAGCAAAAAATAGTGAGTATTGCCAACCTGAAAACACCCGTTAATCTGTACAGAACGTCAAAAAAGCCCTCAACTATTGGCACTAGTTGGGGGCTTTGGTGTTCTAATGAACTATACCTTAGTAACCTGAATTATACAGCACTTCAGTAAGATTGTCAATAATAATATCAATACCAACGAAGAGAGTCTTTTGCCTAAATGATATTACCGTCTACTGCTTACTGCTGAATTTGACATAGCTAGTCATTGTGGTAAGGTGGCTAACATATCAGTCAAACCTAGATTGTGACTTGAGATGTGGCTGGTCTCATAGTATAATAAATTAACTGATTTTTATCTCATATATGAAACGGAGTTCACATGACAAAATATGCTTTGTTAACCTATTCAACTGGAAATACTGGAGATGATATTCAATCACTTGCAGCTAAGCGTTTTTTACCTCGTGTTGATTATTTCATCAATCGTGATTATATCAATGATTTTGTTCCTGATTCTGACGAAGACATTAAACTCATCATGAACGGTTGGTACACGCATCATCCTGAAAATTTCCCTCCTAAGCAGAAACAGATTAAGCCTTTATTGACCTCAATTTATATCGATAATCCTATTAAGGAAGCTTTTTCGTCTGATCAAATGAAAGCTTTTTTCAAAGCGAATGCTCCTGTCGGCGGACGTAGCCATGACACCGCAAACTTCTTAGACAGTCTCGTTGGGGATTCATACTTTTCTGGTTGCATGACTTTGACTCTAAGACCAGAAACGTCTATCAAAAAGCGTGATTTCATTCTTGCAGTCGATGTTCCTAATCAGGTCTACGATAAACTCGTTGCAGAATCAAATCTACCCGTTATGCGTATGGGCGTTGATATTGCACACCAATATCTATCTCCTCAGGCACGTCTTAAAGTAGCGCAATACTACCTCTATCTCTACCAATCAGCTCGTTTCGTTGTAACAACGCGTCTGCATGCAACCTTGCCTTGTTTACCTTTGGGAACTCCCGTGCTTAACTTAGAGGAAGTGGGATTTGAACCTGAGCGTTTTGATGGCCTACGTGATTTGGCGAATCACATGACCGTTGAGGAGTTTTTGACAGGTGATTTTGATATCAATTCTCCTGCTGAAAATCCTCAAGCCTACCTTCCTATCAAAGAAAATCTTGAAAATATCTGTACAAATTTTACAGGTTTTTCAAATGATAAGGGCTTCCTAGACGGTCAAGACCTTCTTGACTTTTTAACTGATCCTGACTTGGTTCAATCTCAGGTAACAGGCCTATGGAGCGCCTGTCAACATTGGGGAATTAGACGATAATTGCAAATGCTCTGCTATTAATAAAAGAAAAAGCATTTCAGAAAAGAACTGAAGTGCTTTTTTGCTGTCTAAATCAAGAAAAACCGTGCCAGTTTAAACTATCAGCGGATACCAACTGACGATTTTGAGAAAAATCTGGCATTTTCTGTCCCTGACTCATATCAAAAGAAATTTCCTGAACAATATCATATCCTGTATTATCAGCTCGAAGTTGATAGAGATAGGCAGTTCCCTGACCACTTCCAGATAACCACTGGTAGTAGGCAATTCTCCCGTCCTCATAAAATTGAGTCACTTCTCGATTTCCTCCCCTGGGTGCAACTGATGACTGCGATAGATAGGTCGAAACGCCTTTGTTTAAGTAGTAGATTGCAGAAATATAATTTTGACCACTGGTCACTACTCCCGTGATTAGCTCTGCAGTACCATTATGGTCGATATCATAAAAAGCATACTGCGTGGCATGACCTTCGCTAGTATCCTCGGCTACCTTTTGCAAGGTAACAGCATAGAGTTGCTCATTGCTAGTGCTGCTTGCTTCTGTTTCTTGACTGGTGCTTGTTGTTTCAGTTAAAGATACAGTGGTCCTTGTCTCGCTTTGACTGGTCGTCTGACTTTTGCTTGATGAGTTACTGCTTGACCAATTTACCGTATCTGCCTTCTGACTGCATGCTACTAGTAGTAAACTGGTCATTAGGAAAATCGCTGCGCGTGTAAAATTCTTTTTCATATTGCCTCTTTTCTGCCTTCTAGTATAACAGATTTTAGAGTTTTTTAAAATTGTTGTACGATTCAAATGTTGAAATTCAAGCTAATATATCAGTATTATTCATTGTTTTCATCAAAAAGTCTGAGAATAAAAATTAAAAAATAGGTCAATTGAAAATAATAAGCCATCTTCTTAAGAAAAATGTCAGAATATGTTAAAATATAAAAGTAAATAATTACTTTTATGCAAAGAAAGGTTTCTCATGACATTTGGAGATAAATTAAATCAATATGCCATTCGTAAGAAACATGGTATCGTCGGCTCTTGCTTGATTGGAAGTTTCATTCTTCTGTCTGCACTTGCTACGCCTTCGACTGCTCTAGCACAAAGTGATGCTGGATCGGATGTCAATTATGTGGATTACCAAACTCTCTCTCAAGCGGACAAAAATCGTGTCCAAACGGTAAACCAAGATTTCACAGCTCAAGCTAATGTAGACTATACTTTTGTTTATGCTAAAGACCAAGTCGCTAGTCAGGGTAATCAAAATACTCCGACTGCTTCTTCAAGTAGCAGCTCAAATGCTGAAAAAGAACAGACACTTGTTGGTCAGTTCTTGCCCAATACGTCATCTCAAGACCAAGCCCTTCTCTCTCTTCTTGGCTTAGGTATCTTAGCACTGGGTGGTGTGATGGTTCTGCGTCATAAACGCCATCGTAATCAACTGATCCTTCTACTTGCCTTCGGTGGGTCTGTGATGACGGCTAGCCTCGCCTTAGCTGATGTGATCCAATTGAAGGATTCCAAATTAGTTCTCAGTGGACAAACGGTATCAGCTGACAATATTTCAGGTTATCACTTAGTTGGCTACTTCACTGACCAATATGGGACAGAACAGGAAGTCACTTTCACTGAGGCTACTGGGAACAAGACTTCTCAAGAAACTACATCTACACAGGCAGAGCAGCAAACGACATCTTCTGAAGAAGCGCCGCTGATTACTAAAGTAGAGACTCAAACAGAAGCAATCTCTTATGGTAAACAAACTATCCAAGATCCTCTATTACCAAAAGGACAAACGAAAATCGTCCAAGAAGGTAAAGATGGACAGCTTGAAAAACAGGTTCAAGTAAGCTATCAAGATGGCAAAATCGTCTCTAGCCAAGTCTTGTCTGAAACAGTAACTCAAAAGGCTCAGGATGAGATTACTGCTGTCGGAACTCTGGAAACTAGCAAAGGTAGCTCCGAGCAATTAGACTTTCCTGTCGCTGAAGTGACTGTTAAAGATGAAACAGTGACGGAGAATATTGCATATAGCAGTAAAACGGTCCAAGATCCTAGCCTAGCCAAGGGTGAAACCAAGGTTCTACAAGCTGGGCAAAATGGTAGTCTGACAAAGACCCTTCGTCACACCTATATCAACGGACAACTCATTTCGACTGACACCATTTCAGAAACAACGACTCAGGCAGCTCAAGATGAAATTATCGCAGTTGGAACTCTTGAAACTGACAAGGGCAGCTCGGAAACAGTAACACCAAAAGAGGCTGTTATTACGACAAGTGATGAAGTGACAACTAGCAGCATTGCCTATACAAGTCAAACTGTTGAAGATCCTACTCTTCCAGCTGGTCAGACCAAAATCATTCAAGCAGGTGTCACTGGGATTGAAAGTAAAACAATTCGCCATACTTACGTCGATGGGCAGCTAGCTTCGTCTGATCTTATCGGACAAACGATTACTCAGGCGCCAGTATCTGAAATCATTGCAATTGGAACCAAAGTTGAAGAAACAACTCAAACTGATAAGGGTACTGGTACAAGCGCCGAACTTCCTGTAGCTACTATCACAACAAGCGACGAAAGTCAGACAACTGCTCTGCCATTTAACAGCCAAACCGTCGAAGACCCTACTCTGCCTAAAGGACAAACGAAGGTTATCCAGACTGGTCAGACTGGTAGCTTAACCCAAACTTATCGCCACACCTATATCAATGGGCAACTTGCTACGACTGAGCTGGTTTCTGAAACGATTACTCAGTCACCAGTTTCAGAGATTATCGCTATTGGGACTCTAGAGACTGCAAATGGTAGCGGACAAACTAGTGAACTCCCTGAAGCTCAGCTGACTTATCAGGAAGAAACTCAGACGAAAACAATTCCTCATGGGCAAGAAACTGTTGAAGACGCCAGTCTAGCTAAAGGTGAGACTAAGGTTATTCAAGCTGGGCAAGATGGTATTGAGACCATTACCCTGCGTCATGTTTATCTCAATGGTGAACTTGTGACAACAGAAACTCTTTCACAGGAAATTACTCAAGCTGCGCAGGTAGAAATTATTGCAGTCGGAACCAAAGAAGAGGCAACAACTACTACTGAATTGGTCACTGAACAAATTGCAGGGCAGAGCTTCCAAACAGAAACTCGTGAAAATCCTCTTCTAGAGGAAGGGCAAACTAATACCTTACAGGAAGGACAAGACGGTTATGTCACTATTACTTATCAAGTAACTAGCGATCAAACTGGACAAGTTCTTTCAAAACTCGAGGTGGCTCGACAAGAGGTTCTTCCAATTTCAAAAATCATCGAAGTCGGTACTCTTATCAAGAAAAAAGGAGATGCCGAGTCGACTGACCTTCCAATCGCCTTAGTAACAAGTAAAGACGAGGAAAGTCAAACACCAATCGCATTCACTAAACGCACGGTGGAAGATCCGCTTCTCGAAAAAGGACAGACTAAAGTCACTCAAGTTGGACAAGACGGTGTTCTTACTACGGTTACTCGTAACACCTACATTGATGGACAATTAGCTAGCTCGGAAGTCGTTTCGTCTACGGTGACGACTGAGCCTATTGAAGAAATTATTGCCGTTGGTACTCTTGAAACTGACAAGGGGGACTCAACTAGCGATGAACTTCCTGAGGCGAAGATCACTAGTGAGGATGTGACAGAGACTCAAACTATCGCATTCACTAAACGCACAGTCGAAGATCCTCTCCTTGAAAAAGGACAGACTAAAGTCACTCAAGTCGGGCAAGATGGTGTTCTCACCACGGTTACTCGTAATACCTACATCGATGGACAATTAGCTAGTTCCGAAGTTATTTCGTCTACGGTGACGACTGAGCCGGTTGAAGAAATTACTGCCGTTGGTACTCTTGAAACTGACAAGGGTGACTCAACCAGCGACGAACTTCCTGAAGCGAAGATCACTAGTGAGGATGTGACAGAGACTCAGACTATCGCATTCACCAAACGTACAGTTGAAGATCCGCTTCTCGAAAAGGGGCAGACTAAAGTCACTCAAGTCGGGCAAGATGGTGTTCTCACTACAGTTACTCGTAACACTTATATCGATGGACAATTAGCTAGCTCGGAAATTATTTCGTCTACGGTGACGACTGAGCCTATTGAAGAAATTACTGCCGTTGGTACTCTTGAAACTGACAAGGGCGATTCAACTAGCGACGAACTTCCTGAAGCTAAAATTACCAGCGAGGATGTAACAGAGACTCAAACTATCGCATTTACAAAACGTACAGTCGAAGATCCTCTTCTCGAAAAAGGGCAGACTAAAGTCACGCAAGTTGGACAAGACGGTGTTCTTACTACGGTTACTCGTAATACCTATATTGACGGGCAATTAGCTAGCTCAGAAGTCATTTCGTCTACGGTAACGACTGAGCCTATTGAAGAAATTACTGCTGTTGGTACTCTTGAAACTGACAAGGGTGACTCAACCAGCGACGAACTTCCTGAAGCGAAAATTACTAGCGAAGATGTCGTGACAACACGCGCAATTCCTTATACTAAGAAAACCGTTGAAGATCCTAGCATGCTTGCTGGAGAAAGCAAGGTCACTCAGGTTGGTCAAGATGGTGTTGAAACAACAATCACGCGCAATACCTATATTGATGGTCAGCTTGCAGATAGCCAAATCATTTCAACTGAAATCAGCAAGGAAGCCGTTGAAGAAATTACCACTGTTGGAACACTTGAAACAATTACTGAAACAGTTGAAAAACGTGTCAACCCAGTTGCCTTCCAGACTATTGAACAGAAAAACAATAGTCTCCGACGCAATGTTCGCCGCACAGCGATTGAGGGTGTCGATGGCTATACCACAGAGACCTATACAGTAGTCAAAACCAAGGATGGGCAAATTCTGTCTGAAACTCTTATCAGTTCTGTCGAGACAGCCGCCATTAACCAAGTTATCGAAATTGGTACTGCGCCAACAATTGAAATCAAGAACATCACCAGCCAAGGCCTCTACAAATACGAAAATGGACAAGAAGAGCACGTCCTCAGCCTAAGTAGCGACGATGTTGCGGATACAAGCAACTACTACGCTCGTATCCAGACTGAAGACCTCCGTGAGATGCTCATTCCTGTCACAAGCATTAGTGATAATGGTGATGGCTCTTATGCAGTCAATCTTGATTTTACAGAGTTAACAACCTTTGCAGGAAACGATAAGCCATATACTGACGGTTACAGCTTTACAGTAGCCAAGACACAGACACCAACTGAATCAAATGTCTTTGTGTCATTTGCAGAGCTGGTAGCCGCTATGAAGAATAATCTTTCTGGCAACTACATTTTAGCTGCAGATGTCTCAGCGAGCGAAGTCAATTCTACAGATGCAACTTATATTCCTGGAAACTTCACTGGAACATTCACAAGTTCTTACCAGGGCAAACAATACAGCATCGTTGATTTGGCAAAACCACTCTTTGAAAACCTAAAAGGTGCTAAAATACAAGATTTGGTCTTATCAGATGTCGCTATCAACAGCAGCTCAGACTCTGCAGCCGCATTGGCGCTTACTGCTTCATCATCAAGTAAAATCCAACACGTAGCAGTTGAAGGTAATATCACTGCTGTCAATAACGTTGCA
Source organism: Streptococcus loxodontisalivarius (assembly GCF_016908645.1). Lineage (GTDB taxonomy): Bacteria > Bacillota > Bacilli > Lactobacillales > Streptococcaceae > Streptococcus > Streptococcus loxodontisalivarius. Next base: position 7,950 of record NZ_JAFBEH010000037.1, read on the forward strand.
GGCTTAATCAATACACTTAGCAGTGCTTCTACCCTATCTGACGTTGCCTTTATGGGAACTATCACAGCAACTGGTGCTGGACGAGGCACAGCTAATGTTGCTGGTTTGGTCGGAAAAGCAACTGACGGTGGCACTCTTATTGAAAAAGGTTATGTTGATGCGACTATTACAGCGACAAGCCACACAAATAATACCCGTATTGCTGGACTTGCTGCTGTCGTTAACCAAGGTTCAAATGGTGCAGCAACCGTTAAAACATCTTATGCAACGGGTAGCCTTATCAATGCTGGTGATGATAAATTACAAGTTTCTGCAGGTGTTGCCTCAAGCTGGGCAAATGGTTTCGTTAATAATAACGTGACTGCTGTCAAAGTTACAAACGGAACACTCTTCTATGGAGATTCTGCCTACGCAACAAGTCGTGTTACTGACAACTACTACATCACTGACCTCTCTGAAGGAACATCAACCCTCTATGCTAAAGGACTTTCTATTGAAGATGGGCAAGCAAAGGTTGTTTCTTTCGGAAATACTGCTAAAAACCTTATTTCAAGCGCTTCAGTTAGCACAAGTCTTGATTACCTATCCTTGAATGATAGTCAGGCAAGTCGCCTCACAGCCTATAAGAATATGGAAAAAATCATTCCATTCTATGACCGAGACACCTTAGTTGAATACGGAAATCTTGTCGACAGCGCAAGCAATATTGCCACAAAAGAAATCGCCTCAGTGACACCGCTTAAAGATGGTGCAATTGCAAGTGACCTCTCTCAAAATGATATTAATCAGATTATGATCCGCTACACAGACGGTACTATCGAGACCTTGGCAGTCAGCTTTGATAAGGCCTACACGAATGATTCTGTACGCCAGTACAAGATTACAGGAACGGACTTGATCTACACACCTGAAGTCTTTGTCAGCGACCACAGCGATATTATTTCCCAAGTCTCTGCTGAACTCAAAGCACTTGCCTATGCTTCTGATGATAACTACAAGACACTCGGTATCACTTCTGAGTCAGATCCTGCCAAGAAGATCAGTAAACTCTACCTTCAAGAGGCTTACGAGAAGGTACAAGAAAATATCGAAAGCTATCTGAATAAACTACTTAGCTCAGATAAAGCAATCAATACCTTGGGTGGAGCTACCGATGATTATATTGCAGACTACATCAAGGAAAATAAATCTGCCCTCTTACTCGGACTCAGCTATCTCGTTCGCTGGTATGGCTTTGATTTCAATAAGATTGGTGCTGACGACCTCCTACTCTACGCCCAAGACTTCTACGGTAAGAGCAATGTTGAGCAGCTGGAATGGCTGGTGAACTTTGGTAAGACAGGTTTCTCTAACCTAGACCCACAAAATAACATCACCACCTACGCATCATCCTTGGCTTCTGTAACCGATGAAGCGACTCTCTTTGACTTCTTAGAGAGTCATAAAGAGCTCTTTGACAATAGCTACGCAACTATGAATGATTGGTTCAAGGCTCACACAACAGCCTATATTGTTGAGAAATCGTCCGAAGAGTATCCTGATCAAGATGTTGCTGTCTACAACAGACTTAAAGCAGCAAGCAGTGAACAAAATGGTGTCCTTCCACTCTTGACAGCTAGAGAGGGTATTTACATCATCACAACAGTACCAGTTATCACCTATGGTATGTATGATGTCTATCTGGATATGAGTCTTAAAGAATCTGACCCAACTAGCTATGCCACTAAGGTTGCCGAGTTGAAAGAACGTATTCAGAAATACGCTGATATGGAACGTGCCCATTTCGATGCCTGGTTCCGTATCTTGCCATCTAATATCGATGCAACTCTCTTCCGTACAATGCCAAACTGGGATAGCTACAGCGTCAGAGGAAATTGGTTGATGAGTGATAGTGCCACTACTACAAACGATGCCATGCAGGACTTCTTCTTCCCAATTGGTCGCGGTAAGACTCAGACTGCCCCAGCTTCAGCCTATGCAAATGGTACTTCTACCTTCTTCATCTACAGTCTCTTGAGTGATTATACTATCTCAATCTTCACACACGAGACTACCCATAACGCTGATGGTAGGACTTACCTCTACGGATACGGTCGTCGTGAAGGTCTAGGTGCGGAACAATATGCGCAAGCCTATTTCCAATCACCAACAGGCTATAGCAATGATTACTTCGCTCTTAACCTTATCTTCGATTGGACTGGAACCGCTGGCGAAACTTCTAAGAGTCGCTACTACGCACTCAGTCCAGAACGTTATCAGAATGCTCAAGATGTTCAAGAATACACTCAAAGGTCCTTTGATATCGTCTACACTCTTGAGGCCATTGAAGCGGAGCTCATTGCAGAGCAGACAACTGAAAACAAACAAAAACTCCTTCGTAAAATGGAAAAATCCTACGATAAAGATAGCTCTGGTAATGACGCCTGGGCATCAGATACTTACCGTAGCCTAACAACTGAGGAAGCAGAAAGCCTGAAAACAATCGAAGACTTCGTTAAAGCTGATGTTGCAAGTGTTCGTCATTTCGGATCAAGCAATGCTAGCGGTAAAATTAGCCGTGGCTCTTATCAAGCTGTCAGCATGTTTGCTGGTATGTGGGGTGAAAATGACAATGAGCTGGGCTCACCTGGTGATTTGACCTTCCGTCGTACAAGTTACGAATTACTAGCCGAGCTTGGTTATGAAAAAGGTCTGATTCCATATGCAAGCAATCAACTCCTTACAGCTGCTAAAGCAGCAGGAAATAGCCACTTGACTGATAGTTATATCTTTGAACAAGTTCTCAAACCGCTTGGATACACATCATGGGATGACTTCAAGATTAAGAAATACACTGAACATAAGGCGGCTGCACAGGCAAGCGGAAGCCTCAAACCTGTAACTGTTCAATGGAATGGTAAGCCAAATGTTCTGACTTCTTATGATGATATCAAGAATCTCATGCGTGATGCCATGCAAAAAGATTTAGCACAAAATCGCCTTAATAGTAATTCTCTCGTTAAAGCTGTTGAAGCAGCCATTTACAATGACTACCTCCTCACAACCAACGACTTCAGAGAATCAATCTATACAAATCAATAACCTAAAAACCTCTTTCGAGAAAAATCTTGAAAGAGGTTTTTTGAGTTCTGAATTGTCAAATGAATAGCATAAAAGAACCTCGCAGCCACAAGACTACGAGGAATTTTGAAATGAAAAAAAGAATTTTTGGATAAGTCTATTATACCCTTTCGGGTAAGAATCACATCGGTCTTAAGACTGATTTGCTTTCTTTTGAAAAGCTGGGCTCTGCTTTTTAAACCAATCATAATCTTGATCCTTCCCAGTCTCAATATAATCAATCAAGGCTGACACTTTCTGTGGATTTGTCTTAGGATTGAGCCTCCAAATGCTAGCACGGTTAGTATAGAAATACCATTCTTTCTCCTGCCAATCCTGCTCCCATGCCACTCGAATACGATGCCCATCCTGACAGTTTTCAAGAATAGTCCCTTTCATCTTTAAGTTCATAGTAGACACCTTAACAGTCAACGGATTGGAAAAAGGTAGATTTTTACTTTTAGTATAGGATGATTTAATAACGATGCAATCACCTTCTGTCATCTGATCATAATAAGATAACATTTTTTGGTATTGAGCTACTTCTTCCTGACCATGCCAATCAAGTTCCCAGATGCCATCACGGATAAATCGGTCAAATTGATCCTCGATTCCAAATGAACTGCCAACTAAAAAATATTGTTTTCCCACACTTTATCCTCTCTTTTTTCTATTCACTAACCAGTTAGGCTTTATTCTGAAAATTAAGTGTTGCTTACCTCTCTAGTTTAACACCATCTTCCTAACTAGAAAAGCAAGAAAAACCAAAAAATCTGGGACAACCCAGATTTTCTCTTAAACATTTCCTGTTAACCAAGCTACTACAAAGAAAATAGCAAAGCCAAACAAGTAAATCAAACCAGTAATTGATAACCATTTCAACCAACCAGTAACTCTGTGCTTCTCATTGTCGACCAGACTATAATTAAGGTAAGCAAAGAATGGTGTTGTGATAAACGAAGCAATCATCGCAAAGCGAAGCATTGTCGCAACTTGACCTGAAAAAGCATAAACAATAACGAGACCTGCGATTGCAGTTACAGTCATCCATACAGTCAAAGCTTTTTGTGAAGACTCTTTTTTACCTGTCAATAGGCGCAAGGCTTCATTATTAGCGCGTGAGTAACCATCGATAACCGTAATAACAGTCCCAAAGATACACAAGAAAGCAATAAAGGTGATGAATGGCTTAGCCCAATTACCAAAAGCTGATGCATACATTGATACAAACTGAGCAATATAGGCTGCTGAAGCAGACTGCACTTGTTCACCATTACCGTACTGAATAAGTGCACCCAAAGCTAGGAAGAAGAAAGCAAGGATTGCTGTTCCAATATAACCAACGTTAAAATCAAATAGAGCATCTTCTTCATTAAAGTCAACTGTCTTACGTTTTTCAACTGACCAGAGTGAATTGATTGTTGAAATTTCAATAGGAGCAGGCATCCATCCCATTAGTGAAACAAGGAAAGGTAGCGCAGCCATTTGCCAAGGAGATGTCACTACAAAATCAGGGGCATACTCTCTATGTTGGAAAAGTGCAATGACCACAGCTCCCACAGTTGCAATCGTAAGTGCTGTCATAATCCATTTTGAAAGACCATCAAGGAAACGATAGCCTCCTAGCAACAACATTCCCCAAATAATCACAATAATAATTGTTGTCAATTGCGCTGTGCTAATTCCGAGCTCTCCTGGGAAAAAGTTAGCTACAATGGCAGCACAAAGAATTCCAACACCAGCCGTGTTAACAACTGCAGAAAAGATATTCAGGATAAAGTAGATAATCAGATAGATTTTCCCTTTTTCTGCATATCCCTCAATCAAGTTCTTCCCATTCTCTGCGGTATATTGTGAACCAAAACGGAAGAAAGGATATTTAAATAAATTAATCAGCAAAACTAACACTGACAACTGCCAACCGTAGATTGCCCCCGCTTGAGTAGATGATACAATATGCGATCCCCCAACCGCTGCAGAAGCCATTAGGATGCCAGGCCCCATAGCCTTAAGCTTAGTACGCCAGGTAGATGATGAATGATTTGTATTCTCAGTCATAATAAATCTCCTTTACAAAAAACAATTTTCAGATTTTTCCGAAATTTTATGTATTTATTATACAATTTTAGAAATGACTGTCAACCACATCGACAGATGTAAACGTTTTTATTTTCAAATAAAAAAGAAGCTAGTTTAAAAACTTAGCTTCTCGAAATTTTTAGTTTAAATCACAAGCGGTAGAAATTAAGTAAACTCTAATTCTTTGGGAAGAAATCACGTGTCTAAGGAACTTCTTCAACGATGTCCTCTCCAAAGACAAGTCTAACCAATTAGATTTTTAAAAAAGGTCACAATTTGATTCCAAATATTGGTAAAGAAGTTCTGTCCTTCTGTCAGTGCCTGGCTAGCATCAAAATTAAGATTGATATTTGAGAAGGTTGAACTTGCATTTGACACGATAGAATCCTTCAAAGAACTCAAAGTGCTGGTAAAACTACTATTCTCAATAACTGAACTCTTTGATAAATTAAGGGCAAAGTTAACAATCAAGGTAATTTGATTGCTTGATAAAACATCCTTCAAGCCATAGTTTGATAAGGTATCTTCAACAATGCTTTGAGCCTGGTCTTCTGTCAAATCACTTCCCTGCTCTGCAACAGCTGTTTTGATATCAGTCAAAGCGACATTGAGCTTATCAGCATCATAACCGTCTTTACCTGAATTTTCTTCATTGATTTCAGACAAGGTAGACAATTCTTCCTGGGCTAGGTCTTTTGCATCGTCAGATACCTGGGCACCATTTTCCTCCAAAGAATAATAGATACCAGCCAAGGCAGACTCACCTGTAACCGCAATCGGTGAGGCAACCGTTATCTCTGCATGCTCAATACCCAATGTAACCGCTGCATTACGGTACATATCCTCAGTAACCTTGGTAATGTTCTCAGGGGTGGCGATAGTAACAGTCAAAGTCTGACTGCTCCCTAACTTTTTGATTTTAACGGATGAGTAGAGCTGTAGGCTTGAATCATCTGCTACATCCATGATGGAGGCATAGGCAGATGTTGTCAGAGTTTCGATATTGGTATCACTGCTACTATCATAACTCAAGAGCTCCAGCGTCTGCGTCCTCTGCTCATCTGAAAGCGAATAACCAAGCACATAATCAGGCTGTACATAAGTCTCATCAATAACCTTTTGAACATCTGATGCTGCAAAAACAGGACTAGTAAGTAGTAAGCTAACCATAAAGGCAAAACCTGCTAACATATATTTCTTCATAAAATTCCTTTCTGAGTGACTTTCCCAGAAATCTCCATCTCTATTATAGCATCTTGTCTTTTCGATTGCCTATTTCAACCTTACAAGTAGATGACACTTCTTATCATTTAGGTAAATAGCAGAGCAGAACTACTCATGTAGCTCTAAAGGCAGACCATCAGGATCAAAGAAGAAGGTCATCTTCTCTCCTGTATAGTCATCGTATCTGATGGGTTCAACAAAAATATTCATAGCTTCCAAATCTGCAACATAATTTTCTATATGTTGCACTCTGAAAGCTAAGTGCCTCAATCCACAAGCTTCACTAGCATATTCTGGTCTACCAACTCGCTTGGGCGGAGCTTGGTAAGCAGGATCAGACAACTTATTGCCAAATATCTCCAATTCAATATCGCCACACTTCAAATCCAGCTTATAGTCGTGCCTCTCAGGTCGATGGTTCTCACGGATGACCTCAAAACCTAGCTTATTAACATAAAAATCACGCGACTTATCATAATCAGAAACAATTATGGCGATATGATGTACTGCTTGTAATTTCATAACTACTATTCCTCTTCTTATTTCAGCAAGTAAAAAGGAGCGGAAAAACGATTCACCAAACTCCTTCTCACATTATTATATTACAATACTATTTGATTGTATGATGTATTAAAGGCATCTAGAATCTCATCCGAAGCTTGGTCAAAAGCAACTTCAGACTCATACGTTCCTTTAACAATAGTACGTTGCGTAGCCTCTGCATCGGTACAAGTAACCAAGGTTACTTCCTTTTGGCCAGGCGTGTCATCAATGACAGCCACCTGAGTTGGCTCTACCACCTCAACAGATGTAATAACGTAAGTGTAAACCTTATCCTTATCTGTTAAATAGATTTTCATACCTTCTTTGGCATTATCCAGAGGTGAGAATAGCATAGTTGACGACCCTGTCAGACCAAATACATGGTGGCTAGCGAGAGCATAATTGTTCTCACCACCCATAACCTGACCATCTTTCATAGTACCTGCACCATAAGTTAATTCCGTATTACCCAAACCTTTAAAGATTGGTAGGTTAATACCAACATCTGGAATAGCAATACCACCGATTACTGGTAATTGCTGAGCTTCCATCTGAGCAGCTAGAACAGATTCTGTCGAAATTGATTTAACACTATCAAAATCATAGGAAACTGAAGCATCCTTATTACTGTCAATTGTTTCTTTGGAAACATTCGACACCTGATACTTGTTGGTATTCCAAGAAATCAAAGTATTTCTAATGGACTTATTAAATACAAGAGCTAGGCCAACAACAATCAGCAGTATTAAGATACTCGTTCTAACAAACTGTCTTAGTTTATGTGTCTTTTTTTTCATTTTACCTTAGGAGAACTTAGTTTGTTTCGTCTGGCTGGTTCTCTTCAGCCTCTTCTGCTTCATTTTCGATAAGGGCAAAAGTAACGATCTTGGCATCATCATCCAAACGCATAACCTTAACACCCTGAGTAGCACGGCCTGTTTGAGAAATATTATCAACACCTGTACGGATAATGACACCAGTATCAGTGATTACCATAATATCTTCATCACCAGAAACGGTTACAAGACCTGCAAGATGACCATTTCGCTCAGTGATATTAGCAGTCTTAATCCCTTTACCACCACGACCTTTAGTTGGATATTCTTCAGCAGCAGTACGCTTACCGTATCCTTTTTCAGTCAGAACAAGAACTTCTTGATCATCAGAAATAGCTGACGCTCCTACAACCTCATCGCCTTCTCGAAGACTTACCCCTTTGACACCAGTTGCCAGTCGACTCATAGCACGAACAACAGATTCATTGAAACGAACACTATAACCGTACTTAGTCCCGATAATAATATCCTGCTCTCCAGTCGTCAAGATAACATTGATCAATTCATCGCCATCTTTCAGATTGAGTGCCTTCAAACCATTCTGACGAATGTTTTTGAACTCAGAATCACGAGTACGCTTAACAAGACCCTGACGTGTAACAAAGAAGAGGTATGATTCCTGATCAGTATCTGATTGTCCGCTGATGATAGTTTGAATGGTTTCTCCTTCATCCAATTTCAGAAGATTTACAACAGGTAGACCTTTAGCAGTACGTCCGTACTCTGGAATTTCATAACCCTTAAGGCGGTAAACACGTCCCTTATTTGTCATGAAGTAGATTGGATCATGGGTACTTGTTGAAATCAATTCACGAACAAAGTCATCATCATTAACACCAGTACCTTGAACGCCACGACCACCACGTTTTTGTGCTCGGAATTCATCTTGGGCCAAGCGTTTGATATAACCCTTGTTAGAGAGTGTGATAACAACATTTTCTTCCTCAATCAAATCCTCATCTTCAAGAGAAAGAACTTCACCGACCATCAATTCTGTACGACGTGGATCGCTGTATTTACGCTTAACTTCATCAAGCTCTTCCTTGATAATCGTCACTACACGCTCTGGTTTAGCGAGAATATCAGCCAAGTCAGCAATCAAACGAATCAAATCATCGTATTCAGCCTGAATCTTATCACGTTCCAAACCTGTCAAACGACGAAGACGCATGTCTAGGATTGCCTGACTCTGACGCTCAGAGAGGTCAAAACGACTCATCAACTCAGCCTGTGCTTCTGCGTCCGTCTGACTACCACGGATAATAGCGATAACTTCATCCAAATGGTCAAGAGCAATCAGCAAACCTTCCAAGATATGTGCGCGTGCTTCTGCTTTTTCCTTATCAAAGCGGGTACGACGAACAATAACTTCTTTCTGGTGAGCAATATAGTTATCCAAAATCTGACGGAGAGACAGAATTTTAGGGACACCATTTTCGATAGCCAGCATATTGAAACCAAAATTGGTTTGCAGGCTAGTCATCTTGAAGAGATTATTTAAAATAACATTTGCTGACGCATCACGACGAACTTCGATAACAAAGCGAACACCTTCACGGCTTGACTCATCACGAACAGCTGTGATTCCTTCAATACGTTTTTCCTGAGCTAGACGAACAATATGTTCATGAACCTTAGTCTTATTAACCATGTAAGGAAACTCAGTCACAACAATACGCTCACGACCTGATTTGGTAGTTTCAATTTCAGTGCGAGCACGTAGAACGATTGATCCCTTACCAGTATCATAGGCTCTGTGAATACCAGATTTCCCCATGACCAAGGCACCTGTCGGGAAGTCAGGACCTGGCAAGACTTCCATCAGGTCACGTGTTGTCACGTCAGGATTTTCCATAACCAACTTAACAGCATCAATAGTCTCTGCTAAATTGTGCGGTGGAATATTAGTCGCCATACCAACGGCAATACCAGTTGCCCCATTGACCAAAAGGTTAGGGAAACGAGATGGCAAGACTAGAGGCTCACGCTCACTACCATCATAGTTGTCCTGAAAATCTACTGTATTTTTATTGATATCGCGGAGCATTTCCAAGGCAATCTTGCTCATACGAGCTTCGGTATAACGCTGTGCGGCAGCGCCATCGCCATCCATAGAACCGAAGTTTCCATGACCATCTACTAGCATGTGACGATATGACCACCACTGTGCCATACGAACCATTGCCTCATAAATTGACGAGTCACCGTGTGGGTGATATTTACCCATAACATCACCGGTGATACGAGCTGATTTTTTGTGTGGTTTATCAGGAGTCACACCAAGCTCATTCATCCCATAGAGAATACGCCTGTGCACAGGCTTAAGTCCATCACGAACATCTGGCAAGGCACGTGCAACGATAACACTCATAGCGTAATCGATAAAGCTAGTCTTCATCTCGCTAGTCAGGTTAACGTCTACTAAATTTTTATCTTCCATTTTCTTCTCTTTCTAGTCAATTTCAATACTACTATTATAGCATATCTTGTTGCTTTTTTCACTATTTTAGATAGTTTATTAGTGACAAGTTTAACAAAAAGTGCTAAAATAAAAACCGTATGGGCATGATGCCTAATAAAATTTAAGGAGATGTTTAGACATGACTGCAACTAAACAACACAAAAAAGTTATCCTTGTCGGTGACGGTGCCGTAGGTTCATCTTACGCATTTACATTGGTTACTCAAGGAATCGCTCAAGAACTTGGTATTATCGAAATCCCACAACTTCACGAAAAAGCTGTTGGTGATGCACTTGACCTTAGCCACGCCCTTGCTTTCACTTCACCTAAAAAAATCTACGCAGCACAATACGCTGACTGTGCGGATGCTGACCTTGTAGTTATCACTGCAGGTGCTCCACAAAAACCAGGTGAAACTCGTCTTGACCTTGTTGGTAAAAACCTTGCTATCAACAAATCAATCGTTACTCAAGTTATTGAGTCAGGTTTCAATGGTATCTTCTTGGTTGCAGCTAACCCAGTTGACGTCTTGACTTACTCAACATGGAAATTCTCAGGTTTCCCTAAAGAACGCGTTATCGGTTCAGGTACTTCACTTGACTCAGCTCGTTTCCGTCAAGCACTTGCTGAAAAACTTGATGTTGACGCACGTTCAGTCCACGCCTACATCATGGGTGAACACGGTGACTCAGAATTTGCCGTTTGGTCACACGCTAACGTTGCCGGTGTTAACCTTGAAGACTACCTTAAAGACGTTCGTAACTTCAACGCTGAAGAACTTGTTGAATTGTTCGAAGGTGTCCGTGATGCTGCTTACACAATCATCAACAAAAAAGGTGCTACATACTACGGTATCGCCGTAGCACTTGCTCGTATCACTAAAGCAATCCTTGATGATGAGAACGCAGTACTTCCACTTTCAGTATTCCAAGAAGGTCAATACGCTGGCGTTACTGACTGCTTCATCGGTCAACCAGCTGTTATCGGCGCACACGGTATCGTACGTCCAGTTAACATCCCATTGAACGATGCTGAACAACAAAAAATGAAAGCTTCAGCTGATGAGTTGAAAGCTATCATCGAAGAAGCATGGAAAAACCCTGAATTCCAAGAAGCTTCAAAAAACTAATTTATTAATAAGCTAGATTCACCTCTAGTCATTTAAAAAGCAACTTCTTTTGAGGTTGCTTTTTTGTTTCTATCTGAACATCATTCCAATCATCAACATAGCTCAAAATGATACTAATGTACTATTACTTCTTCTATTCTAAAGATTCTATGATACTGCAAACTAGATTACACTGCTCATAATATTCTCTAGACTTATCCCTCCTATTTTCAGTAGAAAACAAAATACTATTTAAATAACTTAAATACTAGGCAGCTTAAACACATTGGATTAGCATTATATAAACATAAAAAAGAGGAAAGCGATCCTCTTTTCAGAATATAGGCAAACCAAATTTTCAACGGAATTGGATACAACGCTCTTCTTGTGTAAAATGAGGATTCCAAGTTTATACGAAAGGAAAGTATCAAAAAAGAGGACTTGTGTCCTCTTTTTTATATTAGCTTATTATTCAGCTGCGATTGCTGCTTTAGCGATATAGCTAAGCGGTTGGTTGAAGTGTGGCAAGAAGAACAAGTCAAGCAATGCCAAACGGTCGATAGTTACTTTTTCTTGGATAGCAAGTGAGAACATGTGGATACCCATTGAGATGTCTTCACGAGCTGCCATTTGAGCACCAAGAACTACACGTGTATCTTTATCGTAAACGATTTTAAGAGTAACATCGTAGTTGCCGTGTTCCATGAAAGCAGCTTTTTGTTGGTCTGTGATTTCAGTTGTAGCTGGGTTGAATCCGAAGCGTTTTGCTTTTTCTTCTGTCAAACCTGTTGAAACCATGTTAAGACCGAAGATTGAGATACCGTTTGAACCTTGAACACCAAGTGATTCAATTTCGTGACCTGCTGCATTGTGTCCTGCTACCATTCCTGAACGAAGGGCATTTGATGCAAGGGCAATGTAGTTTGTATCATTGATTGAGTTATCGTAAACAGTCGCACAGTCACCGATAGCATAAACGTCTGGAATTGAAGTTTCTTGTTTTTTGTTAACAAGGAAGGCACCGTTACGGAATGTTTCAAGTTGACCATTTCCAAGACCAGTGTTTGGACGGAAACCAACTGCCAAGATAACCATATCAACATCGCGAGATGCTTTGTCAGTTACGATACGTTCAACTTTTCCATCACCTTCGATAGCTTTAACAGTTTCACCAAATGCCAATTCGATACCGTTGTCTTCCAAGTTTTGACGCATCATGTCAGAAAGGTCACGGTCATAGTAACCTGCCAAACATGTATCAACAACGTCGATAAGAGTTACTTTTTTGTTCAAACGTTGGAAAGCTTCTGCAAGTTCTACACCAATGTAACCTGCACCAACAACAGCGATACGTTCAAGATTTTGTGCTTTATCTTGCAATTTTTCAATAACTTGTTCAGCATTTTGGAACAATTTAACAAATTGAAGATTTTCAAGAGTTGCTTCGAACTCAAGACTGCCTTCTTTAATAGCTGCACCTTCGATAGGAGGCAAGATTGGTGTTGAACCAGTAGCCAAAATCAATTTTTCATAAGATTCAACGTGCTCTTTACCATCAACCAAAGCTGTAACTGTTTTTGCATCGTAATCGATAGATGTTACAGGTGAGTTCATGTAAACTTTAGCACCTTTTGATTCAAGCAATTCTTTATCAGCGTAGAAAAGACCTTCTGAACCTGAAATTTGTTTTCCGATCCAAAGTGCCATCCCACATCCCAAGAAAGAGATATTTGAGTTTTGGTCAAAAACAACTACTTCATTTTCTGAACCATAGTTATCAAGAATTGTATTAACGCTTGATGTACCAGCGTGGTTTGCACCAACAACGACGATTTTAGACATAATCATTCCAACTTTCAAATTTATTACTCTAACAGTATACCATACCCATAAAACGCTTACAAGAATTGTGCTCACTTTCTGAAACTTTTTTCACAAATTTTTATCAAAAGCTGGTTCTAGAGAAAAAATTTGCAAAAAGGGGATAAAACGATATGAATTTTCACTCTTAAATAAGATTCCCTCCTTCTCCAACTCAACTATTTTCCCAGAAAGAGTCTCGTAAACCTTATCTTCTCCCAAAACAATTTTAACCATTTCTTGCGAGCTATACAGACGCATCAATAAATCAATTAACTCATTACTTTCTAGCGACTTCGATAAACTCGGTTTATGAAAATGATCCAAGGAGGAATTGTGTTCTGATAAGAAAAAACCAGCCCACTTTGCCATTTTTCGATCTCTATAATCCCTAGCAGACTGGTAGGGTAGATAATTTCTGTCAATCATTTCAAGCCATCCAATCCACCAGCTGAGTGTCCTCCAACTAATTTGCTACGAGCTACGCTACGTGAATTTTCCAGTAAAGAGCTCCCTTTTTGGAGAGAAACAAAACCAAACTTTTCTCTAATACGATCCACTGTAGACTCGAGTTTTTCTTGCTTTTCAATTTTCTCGGTGTCGTCAAACAAAGAAAAACTTTGATAAACGTCATCAACCAAGTTATCATATCGAATTGCAATTTGACGAACTGCACCAGCTTGATATTTCTGGCGAAAAAGCGTAATAACATGATCTGACAAGACTCTCGTAAGCTGGCTAGGTTCTATTTTCTTCTGACAGGCGATACTTTTTCGCTTCTCTTTTTTGGAAAAGCCAACATAAAGCCCTATACAAGCAGCCTTCTTATGACGTCTTCTCAATCTAATAGCTACCTGCTCTGCCATTTCTCTAAGAACCAATTCAATATCTTCTTGTCGTTCATAGTCTTTAGGAAGGATTTGTGAGTTACCAATACCGTGACTTTGGGGATGAAAGGGATCGTGGACATCACTCTCATCCACCCCATTAGCATGAAACCAAAGCTGTACACCTATCACTCCAAACTCCTTTTTTAAACGATCGGGGTTAGCCTGCGCTAATTGCTTGATAGAAAAAATGCCAAGCTTATTTAACCTCTTCGCTGTCCTTCTACCGATACCCCAAAAGTCTGTCAGTCGTCTAATAGCCCAAACCTTCGACTCAACATCCTCATAAGACCAATTTGCTCTCATCGTCTTTGTATGTTTAGCCTCGATATCAAGAGCCAGTTTGGCGAGTAGTGGATTGGCATTTGACATACCTACTGTAGAATATATCCCTGTCTCAGACCAAATTTCCTTCTGAATATCTCTAGATAGCCTATCTAGTTTTTCTTTGCGATCTAGATCCTTTTGAGGATAAAAGTAATTTAATGAACCCGTTAGATCTAAAAAAGCCTCATCAATTGAATAGGGAAGAATATCTTCTGAACTAGCATAATTTTGGAAGATTGACTGAATCTTAATATTTTCTTCAATATAGGCTTCCATCCTCGGAGGAACAATCCATGTTCGCTGCGCCCAATACTCAATATAGGCAATATCCTGAGCAGATACTTTGATTTTATTTTTCTACCAATTGTCAAGTATTTCAATGCTTTAAAGAGAAAATAATTTTTAGACAGTAGATATTTTGAGGTTACTATCTGATTTTTGCACTCATTTAGCTTAAAAAGCGTACGCAAAAACAACACCTTATGTTGAAAAAATTTGATAAGGTGTTACAATGATAGAGCATAAGACTTTACTGACTTTTGGCTAAGTTATAGTCGTAAAGTTGATTATGCGTAATGAGGTAATGTAT
>NZ_JAFBEH010000038.1 GCF_016908645.1 Streptococcus loxodontisalivarius
AGAGTCCTTATAGTGTTTGTTGTGGTGACTACATTATATCTCTCTGAGATGTTTTTTTATACTTTCGACTGGCTAACTTCATTTTAGAACTTTCTATAGGTTTATCGACATTATAAAAAGTCAAGAAGTTTGACTTCTTGACTTTCTTATTTTAACTTAAATCTTTTTTCCACTCTGATAAGATATTTGAAAAGGCAACTAAGAGCCATTAGAAAAACACCTCAACTAAGAGATGCTCCCCCATGGTAATACTGTTTACGGCATACACTGTTTTTTACTAAGGTAGTGATTGTGTTGATGGCACTACTTAAAAATAATAATCTTCCTCGTCAAAATCATCCTCAAAATCAGGATAAGTACTGTTAAAATCTTTCAAAAGCGCTGCTATCAACGCTTCTCTAACTTGCTCATCAGTCAAGCTTTTAACATAAGCAGTGATTTCTTTAAGTTCTTGCTGTCGAGCAATCGTATATTCTGATTCCCATTCCTGATAACGCGCTTCCTTTTCACGCACCTCTTCTTCCCACTCTGCAAAAATAGCTTCAGCCTGTTGAGGAAAATGATAAAAGTACAAAGCCACCATGTGTTTGCAAATTACTCGCCTACCTGAGGAAAATGGGCAACTACAACTTGATTTCCTAGGATGATTAATATCTATTGTAACATCATAAATGTTTTCTTGCGAACCACTGACCTGTCCTTTATAGATACCATCTCCGCACTTTTCTCCATTTAACACTTCCTTACTTTGATAATAGGCCATCCCCCTGCTAAAAGAAGTATTACTAGCCAAGTGAACTAATTTTAAGTCGTCCCAAATACCCATATAACTCTCCTTAATTAACTATCAATCCCATCTTTATCATTGCTAATTCTGAATAACATTGTGAACTTTGCAGTTCAGCTATAACATCTTTATCCACCAACTTTTCTCTCAATATCATAACTCACTTTTCCTCTATTTCAATCCAGTCTTCAGTACAAATACGGTGATAAATATTACTATCCAGAAAATAGATAACCCATCCTTCTTCCGCTAATTGCTTTACACGTAGTGTAATCTGTTCAATTTCCTCCTTCGTATAAGGAAAGGAAATGACTTTAGAAGTTCATTTAAATATCTTAGAATAATCAATTTAATAGCTATCAATAAACTTTTTAACAGATTCAGCAACATTCCGAATTGATTGTAACTATTCACCTGTCCACATGCTATTGTACGGAAAACAACATCAGACATTGCAACAATGGCACTTTGATTTATTTGAATCAATGAACTAAGATTTACAAAGGGGAGAGTTAAATTAGTAAAATTAGCTAATCTAGATGTATTTAATGCATTAGAAGTCGCTATGAATGCTGATAAGTTTGTCTTATTGACTATATTTTGGAAACTACTAAGAGAATTAGTCAGACCAGAGATCATTAACAAACTTTGGTCTAATTCTGTTATTGGAGACGAGGTTGTCTAACTAGCAACATCAATTTTAATAGAGCCATCCTCCTCTTTGATTACATCATTCTTTCCTCCCACAATCTCTATGTTCTATTAATTTTTATTCTATCACAAAAATGCAAAAAAAAGGCAGTAACCACAATGATTCCCCACTGTCCTTACTGCCTTTCTTCTGTCCTATAATTCTACTTCCGTTCCTTCCAAAAATCGAACTGTGATTTCGCCATCAAGTCCAAGGGTGATATGGTCTAGCACTCGACACATATCTGAGACCAAACATCAAAAATCGGATTCTTCTCGCTTTGAATACAACAAAAGAGAGAACCAATCTGATTCTCTCTCGTGCTTAATTATTCGTCAACCCACTACAGTTGACAAAGAGCCAAAAAAACAAGCCCAACATCATGCTGAACTTGCTTAGGAGATTTATGAAAAAGAAAAGTTTTAGGATGATTATAGTATATAAAGTCTCGCTTAAATATTTCTTAAGTTCCGAAAGAATTTTGGATAAGACTGCACTTATGCTGTCACGACAAAAAACAAGTTCAACATCAACTCCAGATTTACCTTTAATAACTATAGGAAATATCCGTTATTTCTTTCTTAACGATATTGCCTACATCAAAATCGTCAGAATGAAACATTGCTAAATTATACCCTTTAGAATTCATTACACTTCTGAACTCTATGCCGTCATAGGCTGGACTTTCAGATTCTGAAGATACAATTGATTTTACAAAGTCTGCAATATACTGGGTCGGAAGATAATCTAAAACATCATCAGTTTTTCTCATAATTCTTCCCATCTCTTCATCGATTTTTACTAAATGTTGCTTATTTATGGCTAATTCTGCTATATCATCAATAATTCCGTCTTGAAAGGGACTAATTTGGTTAATTCTTTTAAAATCTACTACGATTATATCATTTTTTAACGAGAACTCTCCGATACACACAGTATCATATAAACCTGTTCGTGTTTCATGTATTGCAGTCTTATCTGAATCAGCCAAATACAATCTAGAAACACCCCTTGCATTTGCACGACCATCTGAAGACTTTCCCTCAGGCGGTGCTCCAATCTCCTCAGGTTTAAATATAACTCCTTTTTCTGAAATTCGACAACGAAAGAATTTCTTTCCTGCTTCATATGGTTTCACTATAGCTGCACAATATTTTTTCAAAATTCTTTTATTAAGTTGATTGGAATGGAAGCGATTATTATATTTAATATCACTAACAAATGACTCCCAGGTATCTGTCAATAATGAATGATCTTTAAGGTATCTCTTATCATATTTCTTAGTAATCTCGACCATTGAATTCAGTAACTCTCTGACTTGCGGTGTATTTTTACAAATTGCTAACACCATATTATACACTTTATTCTCATCAGTACTTTTAAATATATTCCAATTTTTAATTATTTCAGTCTTGAGAGAGAAACCATCTCCCTCTTTTATATTAGGTATGTTCTCTATCTTAGAAAATATCGAAATAAATGAATCGAAATACATTTCAAACAAATAACTCTCTGTAACCGAATCATAAACATAATCTTCTGACTTACAATTATCACAAGTACCTCGATTCTGCTTTTCCACTATTACAACTTTTAGGATATTATCAGCAAAACATTCTTGACAAATCTTCATCAGCTTTCCTCTTTACTTTTAAAGTAATTCGCTATCAGCTCAATGTGATGCATAATTGATAGTTTTTTCACTGTTCCAAGACCAGGATATGACTCTGTATTGTAAAGTCGCTCAAATTCATCTATAGCTATTGTTCTTTGTATTTTTCCACTCCTAACAGCAGTAATCAATTTCTCCAATGCCTCTTTAAATTTACCTGCAGGGTTAGAAGGATCTGTATTAGAATTAGATACAAAATGATTAACTCGTAAATTAAACTCTTCATCAAAATATACAATATGTATTGCAACAGCATATGGAGCAAAACCCGATTCACTATAATCTTCTCCAACTATAGAATAATCTGAGAAACCTTTGTATCCATCAGCTGAAAAATATAGATGATCATCAGTATAAAATTCATCCTCATTCTTTAAGTAGTCTGTATTTCTTGGTAATTTTATAAAATTATCATTAATTTTGACCCTAGGATCTTTGACCTCTCGTTTTAGTCTACTATTTTCTGAAATAATATTATAGGCTATATCTTGATTAATATAATTGTTCTTATATCCTTCTAAATCATCAGCTTGCTTACAGATAATAATTTTACCAGCATCTTTAGTTTGATTAAAATCATCAGTTTCGTTATAATCTTTACTCATTAAGGAAACCCGTAACAAGTGATTATTACCCTCTAAAACCTTATTTAAGCGCTCAACAAGATTTTCTTTTTGACTTTCACCTAACTCGGACACAAAAGAACCTACTTGAGGATTCATTACTAAAGAACAGTTTTGATTTTTTTCTTGAAATTTTTCTAGTATATTGATGAGAGTTGAAGATAACTTAACTGGTTCTATTATTGGTAAAATATACTCACCTAATTTATCATTATCCAACAATTCTCTTAGTGCAATCAACTCATATTGTCTGCCCCTTAAATACGGAAAATACATAATTCTCTCCTTTATTTTGTTAATATATTATCTAAAATATCATAGTCTTTAGTTTTAAAATCCATAAAATATACTAAAAACTTTAGTTCATATGGTATCTTTTTAAATTTTTCCTTATCTACTGCATTCCTTGTTTTTAGTTCTGCTAAAAAATCTAGATAAAATTCATCTATTGGAAGGGTTAATAATTTTTCTTTGCAAACATCATAATAATCAAATTGGGAAACTTGAGGCAATAATCCAAAACGCTTCAATATAATACTTTCATACTCTTTTTTTCGTAATATTTTAAACATAATCGATTTATCTAAATCATCCCTGTATGGTTCTGGTTTATTTAGCGTTTTAAATGATTCATTCTTTTGTAAAGCATATAATCCGACTGGTTTATTTAAATCTGCTATCTTCCTACGAACTGGATCTAAATTTTTTTCATATGTTACAATTGCCACATGGTCAAATGCTTTATAATATTCATTTATTTGATTTTCTAGTCTCTCTAAATTATCCAATTCTGTTTTTATTTCATAAACTATTGCTTTACCATTAATTAGAATAAAATCTGGTTTCGCTGAACCAACTGGAATTTCTGTTAAAGCTGTAGTTGTATTCAAGCTATGTACACCGAGTAATTTTTTATTAAATAGAGTATTCTTATAAAAATACTCATTTCTATACCCTTTAGATAATTGTTGATACGCTTCTTTGACAGCTATTATTAGTTTTTCTTCATTTTGAATTATTCTAGCAAAGCCATCATCCTTTTTATTTCGTAGGAGATTTTTTATCATAGATCTAGAAAAAAATCTATTTAATAAATAATTATTCCTTGCACTCATCGAGATTTCCTTCTTTATTCATTTAAGAGTATCCTATGAAATAATCATCATAGATAACCTTATTATAACAAAAAATCCATTATTTGCTAAGCTCTTTAGCGTAAACTGTACATCATTAACCTATCTCTTCTCTATTTTCTTCATTTATTAACTTCTCATGCCAAAACACACCCCAACTTCCTAGCTGGGGTGCTCTGCTTATTTTCAAACTCTTAATGTCTAAAATGTCTCACGCCTGTGAAGATCATGGTCAAGCCGTGTTTGTTTGCAGCGTCGATAGATTCTTGGTCACGGACTGAGCCACCTGGCTGGATGATTGCTTTGATGCCTGCGGCAGCGATTTCTTCAATGTTGTCCGCAAATGGGAAGAAGGCATCTGATGCTAGAACAGCACCGTCAAGGTGGTCTTTAGCCTGCTCGATAGCAATCTTAACTGAGCCGACACGGTTGGTTTGACCTGCACCAAGTCCAAGCGTCATGTGGTCGTTGGTGATAATAATCCCGTTAGACTTAACGTACTTGATAGCCTTCCAAGCAAACTCAAGAGCAGTCGCCTCTTGTTCTGTTGGCTGGCGGTCTGTCACCACTTGCCAATCAGCTGGATTTTCAGCTACAACGTCTTGGTTTTGCACCAAAAGTCCACCAACTACGCCAGTGTACTCAGCTTCCACTTCGCTGGCAGCTTGGGCATCAAACGGCAACTCAAGAATACGCAAGTTTTTCTTTTTATTTGTGAGAATAGCTAGCGCTTCTTCTGAGTATGATGGTGCGATGATGATTTCCAAGAAGATAGGGTGCATCTTCTCAGCTGTCGCTGCGTCAACTTCACGGTTAAGAACAACAATTCCACCGAAGATTGAAACTGGGTCAGCTTCATAAGCGTAATCCCAAGCTGTCTCAATATCATCAGCCTGTCCAATACCACATGGGTTCATGTGTTTGAGGGCAACAACTGTTGGACGGTCTTTAAAATCACGGATAATGCGGATTGCTGCATCAGCATCACGGATATTATTGAAGGACAATTCTTTACCGTTGAGCTGTTTAGCTGAAGCGATTGAGTAATCTGTTGGCAAGGCTTTTTGGTAGAAATCAGCGTCTTGTTGTGGATTTTCTCCGTAACGCATAGCCTGTTTAAGGTCGTAAGTAATGGTTAATTTTTCAGGCTTAGCCTCTCCCACTTGAGCTGTGAAGTACTCAGCAATCAAAGCGTCGTAGGCTGCTGTGTGACGGAAGACCTTAGCCGCCAAGCGTTGACGAGTTTCAAATGTCGTCTGACCAGCGTCAGCCAATTCTCCCAAGACAGTCGCATAGTCCGCTGGGTCAACCACAACGGTTACGCTAGCATGGTTTTTAGCAGCTGAGCGAAGCATTGATGGACCACCGATGTCGATGTTTTCCACCGCCAAATCGTAGGTCACGTCTGGGCGAAGGATAGTCTCCTTGAAGGGATAGAGGTTGACAACCACGAGGTCAATCAGCTCAATATTGTTGTCCTTAGCAGCCTGAAGGTGGCTGTCAGCGTCGCGACGAGCCAAAAGCCCACCGTGAATGTTTGGGTGGAGGGTCTTAACACGACCGTCCATCATTTCTGGGAATCCAGTCACATCATCGATGGCAATGGTCTCCACACCAGCATCGTCAAGGGTAACCTTAGTCCCACCAGTTGAGATAATATCCCAACCCAAGTTTTTCAATTCTTTTGCAAAGTCAACAATTCCTGACTTGTCAGAAACTGAGATTAAAGCACGTTTAGTCATGAGTTCTCCTTTTTTTTAACTCTTTGTAGTAATAGACTATATCAGAAAGATTCTCAGATTTATCTAAAATTTTATAACTCCTTTTTGATATAGGAATTGCTTCTTTTTGCCAATAAAATTCCTGTTCCTTAGAAACTCCGAAATGAGAAATACTCCTTTCTTTCCAGACTTGTCTATGTGTCTGTCCTTCTAATAAATAATATTGTTTAAAATTGTAAGTGTCTTTTACTATCATTATACAATTCGTTTCCCACTCATTCGATACATTGAATGAGGAAATTTCATTATATCGAAAACTATCTAATTTTAGATAAGAGTTATCGCCCTTATATTTTATTACAAATAAAGATCGTAGTACCATATAAATTAGGAATATATAGTTTAAATACCAAAGAAAATTTATCACCGTTTCTTCTGTAATTTCTTTAATCACTACAAAATTATTTTCAATAAAAAATTTATCAGGTTTAATAATGAAAATAGTAAAAATATAAACAACAAATAAATTTGTAGATAAATTTACAATTAAACTAAACAGCCTTTTAGCAGCACTGACTGGGTTCCAAGATTCAATATAACCACTTATGTATTCTATGTCTTCAGGAAGGCTATTAAAAATTGGTGTTTTCTCAAATAATAATAAAATCACTAAGATGACTATAAATAATACTGTATAAATTACTAAGATATTATCGTAAACAATGGATAAGATTTCTAATAATAATCCAATTAATTTTTTCAGAACTAAATTAGTAGTTAAAAACCTAGATATTTCTGTACCTTTATCCAGGTATACAAGTAGAT
Source organism: Streptococcus loxodontisalivarius (assembly GCF_016908645.1). Classification (GTDB taxonomy): domain Bacteria; phylum Bacillota; class Bacilli; order Lactobacillales; family Streptococcaceae; genus Streptococcus; species Streptococcus loxodontisalivarius. Next base: position 7,453 of record NZ_JAFBEH010000038.1, read on the forward strand.
TAAGAAACACAAACAATATGTAAATTATAGGTAACTTTGTATACTCTTCAGTGATTTTCTTCAGCTTTGACCAACTGCTAATGATATTCTCCATTATTTTCTTACTACCCCTAAATCATCCAAAACCATTGGGTAGAGTTGGTATTCGGTTTCATGGATGCGGGTTTCAAAGCTTTCTAGGCTATCGTCTGCTAGGCGTGGCACGCGCACCTGTTGGATGACCTGACCGGTGTCCACACCAGAATCAACCCAGTGAATGGTCACACCAGACTGGTCAACACCTGCCTCCCAAGCATCCTCGATACCGTGGGCACCCGGAAATTCAGGTAGGTAGGCTGGGTGAATATTGATGATACGCCCTTCATAGGCTGAGAGCAAGGTTTCTCCGACAATCTTCATATAGCCCGCCAGACAGACCAAGTCAATCTCGTGTTTGTCCAACAAATCAACGATGGCTTGCTCGTAAGCCGCCTTGTTTTCAAACTCCTTGAGTTCAAAAGCGAAGCTTGGAATGGCTAAGTTCTGAGCACGCTCTAAAACATAGGCATCACGATGATCTGAAAAGACAAAACTAACTGGAAACTGCTCTGCTATGACCTGAAAGTTGGAACCATTACCAGAAGCAAAAACAGCGATTTTCATATTCGATACAAAGGGATGATTCGGCTTGCCGAAAAATTTCGTAGAAAAATAGGAAAACGAACAACGACGCTTGCGTCTAAGTCGTTTTATCTTTTTTCCTAGAAATTTAATCCCGTGTTCAGTTAGGCAAACTAACTAAACACTCCTTTCTTATAAAATTTAGTGACTTATTTAATCACCACACTAGCGTCAGCTTTTTTCACAATACGGCCGATTTCATAAACTGGTTCGTCTAAAAGTTCTTTGACACGGTCAACATTTTCAGGGCTAACAGCCAGCATAAGACCGACACCCATATTGAAGATTTCAAACATTTCTTCGTGCTTGATCTCACCATATTTTTCAAGCGCCTTGAAGATTGGAAGTACAGGAACCTTGTCCTCATCGATTTCCGCAGCCAAATCATCGGCAAACATACGAGGAACATTCTCGATAAAACCACCACCCGTGATGTGGGCGATACCGTTAACCAATTCTTCCTTGATCAATGGCAGAGCTGCTTTAACATAGATACGAGTTGGCTCAAGAAGAACATCCTTAAGTTGTTTGCCTTCAAGCTCTGGAAGTACCTCATCACCAGTATAATCAGCAAAGACACGACGTACCAATGAATAACCATTTGAGTGGATACCACTTGAAGCAAGCCCCAGAAGAATATCTCCTTCTTTTACTTTTGAACCGTCGATGATTTGAGATTTTTCAGCCACACCAACAGCAAAGCCTGCAAGGTCATAATCATCTTCGCCATACATACCAGGCATCTCAGCCGTTTCACCACCGATAAGAGCTGCGCCAGCTTGAACACAACCTTCAGCAACACCAGCGACAACCTGTTCCAATTTGGCAGGTTCGTTTTTACCAGTCGCCACATAGTCAAGGAAGTAAAGGGGCTCAGCACCTGCTGCAATAATATCATTGACACACATGGCAACACAGTCTTGACCGATTGTGTCGTGCTTGTCGTACTTGATAGCAAGCATGAGTTTTGTTCCGACACCGTCAGTCCCTGAAATCAAGACAGGTTCTTTAACACCTGTTTGTGACAGGTCAAACATACCACCAAAGCCACCGAGAGCTCCCATGACACCTGCACGTTCTGTGCGAGCAACGTGTTTCTTGATACGTTCAACAACTTCATAGCCCGCTTCTACGTCAACACCAGATTGGGCATAAGCATTTTTTGACATAATATTTTCCTTCTTTTTACTTCTAATAAATCGGCAAAGCCAGCACTTATTTCACCGCATCGATGTAAAAGCTGGTTTTTTCTTCCAAACTCTTGAGATAAGGCTCTTCATAGTCATAGAGAGGCGTTGGGTATTTCCCGTCAAAGTAAGCCACACAGAGGCCACCATTTGGCGTATCTGTCTCAAGACCGATAGACTCAATCAATCCTTCCAATGAAAGGTAGGTCAAACTATCTGCACCGATAATCTCACAGACCTCATCAACCGTGTGGTTGGCTGAAATCAACTCACGACGAGTCTGAATATCAATACCATAGAAACATGGATACTTAAGCTCTGGACTACCAATAGCCACGTGAACTTCCTTAGCACCTGCCTCGCGCAGCAATTGCACGATACGACGAGAAGTCGTGCCACGCACGATAGAGTCGTCAATCATAACCACACGCTTGCCTTTGACAACACTTGACACTGCTGACAACTTCATGCGAACACCCTGCTCACGCAACTCTTGCGTCGGTTGGATGAAGGTACGTTGCGTGTACTGATTTTTGACCAGACCCATTTCATTTGGCAGACCTGATTCTTCGGCAAAGCCCATGGCTGCGCTCAGTGACGAGTTAGGTACACCAACCACGATATCTGCTTCAAATTGGAATTCTTGAGCTAGGCGGCGCCCCATATTCTTACGAGCGGTGTGAACATTGACACCAGCAATGTCAGAATCAGGACGAGCAAAGTAGATATATTCCATGGAACAGATAGCCAACTGTGTATCAGTTGTATAGCTATCGTACTGGATGCCATTGTCATCGATGATGATAATCTCACCAGGATTGACATCACGAACCCACTCCGCACCGACAACTTCAAAGGCACAGGTTTCACTTGAAACAACCCAAGCGCCATTCTTCATACGACCGATTGAGAGTGGACGGAAACCATTTGGATCCAGCGCAGCAATAAGCTTATCCTCAGTCATCAAAAGATAGGCAAAGCCACCTTTGACAGTATTGAGAGCTTCTTTGACCTTACCGATAAATTCTGGATTATGGCTGCGACGAATCAAGTGCATGAGAATCTCAGTATCAGATGAGGCATTGAAAATCGCCCCTTGACTTTCCAACTCTTTCTTGAGAGAGAGCGCATTTGTCAGATTACCATTGTGGGCTAGTCCCAACTGTTCATCTGTAAAGTTGTAAAGGAAGGGCTGAATGTTATTGATTGAAGCCGCGCCAGCTGTCGCATAGCGAACGTGCCCAATAGCAGCTGTCCCTGTCAATTTATCCAAATCAGCAGGGTTTCTAAAGACTTCTGAAAGAAGTCCTGTATCACGGTGTTGAAGAAGTTTTCCCTTGTCATTAGTGACAATCCCTGCTCCTTCTTGACCGCGGTGTTGAAGACTGTGAAGCCCAAAGTAAGTGACTTGAGCGGCCTGAGGGTGACCCCAGATACCAAATACACCACATTCTTCGTTGAGAGATTTTACTTCGTATGTCATTATTTTTTCCTAATTCTTTTTGTATCTCTCCTTAAGTAGTGAGGTCGCTCTCAACTAGCTTTGATGATTTTCTTAATTTTGACTCTGTCGTCATCAATGCCGACATCAAAATAGAAAATCTATCAAGCTATTTTCAAGCTAGTCATTGAGCCTTGGTCTCAATGACTCCCAAATACCACTACGGCGGAGAGATACGGTTAAGCTCGCTTCGCTCGCGTTTCCTTATACATTTTATGGAAAAATTTGAGAAAATTATTTTCCTGTAAAGTATTTTACAGCACTTGCAAAGAGGGCTTGGTCTTTGTTACCAGGGATATTTTGGAAGAGTCCGTCTTCCCAGCGTTCTGAGTGTCCCATCTTACCGATGATTTGACCATTCTTGCTGGTAATCCCTTCGATGGCATTGACAGAGCCGTTTGGATTGTATTTAGAATCCATAGATGGTTGGCCGTCAAAGTCCACATATTGGCTCCAGATTTGACCATTGTCTCTTAGCTCTGCAAATTCAGAAGCGCTGACAACAAATTTACCTTCACCGTGTGATACTGGGATGGCATGAATATCGCCGACCTCAACTCCTGCCAACCAAGGTGAGTTGGTATTTGCGATACGAGTCTCAACCATCTTGGCAACGTGCTGGTTGGCATCGTTATAGAAGAGAGTTGGACTTGTCTCACCAGCTTCCTCGAAGTTTCCGTATGGAAGAAGACCTGATTTAACAAGGGCTTGGAAACCATTACAGATACCGATGATAAGACCACTATTTTCGATAAAGCTGTCAATAGCTGCGCGGACCTTCTCGTTAAGCAAGATATTGACGATAAACTTAGCAGACCCATCTGGTTCATCCGCTGCCGAGAACCCTCCAGCAAAGAAGATGATATTTGCCTTAGCAATATTAGCAACCATTGTGTCAACTGACTCAGCAATAGCAGCCTCATTCAAGGTTACAAATGGTACCAAGTTGACACTAGCTCCAACCTGTTCAAAGGCCTTAGCTGAATCGTATTCTGAGTTAGTACCAGGGAAGACTGGAATGTAAACCACTGGTTTTTCAATGACTTCCTTAGCCTTGATAACAGCATCTGATACCACAGCAGGAACTTCTTCAAGAGCATCTGCCTGTTCGAATTCTGTTGGGTAAACCTCTTCCAATTTGCCTTCAAAGGCTGCTAGAAGGCTTGCGCCAGATAGGTCATTTCCATTGACAGTGACTGTAAAGTCTGCCTGAGTTTGACCGATTTTCACAGCGCCAGCGATTTCCTCAGCTGATGTAAAAACAAAGCCTCCGAGTTGAGCTGTCAAGCTGCTGTCAAGCTCTGCAATTTCAACAGATGCACCGATACGGTTACCAAAAGTCATGAGAGCAAGACTTTCTAGGACACCACCGTATTTAACGGCTGAGGCAGCTGTAATCTTATGTTGAGTTTGAATAGCTTCAAACTGGCTAAAGTTAGCCTTGATAAGGTCAAAATCAATATCTTCTGAAATAGCTTGACCTGGAATGTAGTAGATGTTCTCACCATCTGCTTTAAACTCAGGAGAGAGAACCTTGCGGCTATCTGCTGTCGTCACACCGAAAGCTACCAAGGTTGGTGGTACTGTCAACTCTTCGAAAGTACCAGACATCGAGTCCTTACCGCCGATTGACGGCAAGCCAAGTTGAATCTGAGCCTCAATAGAACCAAGAAGAGCTGATACTGGCTGACCAAAACGCTCTGCCTGTTTGTCCATACGCTCGAAGTACTCTTGGTAAGAGAAGCGTGCACGAGACCAGTCAGCACCTGTTGCTACCAAGCGAGCTGTCGCTTCAATGACAGCATAGGCAGCACCATGGTAAGGTGACCATTCTGCAATATAAGGATTATAACCTTGAGCCATAACAGATGCTGTTGTCGTCACACCATGTTGAACTGGCAATTTTTGAACTGAACTTTCTGTCGGTGTAATTTGGTAACGACCACCGATTGGGTGGTTAACGGTTGAACGACCAACAGATGAGTCGAAGATTGTTTGAAGACCTTTTTGGCTAGCGTGGTTGAGGTCAGACAAGACCTTAAGTGTATCTGCTTCAAGTGTCTCTGCAGATGTTGTGCGTGCTTCTGGAACTGTCAAGTCCTTGTCAACGACTTTAGCATCAACAACGACACGAACACCGTTGGTATCAAGGAAACGGCGTTCCAAGTCAACGATGGTTTCGCCATTCCAAGTCATGACAAGATTTGGTTTTTCAGTCACAGTCGCAACAACGACTGCATCGATATTTTCCTTGTTGCAGGCTGCGATGAAGGCATCCACATCACTTGGACGAACAACGACTGACATACGCTCTTGTGATTCTGAGATTGCAATTTCAGTACCATTAAGACCTTGGTATTTAAGAGGTACCTTGTCCAAATCGATTTCAAGACCGTCAGCCAATTCACCGATGGCAACACAGACACCACCTGCACCGAAGTCATTTGATTTCTTAATTAGGCGAGTGACATTACCATCACGGAAAAGACGTTGAATCTTACGCTCTTCGATGGCATTCCCTTTTTGTACCTCTGCGCCAGCTGTTTCCACAGATTCAACCGTTTGAACCTTAGATGAACCTGTCGCACCACCGACACCGTCACGACCTGTTTTACCACCGAGCAAGATGACCACATCGCCTGCCTCTGGTTTTTCACGAACCACATTTTCCTTAGGTGCAGCACCAACCACAGCTCCAAGCTCCATGCGTTTGGCTACAAAGCCAGGGTGGAAGTACTCACGCACATAAGTTGTCGCAAGCCCAATTTGGTTACCATATGAAGAATAGCCGTGCGCCGCAGTCTTAGAAATAACCTGTTGTGGCAATTTCCCAGCACGTGTTTCCGCAATCGGAGTCGTAATATCGCCTGCGCCTGAAATACGCATAGCTTGATAAACGTATGAACGTCCTGACAATGGGTCACGAATAGCACCACCGATACAAGTCGCCGCTCCACCGAATGGCTCAATTTCTGTTGGGTGATTGTGAGTCTCGTTCTTAAACATGAGGAGCCAAGGCTCTTTCACACCATCAACATCTACTTCAATTTCAACTGAGCAGGCATTGATTTCATCTGAGACTTCCATATCATCCAGACGACCATTGGCACGCTCATAACGACCAAAGATAGTCGCCATATCCATAAGTGTTTGTGGCTTTTCAGAACGACCAAGTTCATCACGCATGGCAATGTATTTGTCATAAGTCGCCTGCAATTGTTTTTGGAATTTAGAAGCTGAAAAGTCGATGTTCTTCAATTCCGTTTCAAAGGTTGTGTGACGGCAGTGGTCTGACCAGTAAGTATCCAAAACTTTCAACTCAGTCTCAGTTGGCACACGCCCGATTGATTTGAAATAATCTTGGATGAAGAGAAGGTCATCGACCTCCATAGCCAAGCCCTGCTCTGCCTTATAAGCCGCAAAATCGTCAGCTTTATAAGTTTCAAAGAAATCAAGATTAGGGATTGTCCTGTCAGACACAGAGAAAGCCTGCTCCTCAAGCGGCAAAGTAATGTCCTTGAAACGTGAATCAACGGGATTCAAAAGATAGTTCTTAACAGCTTCAAGCTCTGCTTCTGCAATATCCTTATTGACCAAGTAAAGCTGAGCTGTATTGACCTTGACCTGACTGTCACTTCCAAGCAATAGCAAAGCTTCTTGCGAACTAGCAGCACGTTGGTCAAATTGACCAGGAAGCGCCTCAATGGCAAAGAAGGCAACCTTATCAAGCTCCGCAGTAATTTCAGCTTCTGTCAAAAGACGGTCTGTCACCTGCTCAGAGAAAATATGCTTCTCAGCACGCGCCAGCAAATCCTCAGCCAAATTAAAGACATCATAGACCTGCACAATACGCAACTCCTTCAAAGAAGTCAGTTGTAGATTATGCGTCAACTCTTTCACAAGACTAGCCGATTTAATGCCAAAGTCAGCCTTTTTCTCAACAAAAATACGTTTATTCATTTATAAATCCTTTATCTATAAAGTGTGTTTTCTTTTTATGGAATTGTTTGAAAACCATTTTCCTTTTTATCCAGCCCTTCTTATGTGGTTGGCTCAAACAGTCTGGGGATAGGTGGGAGATAAAGCAAACGAAGTTTGCAACAAATGTAGGCGTACGTAGTACGCCGCCTCCGATAGTCTCCGCCGTGGTGCTAAGAGCGACAAAGTCGCTCGGGGGAAAGTAAAAGACCTTAGGCTTTTCCTTTAGTAATGAAACCGAAGGTTTGCGACACGAAGTAGCAATTTCGATAATAAATTGCTACTTCGTTAGTGCATCGTCTAGGTTGTGTCTAATGGGAACAACCGATTTGACGATGCCTTACGATAATTCTTCGTTTCCTGTTGTTATCCTCAAACAGTCCACTGGACTGTTTGAGCCCCACCACTTAAGGAGACTATCAAAAACAAAAAATTCAACAATGGGAATAATTCTTAATCAAGTGCCTTCAATTTTTCAAGTACAACTTGATAGACATCCGTCAAGCTACCAAGATCTCTACGAAAAACATCCTTGTCCATATGATTACCATCAGCATCCCAGAGACGGCAGTTATCAGGTGAGAATTCATCAGCCAAGATGATCTTGCCGTCCTTGTCAAATCCAAACTCCAACTTGAAGTCGATCAACTTAAGCCCAATCTTAGCAAACCAATCTTTCAAGAGCTCATTGATACGACGAGTCTCTTCTTTCAGATAAGCAATCTCCTCATCATTGGCAATCTCCAAGAACTTCACGTGCTCATCATTGATGAAAGGATCATCCAAATCATCATTTTTGTAGTAAAATTCCACGATTGGAGTTTCAAACACACGCCCTTCTTCCACTCCAAAGCGTTTTGAAAATGAACCTGCTGTCACATTTCGCAAAACCACCTCAAGTGGAATAATGTCAACTTTTTTATTCAATTGTTCGGTTTCTGAGATTTGCTCGATAAAGTGCGTTGCTACACCTGCCGCATTCAATTTCTCAAAAATAAGAGACGAAATCTGATTATTAAGCACTCCTTTGCCTTCGATAGTCTCTTTACGAGCTCCGTTTAGCATGGTTGCCTGGTCCTTGTAGACCGACTTAATCACATTTTCGTCTTCTGTACTATAGATATCTTTTGCTTTTCCCTGATAAATAAGTTGATTGCTCATCGTATTGTTCGCCTTTCGTCTTTGTTCTTTTTCATTATAACATAGCAAAGCTTCAAAATAAACAATAAACAGACTTTTAGGTTAAATAAAAATAAAATCATTCGGGATTTACTTAAAACTAGATTGATAGTTCAAATAAAAAAGCTGATCTGGAGCAATCTCCAAATCAGCTTCAATTTTCTTAGTTGACACGCTGAACAACATAATCCAGCATATCTCCCATGTTTTTCATATGATCAATAGCTTGATCCGTAATCTCAATACCAAATTCATCCTCAACACTGATAACAAATTCCATCAATTCGATAGAATCTGCTCCCAAATCATCTTGAAGGCTTGTTTCTGGTGTGATTTCCAAATCCTCACGGTGCATCTGGACCTTGATGAGTTCTGAAATTCTCTCAAAAATGGCTTCTCTAGTCATTTGTCTCCTCCTTTGAAAACTCTTGGACCAACTGATTAACAACATCCGTCTCCAACATAGTACGAACTTGCTTGATCGTATAGTATATTGCTCTGTCATCACTTGAACCATGTGATTTAACAACAGGTGCCTTCAAACCAAACAAGACTGCTCCGCCTGCTGATGAATAATCCAGAGAATCACGCAAACTGCGCAAGCTATCTTTCATCAATAAGTAGCCCAGTTTTGACTTCACACCGCCGTTTTCAATAGCAGATTTGAGTTGTCCCATGATCCCAAGAGCTGTTCCTTCAATGGTTTTAAGCACAGCGTTTCCCGTGAAACCATCAGCAACCACAACGTCAGCAACTGTTTCCATCAGATCACGCGCTTCAACATTACCGATAAAGTTGATAGCCTTCTCCTGAGAAAGCAAATCGAAGGTCTCCTTACGAAGCGGGTCACCTTTTGTTGCTTCTGTACCGTTATTGAGGAGCCCGACGCGAGGTTTCTCAATACCACGAACATTCTTAGCATAGAAAGATCCCAAGATAGCATACTGGTGCAGGTGAGCTGGTGTATTCTCAGCATTAGCACCCAGATCAAGCATATCAAAACCTTGACCATCCATAGTTGGCAAGGTAGACATAAGACCTGGACGGTCCACACCTTTGATACGACCTACGACAAATAGCCCTGCTGCTAAAAGAGCACCCGTATTTCCTGCCGAGATGACAGCATCTGCCTGACCAGACTTAACAGCCTGCGCTCCTAAAACCATAGAAGCCTTTTTCTTACGACGAATCGCCTTAGCAGGCTCATCATCTGAATCAATTTTTTCATCCGTATGAATAATCGTCACACGTTCAGTAGCTGTCAGATACTGACGGATTTTGTTTTCGTCACCATAAAGCTGAATCTCAATATCAGAAAATTCAGCAAGGGCACGATTCACACCCTCAACAATAGCCTGAGGCGCATTATCGCCACCCATGGCATCAACAGCAATTTTTTTCATTTTATTCTGTCTCCCTTTCAAGCTAACACACGACAAATCAGCTCTGTAGCTGCTAGCTCTCATTTAGATAATTATTACTATTATAACATGTTTTTAATGATTTTCCATGTGTAAAAATAACCCTAAGACTTCATAATCTGACCCCATTTTCCCAAGTCATCGATAAACTTTTTAGACTTGAGATGAATCCCAACATAATCATCATAGATGGCATCCAAAAACAAACGAATCTCCCTCTTCAGATCATCATTGACCGAAATCGTCTGCAAGTCATCAAACTTGATGGTCTGAAAACGATCTAGAAGATAGGGGACATTTGGATTTAAAAAGCTCCGCTTTTCATCCTGATGGTAGTGGTCTGGACAGAGTAAACCTGAATATTTAAAAGAGAAATCAAAAGGAAGTCCAACACGATGACAAAAAGCACACTCGTGAAAATTCAACTGCACACCGAAACGCTCTAAAATCTGAACCTCAAAAATATTGGTCAAGATTTCATAATCCAGCCCCTGCTCCATCAATTCTAAAGTCTTGACCAAAAAATCAAAAAGATGAGGATCATACTGATTATCATTAACCGCCGCATCCGCTAAAGAAACGATATAAGTCGCATATGACAGTTTAAAAATATCTTCATTGATAGCTTTAAAGACCGACACCTCTCGATAATCTTCGATATAAGACAGACCAGAATCGCTGATTTTCATAATAAATTCAGCCACCGTCAGGGGCTGAATCACTGAAGCTAGTTTTGATTTACTGGCATGTTTCACGAAAAACATACGCTTTCCTGAACTTTCTGTGAAGATTTTGACCAACTTGTCATCCTCACGGAAATTGCGATTGTAGAGAACCAGCCCCTTAGAAACCTTAGTCTGCATACTGACTCATAAAGTCTTCCAGACGCGCCATCGCTTCCTTGATAACTTCCATGCTGGCAGCATATGAAATACGCAAGTAACCTTCTCCATATTGACCAAAAGCAACCCCTGGAATCAAAGCGACAGCTTTTTCACGCGCAAAATCCTGCAAGAATTTGAAAGAATCCTGTCCCTCAGCAACAGGAATCTTAGCAAAGATATAGAAAGCTCCGCTCGGTTTGATAATCTTGAAGTTCATAGCTTCCATCTTCTCAATGATGTAGTCACGACGTTTAATATACTCCTCTTTCATCGGAAGAGCATCATTTTTACCAGCCGTTAAAGCTTCGATAGCTGCATATTGAGCATTAGTTGTCGCTGCTGTTACCAAGTATTGGTGGCTCTTAATCAACTGAGCTGTCAAGACCGCTGGAGCAAAGATAAGACCGATACGCCATCCTGTCATAGCATGTGATTTAGACAAACCATTGATAACAATAGCCTGATCAGGAAGATACTCACCGATAGAGACATGAGGCTCCTCTGTGTAAGTCAACTCAGAATAGACCTCATCAGACACAACAAAGACCTCATACTTCTTAAGCACATCCGCCAAAGCCTTGATTTGCTCACGAGAGTAAGTCACGCCAGTCGGATTAGTTGGGTAGTTGAGCAAAACAGCCTTGAGTTTATCCCCTTGCTCGATAATCGCTTTTTCAAGCATTTCAGGCGTCAAAACAAAGTCATTAGCAGTCGTATCGATTTCGACCACATTAGCCCCCACTAGATTAACGATAGGCTCATAGCCAGGATAAGCAGGCGCTGGCAAAAGAACAGTATCCCCTGGCTCTAGGATAGCTGTCAGAGTCGCTGACAAGGCTTCTGTTGCTCCGATAGTCACCAAGATTTCATTTTCTGGATTATAGTTCAGATTGTATTTTTCTTTGACAAAAGCTGACGCAGCTTCTCTAAGAGCGGGCAGACCAGCCATACCAGTATAGTAACCCTGGTTAGCGTCGATAGCCGCTTTCGCTGCCTCCTTAACATGATCAGGCGTTGTGAAATCAGGCTCCCCCAAAGTCAAACGTAAGATCCCTGGAATAGAAGAAATCGATTGGTCAAACTGACGAATCAGTGACACCTCGATACGGTCCAAATTTTTATTAAAACGTTTTGTTAAATCCATAAGATACCTCGAATAATATGATTACTACTATTATACAAAAAATTCTGACAATAAACAGTCAATTACCACAGTAAATAAGAAGAAAAGCAAAAAAGGCGGTAATACTCCAACTCAATCTGTACTATAACACAAGAAATCAAGAAAATTATCCACAGCTAAGTATCTCTATACTTATCCACAAGTGGATAAAAAAGAAACCAGAATAACATTCTGGTTTCACAATCACTATCAATGATATGATTTTAATCTTACTTAGCTTTTCCAAGCTCAAACAATGGAGAAAGTGGACGTTTTTCATGAATACGGATAATAGCTTCCGCAATCAATTCAGCAATTGAGATTTGTTCAATCTTATCGATCAAACGTTCCTCTGGCAAATAGATTGTGTCCAAAACAACCAATTTTTCAATAGCTGATTTTTCAATATTATCAAGTGCAGGACCTGATAGAACTGGGTGAGTACATGAAGCGTAAACTGCAGTTGCACCAGCTTCTGCAAGAGCATCAGCCGCATGACAAATTGTTCCAGCAGTATCGATCATGTCATCGATCAAGATACATGTCTTACCAGAAACATCACCAATGATGTTCATAACCTCACTAGTGTTCATTTTGTCAACACTACGACGTTTATCAATAATTGCAATCGGAGTTTTCAAAAATTCCGCCAATTTACGCGCACGTGTCACACCACCGTGGTCTGGACTAACAACAACATCGCTACCAGTCAAGCCAGCACGATCAAAATAGTCAGCAATAAGCGGTGCACCCATCAAGTGGTCTACTGGAATATCAAAGAAGCCTTGAATTTGAGAAGCGTGAAGATCCACTGTCAAAAGACGATCAACACCAGCTACCTCAAGCATATTAGCTACCAATTTTGATGTAATAGGCTCACGAGAACGTGCTTTACGGTCCTGACGTGCATAACCATAGTATGGCATTACCACACTGATTGACTCTGCACTTGCACGTTTAAGCGCATCAACCATAATTAAAATTTCCATCAAATTGTCATTGACAGGAGAACTTGTTGATTGAAGAATAAAGACGTGTTGACCACGAATAGACTCTTCAATATTAACTTGAATCTCACCATCTGAAAATTGACGAACAGTTGACTTACCAAGTGCTAGCCCCATTGTAGAAGCTACTTTTTCTGCCAATTCCTTGTTTGAAGACAATGCAAACAATTTTAAATCAGAATAAGACATGATTTCCTCCAAAGTTTTTATCCTCTACTATTTTAAACCTTTTAGACCAATATTTCAATTAAAATTAGATAACATTTAGGGCTCTATAATTTCTGTAGTGGGTAAATCCACCAAGGAGATTGTAGGGCTTTTTGAATGTAGAAAAAAAGTCCCACATGACTTATAATG
>NZ_JAFBEH010000039.1 GCF_016908645.1 Streptococcus loxodontisalivarius
TTTTCATTATAAGTCATGTGGGACTTTTTTTCTACATTCAAAAAGCCCTACAATCTCCTTGGTGGATTTACCCACTACAGAAATTATAGAGCCGAGAAATCCACTCGCTGATGATGGCTTCTAAGGATGCAATATAAGAGATTTTGGCATAATGAAGTGGAATTTGGTAATGTTTTTCCAACTCTTGGTCTGTATTAGGGCTTGTTGACATTAGTACTTCTAAAAATTCTCTGATAGAGGCTGGAAAATTAATGTAGTTTGACTTGGCAATGGCAAAAATAAATTCAAAATCATCGATTATATAGTGCAGAGCTTTGTTGATAACTTTTTTTGTGAAAAGAGCTTCTTGGTCGGTGATGATTGCTTTGATGTCTGCTAGTGTCTCGTCTTTAATCTTGTCCATAAGATCAAATTTGTCTAAATAGTGGAGATAAAAAGTTCCACGGTTGATATTTGCCTGTCGGCAAATCATAGTGACAGAAATTTCTTCAAATGATTTCTCTTGAAACAATTTAGCGACAGCTAATTTAATTTGTTTTTTGGTTCCTGTTTGTCTTTTTGGTGTCATGTTTTCTCCTTAAATCAACACTTTGTTTATTTTTGATTATTGCAATTGCTTTGGGATGCTTTATAATAGAATCTATCAAAAATAATCAACAAGTTGTTCATTTAGTCTTATTATAAATCGAAAGCTAAAAATGTCAATAGTATGGAGGGAAGAAGATGTCTTACATCGAAGTTAAACATTCTTATAAACGTTACGGTCAAGGTGACAATCAGATTATCGCCAACAATGATGTCAATTTTGAGATTGAAAAAGGAGAGTTGGTCATTATTCTGGGAAGTTCTGGTGCTGGAAAGTCAACTATGCTCAATATTTTGGGTGGAATGGACACCAATGACGAAGGTCAGGTTATCATTGACGGAACAGATATTGCCCAGTTTAACTCTCATCAGAGAACCAACTATCGCCGTGATGATGTGGGCTTTGTTTTTCAATTCTACAACTTGGTGGCTAATTTGACAGCTAAGGAAAATGTGGAACTGGCTTCTGAAATCGTTAGTGATGCTATGGATCCTGTGGAAATCTTGACCAAGGTTGGTCTAGACAAGCGAGTTAATAATTTTCCAGCGCAGCTTTCAGGTGGTGAGCAACAACGTGTCTCTATCGCACGCGCTGTGGCTAAGAAACCTAAAATTCTGCTCTGCGATGAACCAACGGGAGCGCTAGATTACAATACTGGTAAGCAGGTCCTTCAAATCTTGCAAGATATGTCTCGTAAGGAGGGGGCGACGGTTATCATCGTGACCCACAACTCGGCGCTTGCGCCAATCGCAGACCGTGTGATTCACATGCGTGATGCCACTGTTAAATCGGTTCAAGTCAATGACAATCCGCAAGATATTGCGACCTTGGAATACTAGGAGGTCTTATGTCAAAACGTATTTATTGGAAGGACATTCGTCAGTCTTTCACATCATCCAAAGGACGTTTTTTATCTATTTTCAGCTTGATGGCTATTGGTTCCATGGCTTTGGTTGGACTCAAAGTGACTCCTCTCAACATGGAAAAGACTGCCCAGTCTTTCATCAATACCTACAATATGGCTGACATGGTTGTCATGTCTGATTACGGGCTTGATAGCGCAGATGTTAAGGAACTAGATAGCATCAAAGATGCGGATGTTGAGTATGGCTATCAGACAGATGTTACCATCAAGGATAGTACAGATGCAGTGTGTGTTTTCTCAGCAACAGATTCCATCTCTAAATACAAGCTGGTTTCAGGTAAGCTGCCGACGAAATCAACTGAAATTGCTCTTGCATCAAACCTCTCATCAGACTACAAAGTTGGAGACAAAATTTCCTTCACTCAGTCATCAGATGGTATTCTGAAAGAGACGACTTTTACTATCACAGGTTTTGTTGATTCGTCAGAACTTTGGGATAGCAGTAGCCTAGGCTCTTCGACAGTCGGAACAGGAACCTTGACTGCTTATGCGGTAACTAGCGCTTCAGCCTTTGATTCGGATGTTTATACCATTGCTCGCATCTCCTATGACGACCTAGATGGAGTTGACTATTACAGCCAGACTTATGAAAGTCGTCTTGAAAAGCACCAAGAAGCTCTTGATGATATGCTTGAGGATAATGGCAGTGCTCGACTAGCAAGCATCAAAGTCACACAGCAGGCTGAGATTGATAAACAAAAAGCTAACCTAGCTAGCGCAGAAAACCAGTTGAAGACCGCCACTCAACAAGCTCAGCAAAGTCAAAATGCTAGCCTTCTTGCTCAAGTTCAAGCGCAAGCGAAGACCTTATCTGAACAAAAAGCAAGCTTGGAAACAGCTCAGAAAGAACTTGACAGTTTAGCAGAGCCAACCTACACAGCTTACACCAGAACCAGCATGCCAGGAGGAGAAGGCTATCGGACTTATGACAGCTCGACTTCAAGTATCTCAGGAGTTGGTAATCTTTTCCCGGTAGTGCTTTATATTGTCGCAGCAATGGTGACTCTGACAACCATGACACGATTTGTGGACGAAGAGCGTAACAATGCAGGAATTCTGAAGGCCCTTGGTTACACTAATCGTCAGATTATTGCTAAATTTGTTCTCTATGGTTTGGCTGCTAGCTTAACAGGTACTCTGGTTGGTATTCTAGCAGGAAATGTCATACTCTCTCCTCAGATTGGGAATATTATAGCAGCTTCTTCTGTCATTGGCTCTTCAAATCTTTACTTCTATCCATTCTGGAATGGCTTAGCCTTGGTACTGTCACTTCTTTCAGCGGTGCTTCCAGCCTACTTGGTTGCTTGTCGTGAGTTGCGTGATAAACCAGCTCAACTTTTACAAGCTAAGCCCCCTGTTTCTGGTTCAAAGATTCTCTTGGAGCGTCTGACCTTTATCTGGAAGCGCCTCAGCTTTACCCACAAGGTGACTGCCCGTAATATCTTCCGTTACAAGCAGCGCATGCTCATGACTATTTTTGGGGTGGCGGGCTCGGTTGCCCTCCTCTTTGCAGGGCTGGGCATCCAGTCTTCCATCTCAGGCGTTGCGACGACTCAGTTCCAAGACTTGATCAAGTATGACATGATTGTGGCTGAAAATAGCAGTAGCTCACAAACGGATTTAGACAAACTGTCAGATGCTCTTAGCTCTAGCAAGATCAAGCAGAGCCAAGCAGTTCAATACATTTCTACCAGCCAATCCTTAAACGGTAGCGACCAAGATGTCTCTATTATGGTCACACCGACCAAGAATATCTCAGATTATATGATATTGAGAGACCGTTCTAGCAAGGAAAATCTTTCCTTGACGGATAGCGGAGCTGTTATTTCTGAAAAATTAGCTGACCTTTATGGAGCTAAGGTCGGAGATACCATCAAGATGACCATTAATGATAAGACAGTTAAAGTCAAGGTGGCTGGTATCACAGAACTCTATGCAGGACACTTTGTCTATATGACCAAGGCTTACTATGAGGATGTTACAGAAAGCGACTATTCAGCTAATGCTTATCTAATCAAACTTAAGGATAGTTCAAGTAAGAACATTAACAATCTTGCCTCAGATTTCTTAGACTTAGACGCAGTAACAGCTGTTGTGCAAAACACTTCGCTGATTAAACAGCTAAACACTGTCGCAGACTCTTTGCAGTCAGTTATGTTAATCCTAGTAGTCTTATCAGTCGTTTTAGCCATTGTTATCCTTTATAACTTGACCAATATCAATGTCGCAGAGCGACTCCGTGAACTCTCAACTATCAAGGTATTGGGCTTCCACAACAAGGAAGTCACCATGTATATCTATCGTGAGACCATTGTCCTTTCTCTAGTCGGTATTCTGACAGGGTTACTAGGAGGTTTTGGACTTCATAAAGTCATTCTATCCATGATTGGTTCAGACAGCATCATGTTCAATCCTAGCGTTGACTATTATGTTTATCTTGTACCAATCCTAGCCATCACACTTATCCTCATCGTCCTCGGCTGGTTTGTTAACCATACCCTTAGAAAAGTGGATATGCTCGAAGCGCTCAAGTCAGTGGAATAGAGAAAAATAAAGAAGAGTTTGCTTAGTCAAGCTCTTTTTTGATGTCTAATAGAAAATCTGAGATAAGATGAGCCAAATCTTGCCAGCTCTGCGTATTTTCCAAATCAATAACAGCCAAAAGTGATAAATGACTACGATAGAGTAGTTGATAATTCGGATGAACGGTCAGATAGATAAGCTTAGCAAGTTTTTCTTTTTCTCTAATGTGAGTCATTAGTTTAAGGTCTCTGCTCTTTGTAAAATGACTGTCATTTATGATAAAATAGGTGTTAATTATTTGGGAATTAGTACCTAGTTTTTCTTCAGAGACTTGCATTAGGGAGATACCTGCTTCTTGAAATATTTTGACAAGATAGTGATATATCTTTGATGGGGATTTTTGATTTTTTATAAGGTAGAACATCTTTTTCCTTTCTTATGAGGGTCTTGGAGATTAACGCTATCAAGTATAGGAGAAATAAGTGCTGTTAAGGGCAATCAGTCATCAATGGTTGTTCTCAACTAATAAATGGTGAAAATATGTTATCAATTTATGTTTTAGAAGATGATTTTTTACAACAGACTAGGCTTGAAAATGCCATCGCAGAATTTATCAAGGAGTCAGGAAAAAATTATCGTCGATTGGAAATTTTTGGAAAACCTCAGCAGTTGCTGGATGCTATCTCTGAAAAGGGAAATCATAATCTTTTCTTTTTGGATATTGAAATCAAGGGTGAGGAGCAAAAGGGAATGGAGATTGCGCGTGAGATTCGCTTGCGAGATGCCCATGCTAATATTGTCTTTGTAACGACACACTCAGAATTTATGCCTGTAACCTATCGTTATCGAGTTTCAGCTCTGGATTTTATCGATAAGGGATTGTCAGGTGAAGCCTTTCAAGAAACTGTTTCTTCAGTGTTGAGCTATGCTTTTGACAATGTCAATCAAACGGTTGCTAGTGATTCTTTCAATTTTAAGACAGATCAGGCTCATGTACAGGTACCTTTCTCTGATATTCTCTATTTTGAAACTTCTCCAACTGTTCACAAGGTCATTTTACATACCAAAGATGGTCAGTTAGAATTTTATGGTAAGGTTTCTGAGATTGCTAAGGCGGATGAGAGACTCTATCAGAGCCATCGTGCTTTTGTTGTCAATCCTCAAAATATCACTCGTCTAGATAAGAAGACCAATACTGTTTATTTCTCCGAAGATGAGACTTGTTTTGTCTCAAGGATGAAAGTGAAAGGGTTGATTGAGAGGTTATCAGATTAATGATTGGAAATCTATCCATAATCTTTTTGTTTGCGCTTGATTTTGCTGTTCGTCTTTTATTCTTCGGGCAAATCAGTAAGGAACAACTCAGCTGGAAGTTCTATCTTATCTCTTCTAGCTTAGTTGGATTGCTGTCATTACTTGTTGGAAATAGGATTCTCTATCTAGAGCCCATTTTTCTTTTCTTGATTGCTCTTTATCTGCGTCCGAGGTGGAGATGGTCGCAATATCTCTTTTACTGTCTTTTCCCCTTTGCACTTATTGATGTGATTCAGCGAATGACAGGCAGTTGGGAAGTGAAGGCTGTCATTCATAGCTTTCCGATGGAAAGTATAGAGCAGCTAATTTTTTCACTTATTTCTGAAATTGAGTTACTTATCTTTTACTATCTCTTTATCAAGATTTTGAGGGTTGATATTGCCAATATCAAACGTATTTTTAACTATCCTGAGTTTAAGGGTTTGATTTTGCTTTTGAATGCTTCTATGCTCTTTTATAGCCTTGTCCTTCATGCTATTTTAGTAGCAAGTGGAGATCAGCAGGAGCTTTCTTTTACTTTAAAACTAGCTAATACAGAAATTTCTGTTGATTTAATGTTGACACAAGTTCTTATTTTTATCGGCAGTATTCTTTACTTCAACTTTAAAATGAAAGAGATTCTAGACAAGGAACTAGAAGAGAGTAAGGAACAACAGATTCGCTCTTTATCTTCTTATAGCAAGCATGTTGAGTCTCTCTATAAGGAGCTTCGGTCATTTCGACATGATTATACCAATGTCTTGGTCAGTCTCAATCAAGCGATTCAAGAGGAGGACATGGGACAGGTCAAGTCAGTTTATGAAACTGTGATTGCAGGTAGTGACAAACGTTTCTATGATAGCAAGTATGATATTGCCAATCTCTCCAATCTGCAAAATGATGCCATGAAATCTCTTATTTCAGCTAAACTTATCGAAGCTCAAAATCGAGGGATTTCTCTTACAGTTGAAATTCCTGAACTGATTGATGCCCCAAAGATTGATCTTCTAGATATGGTAACGATTCTATCTATCTTCCTAGATAATGCTATCGAAGCAGCAGAAGAAGCCACAAAACCTCGGCTGACACTTGCTTACTTTAAAGAGGGCTCAGCTAGAGTTCTTATTATTGAAAATAGCACAGCAAAAGATAAGATTGCAACAAAAGATATTTTCAAGTATGGACAATCGAGCAAAGGAGCAGACCGTGGAATCGGTCTAGCTAATGTCAGGGAGATTTTAGGAAAATACCCACAGGCAAGTCTAGCAACTAGGAGTAGAAACTATTTGTTTAGCCAAGAGTTGAAAATCGACGATTAAGATTTACCATTCATAACAGAAGAAGAACCGTTCATGATATCGTGAACGGTTTTTGTCTGTTTTTAGCTATACTGAGTCTTGTAAGAAATACAAAGAATCTCACAAGGAGAAATAAAATGACTTTATTTTCATCAGTCTTCACTTCAGTTTTTAAAAGACGAGATGTCAAAATTCTCTTGGCATTCAGTCTCTTACCTCTTATTCTTCCTGGGCTTTCAGGTGTGATGGATGCGCAAATGAGTGATTCAGGAACCAATAGTCTCTTTAGTTTTTTGCTTTCTATGTTGGAGTTGCAATATTTGTTGATTTTGCCATCCTTGATGATTGGATTAATCGTTTCATCGGTCTTTCGTGATGAGATTAGCTCAGGGATTCTCTTTCTCTACAAAGACATCAAGCGTTCTAAAATCGTAAATGTTAAACTACTTAGTCTATTTGCAGTTTATGCTATTTATGCGCTAGCTACTAGTCTTGTAGCTCTTGTAACCTATTTCTTTTACATTGTACCTCAGTATGGTTTTCACTTATTGCCAAGTAAAGGCGTAGGCAGTAGTTTCCTTTATCTTATAACCATTGCTGGAAATCATTTGATTTTAATCGTGCTAACGGCTGCTCTGTCTATCAAGCGTAGTACCTTAGTGGCTGTCTTAGCAGGTATTCTTTATAATCTCTTTGCCATGACTGCTCCAATGTTAAATGGCATTCGCTATCTCTTCCCAAACTCCTATCCGACTAAGCTAGTGTCAAGCATGCCATTTGGTTTGCTCCTTATTATCAGCCTTGGTCTAACGCTACTTTATATCGGTTTAGGCTACCTATCAGCTCGTAAAAACTTTAACAAAATTGAATTTTAATCAGAGGAAAAAAATATGTTGACTATTAAAAATTTATCAAAACAATTTGCTGGAAATGACTTTTATTCACTTAAAGATGTTAATTTAGAGATTAAAAAAGGTGAGATTGTCGGACTTATCGGAAAAAATGGTGCTGGTAAGTCAACACTTATGAAATTGATGGCAAAATCGCTCAAACCAAGCTCAGGAACGATTACCTATAACGGTGTTGATATTCACACAGCTGATAATTTGCTCAAAGATTTCGGTATCATGATTGACCCAGTTTTTTATCCAGAAATGTCTGTTGTTGATAATCTAAAATTTTATCTCAAATTGCATGGAAAGACTGACCTTTATCCAAATATCGAAACGACACTCAAACTTTTGGAACTTTGGGAGGCTCGTAACCGTAAGCCCAAAGGTTTCTCTTTCGGAATGAAGCAGAGAACGGCTCTAGCCATTGCCATGGTTGCGGAACCAGACTTTTTGATTCTTGATGAACCGTTTGTAGGACTAGACCCGATTGGTGTGCAGAAATTGATTGATATTCTCAAAAAATGGTCTCAGGAACGCAATATTTCCATGTTGATTTCTAGTCACCAGTTAGGTGAGCTTGAGGCACTTTGTGAACGTTATATTTATATTGAAAAAGGTCAGTTGGCTGATGAATTTGATGGACAGTCAGCACCAAGTGTCTTGATTGAGCTGAATAGCCAAGTAGATGAGGTAATCTTAGCTAACTATCTGTCTGAGCAGATTACACTTAAGGAGAATATCCTAGATATTTCAACACAAGCAAGCTCAGAAGAACTGAATCAAGTCCTTGCTTATCTGGCGAGTCAAAACCTTATCAACCACATTCAAGTCAAAGAAAATCATCTAAAAGAAATCTTTAGCCAAGGAGAGTAAGACCATGCTATCAATCTTTACACCTGTTTTTGAAAGTGTTTGGAAGAGAAAAGAAACAAAAATCTTCCTTGCCTTTGCCATTCTTTTTCCAACACTATTTTTTGCAACGACATTTGCACCAAAAGGGTCAAACTTTATGGTACCGACTGTGTATGATGGATACCTAATGTCCTATGTTGCTATTAGTTCTCTCATATTTGATGCATCTGTTAGTTTTATTTTACCCACTTTGGCACTTTTCTATCTGACTTTTACAGTTTTTCGTGGTGAAGTGGATAGTCATACCATGTTCCTCTATAAGGATATCAATCGTCGGTCAATCCTAGGAGCGAAACTGCTTAGTCTTTTTATGATTATTGTGATGTATATGGGGCTTTTCTTACTTATCATGTGTTTTTATTATTACATCCGTATCGGGCACATGGACTATGCAACCATGACCTTCTGGGATCATATTGATCCAACATCAAATACAGCTTTTATTCATACTGTCTTGACAGGTATTTTCGATATGATAGTCTCTGTCTTACTTGCTGCTTGTCTCTCTCTTTATAAAGGAGTCGGTGTAACTATGACATTTTCCTTTGTTTATTCAATTGGTTCAGCGATTGCAGGTGTCTTGGGTTTCTCATGGCTATTTCCTAGAAGAGATGTGAACTTTTTGTATGACGGAGGAAGTCTAGCAGTATCATTAGGAACATCGACTCTCGTAACTCTTATTTATGCTAGTCTATTAGTTTTCTTGAGCTTGAAATTTTTTAAAAGAATGGAATATTAGGAAAAATGACTCTCCTTACTGTATCAAACAAGGTACTAATTTAAGTAGGGTCTTTTTCTTTATCTAAGTTTAGTTTTAGTGTAAATTTCCATTTTTTAATCTAATCTATGCTTTGTTTGAGATGAAATTTGGAATTTTATCAAAAAATACGAACGTTTTAGTTTGAAATTTGAAATTCTAAGTTGACTTATTTTCAGATAAACCGAAAAATGAGATTTTGATTTAAAAAGCCGAACGATAAAGATAAAAAACGATTTTTTGCTAAAAAAGAAAAATTTTTCCCGAAAAAGATGATTTTTTGACTTGTCTTTCGAATATTATAAATGACTACATATGGAAAGAAGGTTATCTTATGACAATTTCATTTACAAAACTATCTTTAGGAAAATTATCAAATACAGAAATGTACCAGCTTGCCTCAACTAGCTTGAATCTTATTGATAAAAGTCAGTTAAATCTTGAGAATGATAGAGTTATTTCAACATTAATCATTCGTTTACGACAGTTAGTTCCAAGTCTGGGAACTCTTCTTAAAGAGGAGGTCAAATCAGATATTGCCTCATCTTTGAAAGCGGCTGATAAGCTGAGAAATGATGATTTGTCCTCGTTATTTGCTAGTATTAAGCTTTATAAAAATAGCCGTCAGTCTAATAAACAAGAGGCTGTCAAGTCTTTGTCATCCCTCTTTGAGCAATATAAAGGCGTTAGCTCTCTTGACTATGAGAAGAAAACAGCAGAGCTGACTAGCTTGTTGGATAGACTATCGAAGGCTCCTTATAAGGAATCGAGTAAATTGCTAGTGTTGGGAGAACAGATTGAAAACTTGAGGCAGTCTCAGGCAGATTTTTACAATCTTTATTTAAAAAGAGCGGAGGTTAAGGCAAATCGTGTGACTAATAACAAGAGAGAGGTCAGACTAGAGTTAGAAATTGCTTACCGTCGTCTTTGCGATTACCTTGAAATCGTTCAAACTGTCAGTCCACTAGCAGAACTGAATCCTCTAACTAAGATTTTAGAGAGTATTCGTAGTGAATATAAGGAAAGCCTCAATCGTAGAGAAGGTCATAAGAAGGAGAAAAAGATTAGCACTACTACAGAAAAAGTAGAGAAGGTTAGTTAGAAAAATAAGGAGCTCAGTCATCAACTGGGCTTGTTTTCTACCATTTGTCAAGTATTTCAATGATTTAAAGGGAAAATAATTTTTGGACAGTAGCTATTTTGAAGTTACTGTCTGATTTTTTCACTCATTTATCTTAAAAAGGGTACACAAAATCAACACCTTATATTGAAAAAATTTGATAAGGTGTTACAATGATAGAGCATAAGACTTTACTGACTTTTGGCTAAGTTATAGTCGTAAAGTTTGTTATGCCTAATGAGGTAATACATTGTCCGAATGAGACGATGTATAGAGGCAATCGTATGTGGCTTGGTTGAAGCCGTTTGCGATTGCCTTTTGCGTTTCTCATAGAAGTCTGCGATATGACAAGGATTGTTATGACTAGCAGAAGCAATGTTGTGAATACACTTGAACAGAATCTTTCTAGCATAAGGATTCCCACGTTTTGTGATGTGTTCCTGAGCTAGAAAATTACCAGATTCATAGTGTCTGAGGTCAATACCAATGAAGGCGTTAATCTGATTAGCAGACTGAAAACGACGAATGTCACCAAGTTCGCCAATAATAGAGGTCGCTGTAGCTTCCGCAATACCAGGGATAGATAAGAGAATCTCATATTCAGGCAATGACTGAGCTAGGCTAACCATCTTGTCTAAAATGGCTTGTCTGCGTTCAGAAAGTGTGAGCAGTTCTTGTGCATAGTAACGCACCTCTTCCATGATGGGAGAGGTTCTCTTGACTGCACAATAAGACTGATTAGCCAGTTCAACTAGTTTATCAGCTAAATAAGCTACACGTTTATCTGAAATGCGTTTTGATGTTGAGTTTCTGATCATATCTTCTAAGAC
The DNA here is from genome assembly GCF_016908645.1 of Streptococcus loxodontisalivarius. Taxonomy (GTDB): domain Bacteria; phylum Bacillota; class Bacilli; order Lactobacillales; family Streptococcaceae; genus Streptococcus; species Streptococcus loxodontisalivarius. The sequence continues at coordinate 11,138 of NZ_JAFBEH010000039.1, forward strand.
GTCTTGCTCTAACTCTAAGACCAAATCCTTGCAGGGGAAAGTCATGACGAGATTCCAGTATTGTTCTCCAGTTGGCGTTGATAAGATACTTTCAAGCTCAGGAAAAGTGACCTGTAAGACCTTGTGGAGACGATTCTTAGCTCGAACAATATCCTCTGTCAGATTCTGATAGAAGCGACTCAAATCACGCAGATGTTGATAGACTTCTTCTTGTACATAAGTCGGTTTACGATTTAGCACAAACTGAGTTTGAGCTAGCTTTTCAGCGTCAATTTTGTCTGTTTTACGAACACGCAAGCTATCTAGTTGCTTCTTAGCTTCTAAAGGGTTTAGACGTGTATAGGCGTACCCATTATCCTCAAAAAAAGCTTGGAGACGGCGAGAATAGACCCCTGTCGCTTCGAAGATAATCTCAGGGGCATGGACGGTTTTCAGGTCGTCCAAGAGACGAGAAAATCCGATGGCATCATTGGGCATGGTGTAGCCATGAACCTTTTCACCGTTGACCAGAATAGCTACTTCTGAACTTGCTTTACTCACATCAATTCCAAATACTGCTCGCATCATATTACCTCTTTCGTCTTGAATGATACCTTATTTTAGTGATTTCATTTTCAATACACGACGTCTAGCGTCCCACATACTTTGATAAAATTCTAACTAAAACCATGATACAAAGCCCGTAAAAAAACGACTGAATTTTAGGAGAGTAGCGTAGTATGCTTGCATACAAGATATTCTATCTAAATTCCGAGTTTTTAGGGCGTGTTCAAAAACAGGTGCCTTGCCAGTTTTTTGTACGACATCAAGTGCCAAAAAGCCCCACGACTTAACAAGACACCTCTACTTTAACACAAAGAAAAAGTAGTGAGTACTCTCTCCCGTCGGAGATTTCCTCACTACTAATCTTAGTATGTTTTTTGATATAATGTAAGAAAAGTGAGGTGGCTTATGGTAAATCAATTTGAATGGGATCGTATGATGGCTCAAGAACTTTATCATCCTTTCCGTGTGGGTGGGGAGTCTTGGGATAAGGTCCATGAAGCGCAGAAGGCTTTTAATGCATCAGACTTTTGGCGTGATAGGACAGCACTTGATAATCTGCGCCAGTGTTTTAAGCGTGCGCCTGAGGATATGGTCTTAACAGCACCAGTTTATTTTGACCACGGTAACCGTATCAGTTTTGGAAAGCATTTTTATGCCAATACAGGTTTGACTATCCTTGATGAAAATGAGGTTACCTTCGGTGACAATGTCTTTCTGGCACCGCATGTCAGTATCTACACAGCTGGTCATCCTATCGATGCTGCGGTGCGTAATCTGGAATATGAATACGCTAAGCCTGTCAGCATCGGTAATGATGTCTGGATTGGTGGCAATGTGGTTATCAATCCTGGCGTGACAATTGGAAATAATGTGGTCATCGGCTCAGGTTCGGTTGTGACAAAGGATATTCCTGATGATTGCATTGCGGCTGGAAATCCTTGTCGTGTCATTCGACCAATCACTGATAAGGACAAGGAGAATTGGCAGGCGCAGCTAGCAGACTATGAAAGAAAAAGACAGAACTTTGATGACAATCAAAAATAGGCTGAAAGCTTTGCTATTTACCCAAAAGAAAGGAAGAAAATGGAAGAATTTCATTTAGAACCAATCACAATTTTTGAAAATTATAGGCTGGAAAAGATGGCAGACGGTCACGTGGTTTTGACGACGGATGTGGTTCAAAGTTCGCTCAATTACTATGGCAATGCTCATGGTGGCTATCTGTTTACGCTTTGCGACCAGTTGGCTGGGCTTGTGGCTATTTCGACTGGCTATGAGGCGGTGACGCTGCAGTCTAATATCAATTATCTTAAGGCAGGGCATCTGGGAGATAGCTTGCGCGTGGAAGGAAAATGTGTCCACAATGGTCGTACGACCAAGGTTGTCAATGTCTCAATCAGCAATCAAGACGATGAGCAAGTCGTCACAGCAATCTTCACTATGTTTGTGACAGGTGAGAGAAAGTAAAAAGAACTTGGCTTCTGGTCAAGTTCTTTTAGTCTATAAATAGCTAGCAATGATGGCGATGAGAATGGCGGGTAGGAGATTTGCGACCCTGATTTTACCAGGTCAAATGAGGTTGATGCCAACGCAGAAAATCAAGATAGAGCCAATCAAAGAGATATTGGCAAGAGCTGCAGTGGTCATTAAAGGCTGAAGTAGGCGAGCCAGAAGAGTGATACTACCTTCGAATAAAAAGACAGGAATGGCAGAGAATGTGGCACCTTTACCAAGACTAGTAGCCATCACTAAAATAATGATAAAGTCTAGAATGCTCTTTGTTGCAAGGATAGTATGGTCGCCCAAGATACCATCATTGATTGCGCCAACAATAGCCATAGCACCAATACAAACGGTTAAGGAAGCTGTTACGAAGGCTGTAATAAATTGACTGTCTTTGCTATTGCCAGTCTTTTGTTTTAACCACTGACCAAATTTTTCAAATTGCCCCTCAATATCTAAAAGCTCACCAATTAAGCAACCAATGGTCAGACTGATAACAACTAGCATACTATTTCCGCTATTTAATTGTTGAGATTCGATAGTCAGAAGACCTGGAAGTGCTCCTGATATACCAATAAAAATGACTGCTACACCTGATGCTTTTAGCAGACCTTCTTGTATTTTATTTGTCAAAAGATGGCCAAAAAGATTACCGAAAATGCCTCCAGCTAAGATAGCAATAGTATTAATAAGCGTTCCAAGTCCAATCATAAAATGCTCCTTGATTCTTTTAGTTATTATAACATATTGACTTTGCTTCAAGAATAGAAATTCTCCCTTGTCTTTTGATAGTCCTAAGCAACTTTTTAAGCTATTTTTTGATATAATAAAAATGATTGTTAAAAACAAAGAAATTTAAGATTTAAATCGTAACAGATAGAATTTCTTGCTTGTATTTACGGGCTTTGTATCATGTTTTAGAAAGGAAAATCACTTGTCGGATTATTTATCAGTTTCAACTTTGACCAAATATTTGAAGATGAAGTTTGACCGAGATCCTTATTTGGAGAGGGTTTATTTGACAGGTCAAGTTTCCAATTTCCGTCGTCGTCCTAGTCATCAGTATTTTTCGCTTAAGGATGAGGGTGCTGTTATTCAGGCGACCATGTGGGCAGGTGCTTTTAAAAAGCTGGGCTTCGATTTGGAAGAAGGGATGAAGATCAACGTGGTTGGTCGCATCCAGCTCTACGAGCCAGGTGGTTCTTATTCCATTATTATTGAAAAGGCTGAGCCAGATGGTATTGGTGCCTTGGCTGTCCAATTTGAACAACTCAAGAAAAAACTGACTGAGGCTGGTTATTTTGAAGAGCGTCATAAGCAAGCTCTGCCTCAATTTGTCAAAAAAATTGGTGTCATTACCAGTCCAAGCGGAGCAGTTATTCGAGATATTATTACGACGGTCAGTCGTCGTTTTCCTGGTGTGGAGATTTTGCTCTTTCCAACTAAGGTGCAGGGCGATGGTGCTGCTCAAGAGATTGCGGCAAATATTGCGACTGCTAATCAGCGTGACGATTTGGATTTGCTGATTGTTGGGCGTGGTGGAGGCTCTATTGAGGACCTCTGGGCTTTCAATGAGGAGATTGTCGTTCAGTCGATTTTTGAAAGTCGTTTGCCCGTGATTTCCAGTGTCGGGCATGAGACGGATACGACTTTGGCGGACTACGCCAGTGATCGCAGAGCAGCCACACCGACAGCGGCAGCAGAGCTAGCGACACCTGTTACCAAGGCAGATATTATCTCTTGGATTGCAGAGCGGCAAAATAGAATCTATCAGGCAAGCCTTCGCCGCCTTCAACTGCAAGAAGAAAGACTGGCTAAACTGACCAATAGTGTTATTTTCAGACAGCCTGAGCGACTCTATGATGGTCATGTTCAGAAGATTGACCATCTGACTCAACGCTTGACCAGTCTGATGGAGACTAGATTTAGTCAGGCTAAGCAAAAGGAAGCTCTGCTCAGTCATCGCTTATTGGCGGTGGATCTTTCAAGCAAGCTTGACCGTTATCAGGAGCGCTTGCAGGTGCAAGAGCGCCTGCTCAAGTCAAATACGGCTAATCTCTATGACAATAAGCTGGCGCGCTTTGAGAAGGCTCAGGATGCGCTTTTGTCACTAGATACCAGTCGAATCATTGCGCGTGGCTATGCCATGCTTACAAAAAATCAAAAAGTCATCGCATCGACTATGGATGTGCAAAAAGGCGACCTGCTTGAGGTTGAACTCAAGGATGGTCGTTTAGAAGTTGAGGTAAAAGATGTCAGATAAAAAAACATTTGAAGAAAACTTGCAGGACTTGGAAGCCATCGTAGCCAAGTTAGAAACAGGCGATGTTGCCTTGGAGGAAGCTTTGTCTGAGTTCCAAAAAGGGATGGTCTTGTCAAAAGACTTGCAGAAAACCTTGGAAGAAGCTGAAAAGACCTTGGTTAAGGTCATGCAGGCTGACGGTAGTGAGACAGAAATGGATGCTTAATGGATAAATTAGGACTGATTGATGAAGCGATTCGTCGCTACTATAAGGAGACACATGAGACAGTGTCTGAGGATTTGATTACCTCTATTCTTTATTCAGTGGATTCAGGTGGAAAACGTATTCGCCCCCTGATTCTTTTGGACTTGCTAGAGGGTTTTGGTCTTGAGCTAAATCAGGCTCATCTGGATGTGGCGGCTAGTCTTGAAATGATTCATACTGGTAGTCTGATTCATGATGACCTGCCTGCTATGGATAATGATGACTACCGTCGTGGTCGTCTGACCAACCATAAGAAATTTGATGAAGCGACTGCTATCTTGGCAGGGGATTCGCTTTTCCTAGATCCTTTTGATCTTTTGGCTAGGGCTGATTTGAAGGCGGAGATTATTGTCCGTCTGGTTCAACTCTTGTCTCAGTCTTCAGGAACATTTGGTATGGTTGGAGGTCAGATGTTGGACATGAAGGGCGAGGGACAGGCGCTTAATTTGGAACAGTTGGCTAGCATTCATGCTAACAAGACAGGTCGCCTTTTGACCTTCCCTTTTACGGCAGCTGGAATCATTGCAGAGCAATCTGAGCAAGTCATCAGTCAGCTGACGGTTGCTGGTATGCTGATCGGTCATGCCTTCCAGGTACGCGATGATATTTTGGATGTGACAGCTAGTTTTGAAGAGCTAGGAAAAACTCCTCAGAAGGACTTGTTGGCTGAAAAATCAACTTATCCAGCCCTCTTGGGTCTTGACCAGTCTTATGTGGTTCTTGATGATAGTCTCAATCAGGCGACAGCTATTTTCCAAAATCTAAGCCAAAGCCAAGACTTTGAGCCTAGTCAAATTTTTCAAGTAATAGAAAGGTTGCGACTCCATGCCTAAGGAAAGAGTGGATGTTTTAGCTTATAAACAGGGACTTTTTGATACCAGAGAGCAAGCCAAACGTGGTGTTATGGCTGGTCTGGTGGTTAATGTTATCAATGGTGAGCGCTATGATAAACCAGGTGAAAAAATTGATGACGCTACCGAGCTCAAACTCAAAGGTGAAAAACTCAAATATGTTAGCCGAGGCGGACTCAAATTAGAAAAAGCCCTGCAGGTCTTTGACTTATCTGTTGCGGACAAGACGACGATCGACATCGGTGCCTCAACTGGTGGTTTTACGGATGTCATGTTGCAAAATGGTGCCAAGTTGGTTTACGCTGTCGACGTCGGCACCAATCAGCTGGTCTGGAAATTGCGTCAAGATGAGCGTGTCCGCTCTATGGAACAGTATAATTTCCGCTATGCTGAATTAGAGGATTTCACAGAAGGACAGCCTTCATTTGCCTCTATCGATGTGAGTTTTATCTCACTCAATCTGATTCTGCCAGCGCTAGTCAAGGTTCTTGCTGATGGCGGTCAGGTGGTCGCTCTGATTAAACCTCAGTTCGAGGCGGGGCGTGAGCAGATTGGCAAAAATGGAATCATCAAGGATGCTGCTGTCCATGAAATGGTCCTAAAAACCGTGACAGCTTTCGCTGTGGATTACGGATTTACAGTTAGGAGACTTGATTTTTCTCCTATCCAAGGTGGCCACGGAAACATTGAGTTTTTGGCGCTTTTGGAAAAATCAGCTGACGCAGAAAATCAAGTCACTGAGCAAATCACAGAAATTGTAGAAAAAGCACACAAGGAATTTAAGAAGAATGAAGAAGAATGAGCGTTTAGAATTGATTCGTAAAATCGTTCTGGAAAATGAGATTGAAACCCAGAATGAATTGGTTCAATTGCTAGAAGCAGAAGGTTTGAAAGCCACGCAGGCAACGATTTCCCGTGATATCAATGCTATTGGAATCATCAAGGTTCCAAGCGATTCTGGCAAGTACATCTATGGTCTGTCAAAAGAAACAGCCCGCAAGTTTATGACCCCACTCCAACAGGCTTGTGACCATATTTTGGAAGTTTCAGAAGAGATTGCTGGCTTGGAGCATATGATAAACTTGTCTATCGTTCCAGGAAATAGTCGTCTCTTGAAACGTCTGATTTTGGAAGAGTTTAAAGATGATCTTTTCAGTTTGATTTCAGATGATGATAGCCTGCTCTTGATTGCTAAATCAGTTGAGACTGCTAGCTTTTTGAGAGAAAATTTTGAGCAGTGGCGTAAGGCTGCGCGTTAAGCGGAGGTAAAAAATGCTATTAGAAATTTCCATTAAGAATTTTGCCATCATCGAGGAAATTTCCCTCAATTTTGAGAATGGCATGACCGTCCTCACAGGTGAGACTGGTGCAGGTAAGTCCATTATTATCGATGCTATGAATATGATGCTGGGCGCGCGTGCTAGTGTCGAAGTTATTCGACATGGTGCTAAAAAGGCTGAGATTGAAGGATTTTTCTCTGTTGAAGCCAGCCCAGCCCTGACCAATCTCTTGGATGAAAATGGGATTGAATTTGTGGATGAGCTCATTATTCGCCGTGAGATTTTTCAAAATGGCCGTTCTATCAGTCGTATCAATGGGCAAATGGTCAATCTGACGACTCTCAAGACAGTTGGTCAGTATCTAGTTGACATCCACGGTCAGCACGATCAGGAAGAATTGATGAAGCCAGCCATGCATATTGCCATGTTGGATGAGTTTGGCGACAAGACTTTCTGGTCTGTTAAGAAGACCTATCAGGAGACCTTTGAAGCCTACCGCCAATTACGTAAGCGTGTTTTAGATAAGCAAAAAAATGAGCAGGAGCACAAGGCTCGTATCGAGATGCTTGATTATCAGATTGCTGAGATTGAAGCGGTTGCTCTTAAGTCTGGTGAGGACGAAGCCCTTAACCAAGAGCGTGATAAACTACTCAACCATAAGCATATCGCTGATACTCTTACCAATGCCTATGTCATGCTGGATAATGAAGATTTTTCAAGTCTTTCCAACCTACGCTCTGCCATGAATGATCTCATGACTCTGGAAGACTATGATCCTGAGTACAAGGAGATGTCAGAAAGTCTGTCAGAAAGCTACTATGTCTTGGAAGAGTTGACCAAACGACTGGGCGATGTCATTGACGATCTTGACTTCGACGCTGGTCGTCTTCAGCAGATTGAAGCTAGACTAGATGTTCTCAATAGCATTACCCGTAAGTATGGTGGTAGCGTTGATGATGTTCTGGATTACTTTGAAAACATCAGTAAGGAGTATAATCTCCTGACTGGCAACAGCGAGTCATCTGATGCTTTGGAGCGTGAGCTTAAACTTTTAGAAGGGCAGTTGGTAGCGGCAGCGACTGACCTCAGTCAGTCTCGCCACCAAATAGCAGAGCAGCTCGAGTCTGAAATCAAGACTGAGTTGACTGAGCTCTATATGGAGAAGGCTGACTTCAAAGTGACCTTCACCAAGAGTAAGTTCAGTAAAGATGGCAATGAACAGGTTGAATTTTATATCTCAACCAATCCAGGTGAAGGATTTAAACCACTTGTTAAGGTTGCCTCAGGTGGTGAATTGTCACGATTGATGTTGGCTATCAAGTCTGCCTTTTCACGTAAGGAAGACAAGACTAGTATTGTCTTTGATGAGGTGGATACAGGTGTTTCTGGCCGTGTTGCGCAAGCCATTGCCCAAAAGATCCATAAAATCGGAAGTCATGGTCAAGTGCTCGCCATTTCTCACCTGCCACAGGTTATCGCTATCGCAGACTATCAATTTTTCATCTCTAAAGAGAGTAATGAGAATTCAACGGTCTCACGTGTTCGTCTTTTGAGTCATGAAGAGCGTGTTGAAGAGATTGCTAAGATGTTGGCTGGTGATGATGTGACAGAAGCAGCTCTCAGTCAGGCGCGTCAGCTATTGAAAAAATAAGAAGAATGACTACTGAACAGACAAGCTATCTCTGTTTGGTAGTTTTTGCTTGTCAATGCTTTGCTTTATTTCTTAAAGGGTGTTAGAATAGTAAGGAAATAGACCATTCTCTCAGAAAGCTGTTACCAAGCTGATAAGAACTTGTGATCTTCTGAGAGAAAGATAATTAGAAGTAGGAAAAAATATGAGTAAAATCAAGATTATTACAGATTCTTCTGTAACGATTGAACCAGAATTGGTTGAGGAATTGGATATCACAGTTGTTCCCCTATCGGTTATGATTGATGGAACCCTTTACTCAGATGCAGATTTGAAAGAGGAAGGGAAATTTTTGGCATTGATGAAGGCTGCTAAAAATCTACCTAAAACGAGCCAACCACCTGTGGGACTCTTTGCTGAAAACTATGAACGTTTGCTTGAAGAAGGTGCAGAGCATATTGTTGCTATCCATATCACACATTCACTCTCAGGGACAGTAGAAGCTTCTCGTCAGGGGGCAAATATTGCTGGTGCTCCAGCAACTATTATCGATTCTAGCTTTACGGATCAGGCTATGAAGTTCCAAGTAGTTGAAGCGGCTAAGCTGGCAAAAGCTGGCGCTAGTTTAGAAGATGTTCTAGCTCGTATCGAAGAAGTGCGTCAAAAAACGGAGCTTTACATGGGCGTTTCAACTTTGGAAAATCTGGTTAAGGGTGGCCGTATTAGCCGTGTTACAGGAATTTTCAGCTCCCTTTTGAATGTTCACATCATGCTTGAAATGCAAAATCACGAATTGGACACTATCAGAAGAGGTCGTGGTGCCAAGGTCTTCACCAAATGGCTAGATGACTTTATTTCTGAAATTGGAGACCGTAAAATTGCTGAGATTGGCATTTCTTACGCTGGAACCAATGAACTGGCAAATCGTTTCCGTGATAAGCTGCAGCCTCATGTTGAAAAAGAGATTGCTGTTTTAGAAACTGGATCTATTATTCAAACACATTCAGGCGAAAATGCCTTTGCTGTTATGGTCCGCTATGAGTAAACTCAAGAAATGGAAAGGACTTACTGTATTTTTAGTAAGTCTTTGTTTTCTACCAATTGTCAAGTATTTCAATGCTTTAAAGAGAAAATAATTTTTAGACAGTAGATATTTTGAGATTACTATCTGATTTTTGCACTCAT
>NZ_JAFBEH010000040.1 GCF_016908645.1 Streptococcus loxodontisalivarius
CCAGTAATAAAAATAAGACAATAACCACGTAACGGCTACTGTCTTGATATTATTTTTGGGCTTAAAGCATTGATATACTTGACAAATGGTAGAAAGAAAGAGGACTAGGAGTTTTTTCCCAGCCTCTTAAAAATAGTATTTTGCTTATTTAAGGCGTTCAACGTCACGCGCGATAACCAACTCTTCGTCTGTTGGGATTACCAAGACTTTAACTTTAGAGTCAGCTGTTGTGATGTCTCCTGTGTAACCAAAGACATTTTTCTCTGGATCGATTTCCATACCGAACCATGACAAGCCTGCAACAACATCACGGCGAAGAGCGACAGCATTTTCACCGATACCAGCTGTGAAGACAAGGGCATCTGCACCGTTAAGAACTGCGAAGTATTGACCGATATATTTTTGAACGCGGTCGATAAACATCTTGTAAGCAACGATAGCATTTTCATCGCCATTCTCAACACCAGCAAGGATGTCACGCATATCACTTGAAATAGCTGATACACCAGCAAGACCTGATTGTTTGTTAAGAACGTTGATAACAGCCGCAGCATCATTCAATTCTGGATCGTGTTCGATAAGGTAAGGAATGATAGCTGGGTCAATATCACCAGAACGTGTTCCCATCATAGGACCAGCAAGTGGTGTGAAGCCCATTGAGGTATCTTTTGATTCACCGTGGTAATTAGCTGTGATTGAAACACCGTTACCGATGTGAGCTGTGATCACTTTGATTTGATCAAGTGGTTTGCCCAACAATTTAGCTGCTTCACCAGCAACGTATTGGTGGCTTGTTCCGTGAGCACCGTATTTACGAACTTGGTGCTCTGTGTAGTACTTACGTGGAATTGGATACAAGTAAGTATAGTCGTTCATAGTTGTGTGGAAGGCTGTATCAAAAACAGCAACACTTGTGATGTCTGGAAGCAATTCTTTGAAAGCACGGATACCAGCTGCATTGGCTGGGTTGTGAAGTGGTGCAAGAGCAGACAATTCTTCAATCTGTGCCAAGACATCACCTTCGATAAGAACTGATTCTTTGAAGATTTCCCCACCAGCAACGACACGGTGACCAACACCTGTGATCTCATCGTAGGCAGCAATGATTTCAAAACGAATCAAGTCATCAAGAAGAATCTTAACTGCTTGAACGTGGTCTTCAATATCGAGAACTTGCTCTTCTTTACGGCCATCAAACTTAACCGTTGAGACAGAATCTTTCAAACCAATACGTTCGATCAATCCTGCAGCAAGAACTTCTTCTTCTGGCATTTTGTAAAGTTGCCATTTTAGGCTGGAACTACCAGCGTTGATTGCAATTGTTTTTGACATAAGTACACCTCTCTGCAAACGTTTTCTGTAACATACACTATTATAACAAAATTAGTTACAATTTGTAGCATTATTCTTCCAATTTTTGAAATTTTCCATAAACTCTAGAAGAACATCGCGATTTTGTAGGTCTGACAGAGGGTAGACAAAGGTTTCTGAACTCTGCTCTGCTTGTTTTTTCAAGACAAAGATAGACTTAGCATTAGCTTTATTGCCAAAAAGACTTTCTGGAAGAGTGATAACTGCTAGGATATCAGCATAGCCCTGCAACCAGTTTTTCAAAAGTGGACTCTGTGGACTGGTCAAAAGATTGGTCGGAGCTAGCAAGATAGCAAAGCCATCTTTCTTCAAATACTTGAGAGACTGCTCCATCAAGAGATGGTGGGCATAGGTATGCTCATCAGTAGCAGCCACTCGATAACGTTTGGCAATCTCATCGTTTGGATAGTAACCGACAGGCAGGTCACTAATGATAACATCACTCTCTTTGAGAATCTGTGGTCGAACCGCATCCTCCTGAACAAAGTGAATAGGTGATTCCATGATTTCAGCGATAGAAGCTGACAGGTCAATCAAAAGGTCATCCACTTCGATTCCCATATAATCTAGCTCTTTAGAGCTATTGTTAAGTAAAGTCTCAGCTAGATTTCCTGTCCCACTACCGATTTCAAGGACATCAAGCTGGTCACTGTCTGTCAAATTCTCCATCAAAAAGAGTAGGATAAAACCGATAGCATCAGGTGTGAACTGGTGATTGGCTTGGAGACCTTCTGTCTGTGCCGCCTTGATAAAGATAAATTGGAAGGTTCTACGCCACTCTTCCTTGGTCAGATGAAGCTCTGCCAATTTAGCATTATTGGCTTGGATCGTTTCTGGTGCTCCTTGGGCACCCAGATAGAAGCTATTTTGTTCGATAAGAGCGTCATAGATATTGGTCTTGATCTCATTCTCAATCAATTGGATATTCTCTAAAATCAGCTCATAGGCTGTTTCGATATGTTCAAAATTCATGATTTCCTCCGCACCCTATCATATCAAAAAATGACTGCTTTTGAAAGTTTGGAGGCAGAAAGGAAGCGTCTAGGAAGCCTTGTCATCCTGCTTGATCTTTTGATTAGCTTCTGTTGGTTTTTCTTGGGGCAATGGCTGAGCTTCCTTGCTTGTTTGTGGCAGGTGAAATTGATAGGTCCTATCCTTGAGCTTTACAGTTAGCGCCAGCTGCGCTCCCTCTTTTTGATAGTGGACACTGCCGTCTTCCAAGATCAAGTCGCCTTCTGTCTGCTCTGCCATTTGACCAACCATAAGTGCTGAAACATAAGCTTTTTGACTAAGTAACTGCTCCTGAGCCAGCTTACTTTGGCTGGTCACTCGGGCAATGTAAAACTGCAAAAGGAGAGTGAAAACTGCAGCCATCAAAATGCTGTAAAAAAGGACACCTGCCCTAAGTCGGATTCTCAAAAGCATAAATAAAGGTCCTTTCTAGACCATTTTTAAAGGTCAGCCTAATCTGAATACGCTTGGCATCACCTGTGATACTGGTCTTAGACAGCCCAAACAGCATAGGCTGGTAGCCCCTGCCATCTGCATTCGTTTTGCGGAAATCATCTGCCTTGCTCTGACCAAAAGCCAACTCCTGATTGCCCTTACGCACATAGAGTCTATTGTCAACCAGACGGTCAAACTCAGTCTCTGACAATTCCAAGCTCAACTGTTGCCCAAAGAGAATCCAATCTTCAGCCTCCTGTTGTTTGACATGTCTCATATCTACTACCAAAAGCTGCGTCATAGCTTGATAGACTTGAACAGCACCAGCTATCAAGAGCAAGGAGACCAGACACTCCATAAGCGTAAAAGCAGCCACTTGCTTACTTCTTTGAAACATGTAATACTTCCTTACCTTTATTGAAAATAGCCCAGCTATCAGACTGTTTGACAACTGTCACCTCATAACCGTTAAGAGTCAGCTTATCCTGACCCGTCTGCAGTGCCATTCTTGCGACTAGTAAGACCTCCCTATCCTGATTATAGCTGGCTAGGTCCTGCTTAGTCTTATCAATAGCCGATAAAACTAGACTCACAATAAAGGTCAGCAGCGCCAGAGCTGTCAAACTTTCTAATAGGATATAGGCTCTAATCTTCCGTCTTACGATACTTACCACTCCCTAGATTCAATTGATAATGGACCTTTCTGTCCGATAACTGAAAATCTACCTTAGCTAGAGAAGAATTGCCTCCTTCTTTCGAAAAAACCAACTTAATTGGCTTAGCAATAGTAACACCCTTTGGTAGCTCGATTGTCTGTAAGTCACTCTTAATAGCATCCTCAGTTAGACTGAGACTAACTTCTCTCTGTCCAGCAATACTCAGCTGCTGATTTTCTCGGTAGAGATGTTCAAAATGTAGTAGAAATAAATTCTCCTCTACTTGACGAAAACTGGTCCTAACCGAACCAGTCAATATGAGTAGCAAAAAGGACACAGTAGATAGCGTTAGGAGACTCTCTAGCAAAGTAAAGGCCCTAGTTGGCAACTTGTGCAGTCTCACCGCTCTTATTCTTCGCATAATAATCCTGATAAGCTTTCTGTTGTTTAGCAGTAATTTGATCAGCTGATACCAGTTTAGACAGGGTTGCCTCATCATCATGATTTAACTCATAAACCTCTGCCTGGCTCTCCACTACCTTGACAACGGCAGCATTTCCCTTATCTTGAATCGCCTCTTTTTGCTTACTGAGATTTGGAATAAACAGAAGCATCAGCACACTAATGATCAGCAAGACCACTAACATCTCTGCAAGAGTGAAACCTTTCACTGTAGCTTTTTTCAATTTCAATAACCATTTTGTCATGATAAAACCTCCATACTTTGGTACATGGGCAAGAGCATTGCCGCATAAATGAGTACAATCATTACAGCAACCAATAAAAATACCAGTGGCTGAATCAACTGTGTTGCCTGTGTCATCCGAGTGAAGAACTTTTCCCAAGTCTCTTCTGCATAAATTTCTAACTCACTACCTAGTTTTGACTTCACCTCCCCATACTCTATCATCAAACTAAGTTCCCTTAAGAAAAAGGGATAATCCAAAACCTTCTCATGAAAGGTCCTGCCTGCTAGGAGGCCTTCTTCCATATCCCTACCGATTGCCTGAAAAAGCTTGGACTTTTGTTCCTGCATCAACCGCACGATAGCAACAAGTTCAACACCCTGTCCCATTAAATTTCCCCATTCACGCGCATAGTAAGCCGTCAAATAGAGGCGCACGAGATGACCAAGAAAGGGTAATTTAGCCAAACGGCTGTAAAGTAGGATAGGCGATAGGTGCCTAGCTATAAGAGTTAGAAGAAGGATTGAAATCAATAGCAGAGCAGTTCCAGCAAGAAAAATCATAGGAAAATGATTGATAATCAGACTAGCCGCATTCCCCTTCCCATCAAGCTGAGGAAGGAGATAATTTTTCAAGCCCAGCATGATTAAGACCAGAAAGGTCAATAGACAGAAAGGATAGGTTGTCACTTCTATGACCTTCTTCCTAACGAGAGTGAGGTGGGCTAGGTAACTTTCTATCTTTTGGAGACTCTGGTGCGTATTGCCATGCACATCTGCTAGGGATAGCTGGGTCACAACAGAATCCGAAAAACCAAGCTGAGACATCATCTCAGGCAGACCTTGTCCATTTAAGAGGACCTGTCTCATCCGTTGCGTATAGCTGTCTTCCAGCAGCTGGCTTCGTTCTAGAAAGGTCAATATCTCAGTCAGATTAAAACCTGAAGTCATCAGATTATTGAAGAGCTGGATGACTTTCTTCTGCCGCTTAATCGCTAATTTTTTCGCTCTGTGCTTGTTCCCAAGTGAGATGTCCTTCTGCAAAAAGGCAATTAATCTTGCGATTCCATTCTTTGGCGGAATGGTCTTGGAATTGATTTTGGACAAAGTCGATCACACCTCCTCCCCCAACCAGACGCTGATAGGCAACCCCGCACAAGCTATTTTCCAACTCCTTCTCGCTGATACCTAGTTCCAATAGCCGAGCGTAGACCCCGGGGATACTCTTGGCATGAATCGTTGAAAAAACAGTTGCACCAGTCAGGCTAGCCCTGATGACCGCATGGGCAGTCTTAGCATCACGAATCTCACCGATAATGAGCACATCTGGGCGATGACGCAGAGACAACTTGATCAAGCTATCATAGGTCATATCAATACTTTCATTGAGCTGCAGCTGCAACATGTGATCCTGCTTAATCTCAACAGGGTCCTCAATGGTGATAATCTGCTTATCTGCATAGCGCTGCTTAACCAACTCGTACATAAGGGTGGTCTTACCGCTACCAACAGGCCCTGAAAAGAGATAGAGACCTCTCTCATTGACCGCCGATAAAAGCTTCTTAAATTCTTCCTCAAACCAGAACTTTAGCTCATGCTTTCCAGAATAGAGCAGACGGATAACTAGGCTCTCATAGCCACGATAGTCACCCACCGTCGACAACCTCAAAGAAACCTCTTCTCCATCAGCATAGCTATAATCACAGGAGCCTAACTGGCTACGCCGCTTTTCACCCACATTCATTCCTGCAACGAACTTAAAGTGACTAATAAGACTAGCCAGGCGATCAAACTCAAAAACATCCCCAAATCTCCTTTCATCCCCAACACGCATGTAAAGCTCATAACTTCCCTCCTTGGGAATCAGATAGATATCCTGAGCATTTACCTCAACAGCTTTACCAATAATTTGCTTTGCCAAGTCTTGAACCATAGGACCTCCTCACCTAAACTATTCGTTTTCCATGACCTTCATAGCCATATTTTTTGAAAAATAGCAGAGCATACAAAAAATCCCGAAACAAAATTGTTTCAGGATTTCAGTTTATCTTATTTTGCCAGCGAACAAGCTGAGTGTTTGCCTTCATCATTACGACGATTATAGCCAGGACGTCTCCATTCACTTGGAATCTCCTGCCAATCCGTCAAGAGTACAATAGAATGGTACTGCTGTAAATCCTCATCACATTCTTCACACCAGCGCTGCTCATCTTCCGTCCAAAAAGCACTCATGATTGAACTCTTACTGTCGAAGCTAGGATAATCCGCATGTAGTTTCTCCCATAGCTTCTTATAATATTTTAAGGCATCATAATAATTTTCAAATTCCTTAACTGAGGTAATATCGTCCTTCCAGCCTTCCAAGAACCACCAAGGTTCGAAATCCCCATACATTGTTACTACTTGGTACATACGCATCCTAACTCCCTATCTAGACCTTCATTATATAAGATTTTACAGGAATTTTGAAAACATTTGCTCGAAACATCAAATAATTTTCTTACTTAATAATCATTATTATTTACTCTAGCAAAAAAGAGCTGGATTGCTCCAACTCTTTTAGCTTATTATTCTGCTTCAGTTGAGATGACTTCTTCAGCCACTTCAGCAGTTGCTTCTTCGATAACTTCCACTTCATTGACAGCTTGTGGTTCAATGTTGCGGTAGCGAGCCATTCCAGTACCAGCTGGGATGATCTTACCGATGATAACATTTTCTTTAAGACCAAGAAGGTGGTCTTTCTTACCACGGATAGCAGCATCTGTAAGAACACGAGTTGTTTCTTGGAATGATGCAGCTGACAAGAATGAATTTGTTTCAAGGGAAGCTTTTGTAATCCCCATAAGGACTGGACGTGATGTCGCAGGAACGCCACCAGAGATAACGATTTCTTTGTTAGCGTCTGTGAAATCAGAGATATCCATAAGTGTACCTGGAAGAAGATCTGTATCACCTGGATCCATGACACGAACTTTGCGAAGCATTTGGCGAACCATAACCTCAACGTGTTTGTCCCCGATTTCTACCCCTTGGCTACGGTAAACTTTTTGAACTTCTGAAAGAAGGTAAGTTTCAACTGAAAGGGTATCACGAACTTCAAGGAGACGTTTAGGTTGGATTGACCCTTCAGTAAGGGCAGCACCACGGTGAACTTCGTCACCAACTTCAACTTTCATACGTGCTGTAAATGGTACCACGTATTCACCCATACCAGTCTTACCTTGAACGAAGACTTTCTTAGTACGTGTTGAAGCGTCTTCTTCAATCTCGATAACAGTACCTTTGACCTCAGTGATAACAGCTTCCCCTTTAGGGTTACGTGCTTCAAAGATCTCTTGGATACGAGGAAGACCCTGAGTGATATCGGTATTTGAGGCAACCCCACCCGTGTGGAAGGTACGCATTGTAAGCTGTGTACCAGGTTCCCCGATAGATTGGGCAGCGATTGTACCAACTGCTTCACCAACTTCAACAGCATCACCTGTTGCCAAGTTAATACCATAACAGTGACGGCAGACACCGTGACGAGTGTTACATGTGAAGACTGAACGGATAGTTACTTCTTCAACACCAGCTTTAACGATTTCAGCAGCCTTATCTTCAGTGATCAACTTGTTAGGACCGATGATTGTTTCACCAGTTTCTGGGTGTTTAACTGATTTCTTAGTGTAACGACCTTGAAGACGTTCTTCAAGTGTTTCTGTAACCTCTTTACCATCTGTGATAGCTGAGATAAGAAGACCACGGTCTGTTCCACAGTCATCTTCACGGATGATAACATCTTGGGCAACGTCAACCAAACGACGAGTAAGGTAACCTGAGTCGGCTGTCTTAAGGGCCGTATCGGTCATACCTTTACGCGCACCGTGGGTTGAGAAGAACATTTCCAAAACGCTAAGACCTTCACGGAAGTTTGACAAGATAGGCAATTCCATGATACGTCCGTTAGGAGCGGCCATCAAACCACGCATACCGGCAAGTTGAGAGAAGTTAGAGATGTTACCACGAGCTCCTGAGTCCATCATCATAACGATTGGGTTCTTAGGATCTTGTGTTTCAATCAGACGTTTTTCAAGGGCTTCTTTAGCTTCACGCCATGTTGTTGTAACAGCGATATAACGGTCATCATCTGTCATCAAACCGCGACGGAAGGCCTTGTTGATTTCTTCAACACGGTGGTGAGCTGCATCAATGATCTCAGCCTTGTTGTCAATAACTGGGATATCGGCAACCCCCACAGTCAAACCTGCAAGTGTTGAGTGGTAGTAACCAAGGTCTTTCAAACGGTCAAGGAAAGCAGATGTTTCTGTTGTACGAAGACGTTTGAAAGTCTCAGCGATGATGTTTCCAAGATTTTTCTTCTTGAATGGAACGTTGATTTCAAGTGATTCGATCACTGGTTTGATATCAGTACCTGGTTCCAAGAAGTATTTATCTGGTGTACCTTCTGTCAAGTTAGCATTTGTTGGCTCTTGAAGGTATGGAAGATCAGCTGGGATAACATCATTGAAGAGGATTTTACCAACAGTCGTGATCATCACTTTGTGACGTTGGTTATCTTTCCAAGGTTTATTTGGCATGCTGTCAACAGCGATACCAACACGTGAGTGCAAGTGAACATAACCATTACGGTAAGCCATAACAGCTTCGTCACGGTCTTTAAAGACCATACCTTCACCCTCACGACCAGCATCTTCCATTGTAAGGTAGTAGTTACCAAGAACCATATCCTGAGATGGGGTTACGACTGGTTTACCATCTTTAGGGTTAAGGATGTGCTCTGCGGCAAGCATAAGAAGACGTGCTTCTGCTTGTGCTTCTTCTGACAATGGAACGTGGATGGCCATTTGGTCACCATCGAAGTCGGCATTGTAGGCCTCACATACAAGTGGGTGAAGGCGGAGCGCTTTACCATCGATAAGAACTGGTTCGAAGGCTTGGATACCCAAACGGTGAAGGGTAGGTGCGCGGTTAAGAAGAACTGGGTGTTCTTTGATGACTTCTTCAAGGATATCCCAGATACGGTCATCGCCACGTTCGATAAGACGTTTTGCAGCCTTAACGTTCTGCACGATGTCACGTGCAACGATTTCACGCATCACAAATGGTTTGAAGAGCTCGATAGCCATTTCACGTGGCACACCACATTGGTACATTTTAAGTGTTGGACCAACGGCGATAACGGAACGACCTGAGAAGTCAACACGTTTACCAAGCAAGTTTTGACGGAAACGACCTTGTTTACCTTTAAGCATGTGGCTCAAAGATTTAAGTGGACGGCTACCTGGTCCAGTAATTGGACGACCACGACGACCATTATCGATAAGGGCATCAACGGCTTCTTGCAACATACGTTTTTCATTTTGCACGATGATTCCTGGAGCATTAAGTTCCAAAAGGCGTGCCAAACGGTTGTTACGGTTGATAACACGACGGTAGAGGTCGTTCAAGTCTGAGGCAGCAAAACGGCCACCGTCCAATTGAACCATAGGACGAAGGTCTGGTGGAAGAACTGGCAAGATGTTAAGAACCATCCATTCTGGCTTATTACCAGATTTATAGAAGGCATCAAGAACATCCAAACGACGAACAGCTTTAACACGTTTTTGACCTGATGCTGTACGCAATTCTTCTTTCAATTCTGCGATTTCTGCTTCCAAATCAACACGTTTAAGAAGATCTTGGATAGCTTCCGCACCCATTTTAGCCACAAATGAACCGTGTCCGTACTCTTGAAGTTTTTCACGGTATTCACGTTCAGTCAAGAGTGACTTAGGCTCAAGTGGTGTATCCATAGGATCGATAACCACATAGGCTGCGAAGTAGATAACTTCCTCAAGAGCACGAGGACTCATATCAAGTGTAAGACCCATACGTGATGGAATCCCTTTGAAGTACCAGATGTGTGATACTGGAGCTTTCAACTCGATGTGTCCCATACGCTCACGACGTACTTTAGCACGAGTTACTTCAACACCACAGCGGTCACAAACGATACCTTTATAACGGATACGTTTATATTTACCACACGCACATTCCCAGTCTTTTGTAGGACCAAAGATAACTTCGTCAAAGAGTCCTTCACGTTCTGGTTTCAACGTACGGTAGTTGATTGTTTCAGGTTTTTTAACTTCACCGTAAGACCATGAGCGGACTTTACTAGGTGAGGCTAATGTGATTTGCATACTTTTAAAACGATTTACGTCAACCACTAGTTTTACCTTTCTGTTTTCTTTTGACAATAGCAGAGGCTACTCTCAAGAGTTTTATGCTTTAGCTAGGCTCTCAAGTGCCAATCGAAGGCACTTTTTTTCTGACCTGACTAAATTATGTTGAGTGAGATACATGATATCGATAGATTGTCTATCTCACGCTTATTTTTCTTCTGTTACGTTAGTGCTTGCAAGTTCTGCAGCTTCCTTAGCTTGTTTTTCACGTGCCTTTTCAAGATCATCAACGTGCATGACGTCATCATCTTCACCTTCATCAAGATCACGAAGTTCTACTTCATTGTCATCTTCGTCAAGGACACGCATATCAAGACCAAGTGATTGCAATTCTTTAACAAGAACTCGGAATGATTCTGGCACGCCAGGTTTTGGAATTGGTTTACCTTTAGTGATTGCTTCATAGGCTTTAAGACGTCCAGTCACATCATCTGACTTGTAAGTCAAGATTTCTTGAAGAACGTTTGATGCACCATAAGCTTCAAGGGCCCAAACCTCCATCTCACCGAAACGTTGTCCACCAAACTGAGCTTTACCTCCGAGTGGTTGTTGTGTAACAAGTGAGTAAGGTCCAACTGAACGAGCGTGAAGTTTATCATCAACCATGTGGTGAAGTTTGATCATGTACATGACACCAACTGACACACGGTTATCGAATAGCTCACCTGTACGTCCATCGTAAAGGACAGTCTTGGCATCTGAATCCATACCAGCTTCACGAACAGTATCCCAAAGATCTTCTGAAGAAGCTCCATCGAAGACTGGTGTCGCAATGTGGATACCCAAGTTACGAGCAGCCATACCCAAGTGAAGTTCCATAACCTGACCGATGTTCATACGTGATGGCACCCCAAGAGGGTTCAACATGATATCAACTGGAGTTCCGTCTGGAAGGTAAGGCATGTCTTCAACAGGAACGATACGAGAAACAACCCCTTTGTTTCCGTGACGACCGGCCATCTTATCTCCGACCTTGATCTTACGTTTTTGAGCGATGTAGACGCGAACAAGCATGTTAACACCTGATTGCAATTCATCACCGTTAGCACGTGTAAAGATCTTAACATCGCGAACGATACCATCTCCACCGTGAGGAACACGAAGTGATGTATCACGAACTTCACGTGATTTATCACCGAAGATAGCGTGCAAGAGACGTTCTTCAGCTGAAAGGTCTTTTTCACCCTTAGGTGTTACTTTACCAACAAGGATGTCGCCTTCTTTAACCTCAGCACCGATACGGATAATACCCATTTCGTCAAGGTCTTTGAGGGCTTCTTCACCAACGTTTGGAATTTCACGAGTAATTTCTTCAGGCCCAAGCTTTGTATCACGTGTTTCTGATTCAAATTCTTCCAAGTGAACTGATGTATAAACATCTTCTTTCACAAGACGTTCAGACATGATAACGGCATCCTCGAAGTTGTAACCTTCCCATGTCATGTAGGCAACGATAGGGTTTTGACCAAGGGCCATTTCCCCATTTTCCATAGATGGTCCATCAGCGATGAAGTCACCTTTTTCAATGATATCGCCAACCTTAACGAGTGTACGTTGGTTGTAAGCTGTACCTGAGTTTGAACGACGGAACTTAGTTACTTGGTAAACATCAAGTGAACCATCTTCACGACGAACCTCTACCTTGTCAGCATCTGAGTAAACAACCTTACCATCGTGTTTAGCAATAACAGCGGCACCTGAATCGTGGGCTGCTTGATATTCCATACCAGTACCAACGTAAGGTGCTTTTGGATCGATCAATGGCACAGCCTGACGTTGCATGTTGGCACCCATGAGGGCACGGTTAGAGTCATCGTTTTCCAAGAAAGGAATACATGCTGTCGCTACCGCAACTACCTGTTTTGGAGAAACGTCAACATAGTCAACGATACTTGCAGGGAACTCTTGGTTGTTACCTTGGTGACGACCCATAACGATTTCTTCTGCAAAAGTACCATCTTCATTAAGTTTTGAGTTAGCCTGTGCAACTGTGAATTCATCTTCTTCATCGGCTGTCAACCATTGAATTTCATTGGTAACAACACCAGTAGCACGGTCAACTTTACGATATGGTGTTTGGATGAAACCATATTTGTTCAAGTGACCGAATGATGACAAGTTGTTGATCAAACCGATGTTTGGTCCCTCAGGCGTTTCAATCGGACACATACGACCATAGTGAGTGTAGTGCACGTCACGCACTTCATATCCAGCACGGTCACGTGTCAAACCACCAGGTCCCAAGGCAGACAAACGACGTTTGTGTGACAACTCAGAAAGCGGGTTGTGTTGGTCCATGAACTGTGACAACTGTGATGAACCAAAGAATTCTTTGATTGCAGCTGTAACAGGGCGGATATTGATGATTTGTTGTGGTGTCAAGACTTCATTGTCTTGTACTGACATACGCTCACGAACGTTACGTTCCATACGAGCAAGACCAATACGGAATTGGTTAGCAAGCAATTCACCAACGGCACGAATACGACGGTTACCCAAGTGGTCGATATCGTCTACTTTTCCAAGACCTTCAGCAAGGTTAAGGAAGTAGCTCATCTCAGCCAAGATATCCGCAGTTGTCAATGCACGAACCTTATCATCAGGATTTGCATTACCAACGATTGTTACAACGCGATCTGGATCCGTTGGAGCAACAATCTTGAATTTTTGAAGGATAACAGGTTCAGTAATGACAGCAAAATCATTTGGTGTGTAAACGAACTTGTTAAGGTCACCGTCAAGGTGCTCTGCGATTGAATCAATCACATCACGTGTCATAACAGTGCCTGCTTCAACAAGGATTTCACCTGTTTCAGCATCGATCAAGTTTTCAGCAATTGTTTGGTTAAGAAGACGTGTCTTAACATTCAATTTTTTGTTAACTTTGTAACGACCTACGGCTGCCAAGTCATAGCGACGTGCATCGAAGAAACGAGCAAGCAAGAGGCTACGTGATGAGTCAGCAGTCTTAGGTTCACCTGGACGAAGACGTTCGTAAATTTCTTTAAGCGCTTCGTCTGTACGTGAATCTGATGGGTTTTTGTGGATATCTTTTTCGATAGTGTTACGAACAAGATCGCTATCACCAAAGATATCAACGATTTCATCGTCACCTGAGAAACCAAGAGCACGAACCAAGGTTGTGAATGGAATCTTACGTGTACGGTCGATACGAGTGTAGGCGATGTCTTTTGCATCTGTTTCAAGCTCAAGCCATGCACCACGGTTAGGAATTACAGTTGAACCGTAACCAACTTTACCGTTTTTATCAACCTTATCATTGAAATAAACACCTGGTGAACGCACCAACTGAGAAACGATAATACGCTCTGCACCGTTGATGATAAAGGTACCCATTTCAGTCATGTAAGGAAGATCACCGAAGAAGACCTCTTGTGTTTTGATTTCACCAGTTTCCTTGTTAACCAAACGGAAGGTTACAAAAAGTGGAACTGAATAGTGAGCATCGTGTGCACGCGCTTCTTCAAGTGTGTATTTAGGTTCTTTCAACTCATAACCAACAAACTCAAGCTCCATAGTATCTGTGAAGTTTGAGATAGGAAGTACATCTTCAAAGACTTCCTTAAGACTTGAATCCAAGAAATCTTGGAATGAGTCTGTTTGAATTTCAATCAAATTTGGTAAATCAAGAACTTCTTTGATTCTTGAAAAGCTACGACGTGTACGGTGTTTTCCGTACTGAACTTCATGTCCTGCCAAGTTTTCGCTCCTTTTCTTATTAGGACTTACTCTTTCAAGCAAGTAGTATCAATCATTTGACCTTTATGTGTATTTTTAGAAAGTTTAAATATGTGTTACAACTGCTATTTTTTCCAAAAATAGGCACAAAAAGAGCAGCTAAACCCGACTGATAAAAGCTTGATTTAACTGCTGTTAGTTCTAGTTGGACAATATTTCAACTAAAACAGACGACAAATAGTTGAATATATTATACCTTATTTTACGTATTTTTGCAAGTTTTACTTACCACTTAGAATCTTTTGCCAAGCGTCTTGATAGTCACTATCAGAGCCTCCGATAGCAAACTTGTAAACTGTGTTTCCAGCACCATTTTTAGCCCAATAGCTGGTCGTTGTCGTACCCGAAACAGAAACGTTGCTACCGTTGATAGAAACGGTTGCTGGTTTTAGACCTGTTGACACAAGCACATCTGACTTGATAACACTTGAATCAAGAGTGAACTTGTCTGAAGTCCCAATAACTTCTGGCGCTGCTTGGTAAATCATATTGACCAGATTAGCGATATACTTGTTGTTATTGGTTCCTGAACTTGTGGACATAGCTGAGCTATCATCGTGACCTGCCCATGAGCCAAGGGTCACATTTGGTGTTGAAACAACCAACCATGAATCCACATAATTGTTTGACGTACCTGTTTTACCGACCCAGTCTGCATTACCAAGAGTCGAGTTCAAACCAGTCAATACAGATTTAAAGCTGGTTGTCGTACCTGACTTGATAACACCGCGTAGCAATTCTTCCATGATACTTGCTGTCGCTGCTGAATAGACACGAACTGGGTTAGCTTCATGTTGGTAGATAACTGTTCCATCACTATCAACAATACTATCAACCATGTAGCCCTCGTTGTAGACACCACCGTTAGCCAAGGTCTGATAAGCATTAGTTTGTTGGAAAACAGATACATCGATACCACCACCCAGTGGAAGACTCTCAATATTATAATTATCAATCAAGTAACCCATCTTAGACATGTAAGATTCAACATCAACACCTTCGCTTAACAATTTCTGATAAGTCCAGTAGGCTGGAATATTCCATGATGAATTGAGGGCCTCTTGCAAGGTTATCATAGCCGTACCCTCACTCGTATCATGCATGATTTTTTCACCACTTGAGAAGGTAGTTGGGTAGTTTGACAAGATTGAAGCTGACCCCATAAGTCCTTGGTCAATCGCTACACTATAAGCTAGAATCGGCTTAATTGAAGATCCAGGTGAACGGTAAGAATTGAAGGCGTGGTTATTCTGATTTTCATTGTAATCTCGACCACCGACAAAACCTAGGATAGCACCAGTTGAATTGTCCATCAGAACATTCCCCATCTGTACTTCACCAGTTGAATCATCCAACAAGGAACCATAGGTTGCCGCTGCAGTCTGCATGGCATTATAGACAGTACTATTAATTGTTGTTTTAACCGTATAACCACCTGTTTTCAGTGCTTCTTCAGCCAAGTCTTGATAAGCCTGTTTCGTTTCATCATTTTTAAGATCCTGATCAGAAACACCGTCTCGTTTAATCAAGTAATCATACATGAGATCTTTAGCCTCATCAAAAACGCTGTAGTAGAGATAGTCATGCGATGTCGTCTCAGCCACACCAGAACTCAAGAAATCCTGCGTAATATCATAGGCCTTGTAGTTCTCATACTCCTCTTTACTGATGTAACCTGAGCGGTACATATTATAAAGAACGTCTTTTTGACGACTAACCCCATAAGAAAGGTCATCAGCGTCCTTAAGACTACCATCTGAATTATAAGGGGAATAAACGATTGGACTCTGCGGAAGCCCCGCGATAAAGGCAGCTTGAGGAATGGTCAAATCTTTAGCAGATACCCCAAAAATACCTTGCGCAGCTTCTTCAACACCAGCAATATTTTGCCCCTTGTTATTGCGACCAAAAGGCGAGACATTGAGATAGGCTGTCAAAATCTCATCCTTACTCATGTAACGCTCCAAGGCCAAAGCATAGATAATTTCCTTGGCCTTACGCTTGAAGGTTGGATCATCACCCAAAATTTGCTGCTTCAGCAACTGCTGTGTCAGAGTCGAACCACCACTAGTCTCCCCCACACCACCAACAGATGTTAGCAGAGCACGAAAGACAGCCTTAGGCACAACCCCATCATGACTTTCAAAGTTCTCATCCTCAGTCGAGATGATAGCATTTTTGATATTTTGAGAAATAGCAGAGCTTTCTACCGGTGTCCTCAGAAGATCAGTATCCACATCAGAAATCAAGGAACCATCAGCATAAGTCATCTGAGATACCAAGGTCACTGAACTTACCTGTTTGACCAAGGTCTCCTTACTTGGAACCTTAACACTATCAATCTGGCTAGCCAGGTAACCTAAACCGAGACCAGCTCCCAACATCATAACTAAAATAATAACGACATAAATAAAATCGGATAAAAGCTTGAGTGTTCTCATAAAAATACTGAGAAAATCTAAACCACCCAAAGCCTGAGAATCTTTATTCTTATTCTTTTTCTTTCTAAATTTAAACATAAAAATACCTCAAGAAACATTATACCAAACTTTGATAAAGCTTGCACTCGTAGAGCCATTTTTGATATAATAGCCTGTAAACTATGAAAAAATTAAAGGAGAAAGCTCGTGAATATTTTCGAAGAACTTAAAGAACGTGGCTTGGTCTTTCAAACGACCGACGAAGAAGCATTAGTAAAAGCATTAACAGAAGGGCAAGTATCCTATTACACAGGTTATGATCCAACCGCAGATAGCCTTCACTTGGGCCACTTGGTTGCTATCTTGACATCTCGCCGCCTTCAGTTGGCTGGGCACAAACCTTATGCCCTTGTAGGTGGTGCAACTGGTCTTATCGGTGACCCATCATTTAAAGATGCTGAGCGCAGCCTTCAAACTAAAGACACTGTTGATGGTTGGGTTTCTAAAATCCAAGGTCAGCTCTCTCGCTTCCTTGACTTTGAAAATGGTGACAACAAGGCAGAAATGGTCAACAACTACGATTGGTTTGGTTCTGTCAGCTTTATTGACTTCCTTCGTGATGTCGGTAAATACTTTACCGTTAACTACATGATGAGTAAAGATTCTGTTAAAAAACGTATTGAAACAGGTATCTCATACACAGAATTCGCCTACCAAATCATGCAAGGTTACGATTTCTACGAGCTCAACGACAAACACAATGTAACCCTTCAAATCGGTGGTTCTGACCAATGGGGAAATATGACCGCTGGTACTGAATTGCTCCGCCGTAAAGCAGATAAGACTGGTCACGTGATGACTGTACCACTTATCACTGATTCAACTGGTAAAAAATTCGGTAAATCAGAAGGCAATGCCGTTTGGTTGGATGCTGACAAAACATCACCATATGAAATGTACCAATTCTGGCTCAATGTGATGGACGATGATGCTGTTCGATTCCTCAAAATCTTCACTTTCCTTTCACTAGAAGAAATCGCTGAAATCGAAAAAGAATTTGACCAAGCACGTCACGAACGCCTAGCTCAGAAAGTACTTGCTCGCGAGGTTGTTACACTAGTTCACGGTGAAGAAGCTTACCAACAAGCCCTCAACATCACAGAACAACTCTTTGCAGGAAACATTAAAAACCTTTCTGCCAAAGAACTTAAACAAGGGCTCAGCAACGTTCCAAACTATGCCGTCCAAGCAGATGATAACCTTAACATCGTTGAGATCCTAGTCACAGCTAAAATCTCACCATCAAAACGCCAAGCACGTGAAGATGTCCAAAACGGTGCTATCTACATCAACGGCGAGCGTATTCAAGACCTTGACTACACACTTTCAGACAGCGACAAAATCGATAACGAATTAACAGTTATCCGTCGTGGTAAGAAAAAATACTCAGTCTTGACTTACTAAGAAGAAACATTAAAACACTCGACAGCCATCGAGTGTTTTTTCTTATCTCAATTTCTTAGCCACTAAACCATAAAGGCTGACCACAAGAAAAATACTAATAAAAATTATCGTAATCGTCGCACTAGCTGGCGTCTCCCAATAGTAGGACAAATAAACTCCTGACAACATCCCAATAAAGCCAATACCAATCGCATAAGCAATAACCGCTTTAAAACTATTTCCAATTCTCATAGCAATACTTGCCGGAAGAACCATAATAGTTGAGACTAAGAGCGCTCCCGCTGCTGGAATCATCAGTGAAATAGCTACACCAGTTACAATATTGAAGGCAAGAGACATCCATTTGACAGGTAAACCGTCAACCAAAGCCGTATCTTCATCAAAAGTCAGAATATACATAGGTCTAATAAACAAAAGTGTCAATATAAGTACGATCACCGCAATGACAAATAGAGCATTTACTTGACTCGAATTGATGGTAATAATAGAACCAAAAAGGTACTGATCCAGGCTGACACTAGAGGCGTTAGAAGACTTGCTCGTTATAATCAAGGAAGTCGCAAGCCCCAGCGACATTAGAATCGCAGTCGAAATTTCCATGTAGTGCTTGTAAACCGTCCTCAAATACTCTAGAAGAACTGCCGCAATAACAACAATAATAATTGTTGACCAAGTCGTTGACATTCCCAATAAAAGACCAAAGGCAACCCCTGCCAAGGAGATGTGACTCAGAGTATCACTCATCAAACTTTGTCTTCTCAAAATCAAGAAGATCCCTAGAATAGGAGCAAAGACACTCATTGCTATAATAGCCAAGACAGCACGCTGCATAAAGTCATAGGACAGCATATCAAAGATAGAATAAAGCATTAGTCAGCAACCTCCGCATCCTTATCATGTACATTAAAGCAACGCCAAGGTAGGCTCTGATTACGTACCAAGTGAATATTACGATCCGCATAGTCTTTCACCTCATCAGGATCATGTGTAATCATCAGCACAGCCTTACCATGTTTATGAGCACTGTGGTGCATCAACTCATAGAAAGTCTCCGTTGTTCCAGCATCCATACCTGTCGTCGGCTCATCCAAGACAAAAACATCAGGATCAGAAGCAAACATTCGAGCAATAACCGCTCTTTGCTTTTGACCACCAGAAAGACTACCAATACGCTTATGACGATTCTCCCACATACCAACAGCCTCTAAACTCGTTTTAACATGCTCCTCGTCATGCTTATCAAGACGACGGAACCAGCCTTTTCTAGGATAACGACCCGAACGGACAAATTCCAAAACAGTTGATGGAAAACCCGCATTAAAACTAGCAATTTGTTGAGGTAAATAAGATAAGCGCAATTTCTTACCTGCAACATTTTTATCAGCAATAAGAACAGAACCATTCTTAGGTTGTAAAATTCCAAGAGTAGCCTTGATGAGAGTAGACTTAGCAGCCCCATTCTCTCCGGTCAAAGTAACAAATTCACCACTATCAACATGATAGGAAATAGCCTCAAGAACAGGCTCTGCATCATATTGAAAAGACAAATTATCAACAGTAATATATCTCATTAGCCTTTAAAAAGCTCCTTCCTTAATTGTTCCAAAAATCGTCCAATAACTTCCTTCTCAGAAGTATCATAAGAGGACAAAATACTATCATAGACACCCAGAGTCAATTCATGATGTCTAAAATGCTCTTGAGCAATAGGCAGAGCATCTTCAGTCAAAGAGAAATAAGTCACACGACCATCCTTGCTATCCTTCATAGACTTTAAAAACCCCTTACTAACAAGCGACTTAACAGCCTTAGTTACCGCAGCCTGACTTATATTAAGAGACTTAGCCAAATCACTATTAGTCAAAGGCTTCTCAATTAAAAGCATTAAAATATGCTCCTGAGTATTAGTCAGAGTCACACCACTTTCACAATGACCAATTAAAAACTCATTACTATGTTCAGAAGCCAAAATGACTTCTGCCAAAAAATGATCAATTTTCAAAGATAAATCCATAACACATTCCTTAACCAGTTAACTATAAAAATAAAGAAAAACTGTTAGATCAACTAACAGCTATAGATATACCGGCGGCCGGGGTCGAACCGGCACGTCCTTGCGGACACTGGATTTTGAGTCCAGCGCGTCTGCCAATTCCGCCACGCCGGCAAATATCTAAACTGGGGTAGCTGGATTCGAACCAACGCATGAGGGAGTCAAAGTCCCTTGCCTTACCGCTTGGCTATACCCCAAAGTAGGCGAGTGAGGGGAATCGAACCCCCGAATGTCAGAGCCACAATCTGATGTGTTAACCACTTCACCACACCCGCCATATTTAGTTTAACACGGGCAGTAGGAATTGAACCCACACTGAAGGTTTTGGAGACCTTAGTTCTACCTTTAAACTATGCCCGTTATTATGGAAAGAGAGGGATTCGAACCCCCGAACCCGAAGGAGCGGATTTACAGTCCGCCGCGTTTAGCCTCTTCGCTATCTTTCCTAAAATAATGGCGCGAGACGGAATCGAACCGCCGACACATGGAGCTTCAATCCATTGCTCTACCAACTGAGCTACCGAGCCAAAATCTATTGCGGGAGCAGG
>NZ_JAFBEH010000041.1 GCF_016908645.1 Streptococcus loxodontisalivarius
TTGCTTTAGCTGCTGCAACGAGCTCTCCGATTGGTCAACTCAAAAAGTGGATTTAGGACTTTGAAAATTGTTTCCGAGGATTACTTGACACAAACAAATGCGATTGAAAAATTGAAAAAATTTACTGATGTGATATAATATTCTTTATATATTTTTGATAAAATGAGTATTTTTGTGTAAAAGGAGAGACATCTAGTAATGAAGAAGCCTATTAGAAGAATGTATGGCGAGTCATCACGTCAGACTCGTGTTAAAATGCATAAATCTGGTAAGCATTGGGTGAGAACCATTATGTCACAGGTCGGTCTGGTACGTTTGTTTAAGGGCAAAGTAGAGGCCAAACCTCTTTTGACTGATGATATTACTGCTATGATTGACCGTCATTCGTCAGCTATAAAACTGATGAAAGGTGGTCTGGCGGCAGGGGCGATTTTCGGTGCGGCTGCAGTGACTACTGAGGTTCATGCTGAGGATGAGGCTGCCGTGACAACGGAAGTTTCAACGACAACTACTGTTTTGGCAACTACTGATACGGTGACCTTGTCATCTGATAGCTCTGCTATTGTCCCAGAAAATGAGGCTGGCGCAGAGACGGTCGCTGTAGAGGGGACGGGTCAAGGCCAAGAGTCGGAAAGCTTATCCTTGTCGGCTAGTAGCTCAGAGTCAGAATCGCTGTCGTTATCTCAGGAGCTGTCACTTAGCCTATCTAACTCTGAGTCAATCAGTCAATCTGAATCGCTATCTCAATCCTTGTCGGAATCTGTATCCGAGTCAGTAAGTGAATCAGCCTCAGAGTCCAGCAGCCAGTCAGAGGCAGCAATCCAGCAAGTCACTAGCACGACAAGTAGCACAACAACGGCAACAAGTCAGGCGAGTCAAAGCCAGTCTGCTCAAGTGGAGGAGGCTCGAGTTGATTTGACGCTGGCAGTCGAGCAGATGGAAGAAGCTATCACGGATGCCCAGGCAAGAGGGGTTGATAGTCAAGTTGAAGCAGAGCTTTTGGTCAGCGCACGAGCACTATTGAATGATCAGTCGGCATCGGCGATTGCCTTATCAAGCTTAGCAGTAACCTTAGTAGAAAAAGCTTCACAGTTGGAAGAAAAACAAGCCAGTGCGGTTGAGAAGGTGGAGACCCAGTCAGTTAATGGTAGCAACCGAAATCTAAACTACACTTGGTATGGAAATCCTGATATCACCTTAACGGTAACTTCCAGCGCAGGAGCTTCTGCGGTTGTAGGGTCAAGTGAAACGAGTACCAATTTGAAGAATTATATGGCCTTAAGAAGGTCATCTTCATATCCATACTATTACTATACTTCTGCATATCTTTGGCGTTATACGGCATCCTCACCTGTTTCTGGGATGACTTTATCTTCTACGTCTGGAACGGCTACTCGGGCTGATAGAACTTATATGACCTTTAGTGGTTTCACGGTAAGCGTTGATTCCACTGTACCAACTGGAGACTATAATATACCAGTTACCTTATCGTATAATGGTTCCACATCAACTACTGATACAGTGTATGTAACGGTGCATGTTAATAACACTTATCTTGATAATGCAGTTGATGTTACAACTTCAAACGTCAATACGACAAATCTTGTCATTAGTACTGGTGTATCAAGGCAGTATTCTACTTATATTCAAAGCTATACGATTTCTGGTACTGGTACTCCAGGCGATACATTGACAGTTAGCAGAACGCTAAATAATACGGAATTTTCTGATTATCGCTCTACAAATAGTCGTGCTAATAGTTCGATGGCGCTCTGGGATTCTAATAAAACTGTTACTGTTGGTTCTGATGGAACTTGGACGATGACGGTTTCCGCTGGTTGGAACGTTGGAGATACCTTCACTTTTACATCAGCCTTGAATGGATCAACGGCAACATCAACCTTAGTTGATGTCACTAGTCCAATCATGCCAACGGCTAATGGTTCAGGGCGTATCAATGATACTAAGTTCACTGGAACACCTGGTACGCTTACGGATAATTATCACTATTCTGCTTTTGAAAATGACTTGGTAGCGACAGCGGTATTGTCATTGAATAATACGGGAGAAACTGGTCAATCAAGTGTGACGATTTCTGGTGGTTTAACGGTTTCATCGGTTATTTATAACCTGACAAATGAAGAAGGTAAAGCTCGTATTGAATTTACTGGAACGCCGGCAAAACCAGGTTATTGGTCAGGTACTTGGACAGTAACAGATGTTTCTGGGAATACTTCAGTTGGAAGTTGGTCATTTACAGTACCAGGTATCGATGGAGCAACGACAGCAGTCTCAAGTTTAACGAATCCAACTGCTGCTGACCAGGAAGCACTGATTGCTGCGGCAAAAGTTGCTAATAATATTGTTGATGATCCTGATTATGATGTGACATATTCAAGTGTCAGTGGGAACAGAGCTGTTATTATCATTAGACATTTAAGCAGTGGAAGACGTGCAACGGTCTATGTTCCAATGACCTATGATTCCACATCTGATTCATTGTCTGCATCTGAGTCAGAATCAGTATCATCTTCAGAATCAGCTTCGCAATCCGAATCTGAGTCTATTTCGTCTTCTGAATCATCTTCACAATCAGAATCACTTTCAAACTCCATCTCGGAATCTGTTGCAGAATCAGTTTCGGAATCAACATCAGAATCAGTAAGCGAATCAATCTCTGAATCAGTCTCAGAATCAGTGAGCGAATCAATCTCTGAATCAATTTCAGAATCATTAAGCGAATCAATTTCTGAATCAACATCAGAATCAGTCTCAGAATCAGTAAGCGAATCAGTTTCTGAATCAATCTCAGAATCAGTGAGCGAATCAATCTCTGAATCAATTTCAGAATCATTAAGCGAATCAATTTCTGAGTCAATCTCTGAATCAGCATCAGAGTCAGTAAGTGAATCAATCTCTGAATCAATTTCCGAGTCAGTAAGCGAGTCAATCTCTGAATCAACATCAGAATCAGTAAGCGAATCAATCTCTGAATCAACATCTGAGTCAGTAAGTGAGTCAGTCTCAGAATCAGTGTCTGAGTCAATTTCAGAGTCAGTCTCAGAATCAGTAAGCGAATCCATCTCTGAGTCAGTATCTGAATCAGTAAGTGAGTCAATTTCTGAGTCAATCTCTGAGTCAGTCTCAGAATCAGTTTCTGAGTCAATCTCCGAGTCAGTTTCTGAATCAGTCTCAGAATCATTAAGCGAATCAGTTTCTGAATCAATCTCAGAATCAGTGAGCGAGTCAATTTCTGAGTCAGTATCAGAATCAGTGAGCGAATCCATCTCTGAGTCAGTATCAGAGTCAGTGAGCGAGTCAATTTCTGAATCAGTCTCTGAATCAGTGAGCGAGTCAATTTTTGAATCAGTTTCAGAATCAATCTCTGAATCGGTATCAGAATCAGTAAGCGAATCAATCTCTGAATCAGTATCTGAGTCGGTAAGCGAGTCAATTTCAGAGTCAGTAAGCGAATCAATTTCTGAATCAACATCAGAGTCAGTAAGTGAGTCAATTTCTGAATCAGTATCAGAGTCAGTGAGCGAGTCAGTTTCTGAATCAACATCAGAATCAGTGAGCGAGTCAATCTCAGAGTCAGTCTCAGAATCAGTGAGCGAATCAGTCTCAGAGTCAATTTCTGAATCAGTGTCTGAGTCAATCTCAGAATCAGTTTCTGAATCAGTAAGCGAATCAATTTCAGAGTCAACATCAGAATCAGTAAGCGAATCAATTTCTGAATCAACATCAGAGTCAGTAAGTGAATCAATCTCTGAGTCAACATCAGAATCAGTCTCAGAATCAGTGAGCGAGTCAATTTCTGAATCAGTTTCAGAATCAATCTCTGAATCGGTATCAGAATCAGTAAGCGAATCAATCTCTGAATCAGTATCTGAGTCGGTAAGCGAGTCAATTTCAGAGTCAGTAAGCGAATCAATTTCTGAATCAACATCAGAATCAGTGAGCGAATCAGTCTCAGAGTCAATTTCTGAATCAGTGTCTGAGTCAATCTCAGAATCAGTTTCTGAATCAGTAAGCGAATCAATTTCAGAGTCAACATCAGAATCAGTAAGCGAATCAATTTCTGAATCAACATCAGAGTCAGTATCAGAGTCAGTATCTGAATCAGTGTCTGAGTCAATTTCAGAATCAGTATCTGAATCAGTAAGTGAGTCAATCTCTGAATCAGTAAGCGAATCAATTTCTGAGTCAACATCAGAATCAGTGAGCGAATCAATTTCTGAATCAACATCAGAATCAGTGAGCGAATCAATCTCCGAGTCAGTTTCTGAATCAGTAAGCGAATCAGTTTCTGAATCAATCTCAGAATCAGTGAGCGAGTCAATTTCTGAGTCAGTCTCAGAATCAGTGAGTGAATCCATCTCTGAGTCAGTCTCAGAGTCAGTGAGCGAGTCAATTTCTGAATCAGTTTCAGAATCAGTAAGTGAATCAATCTCTGAATCAATTTCAGAATCAGTAAGCGAGTCAATTTCTGAATCAACATCAGAGTCAGTCTCAGAATCAATCTCTGAATCAGTGAGCGAGTCAATTTCTGAGTCAGTCTCAGAATCAGTAAGTGAGTCAATTTCTGAATCAGTATCAGAGTCAGTGAGCGAGTCAGTTTCTGAATCAACATCAGAGTCAGTAAGTGAGTCAATCTCAGAATCAGTGAGCGAGTCAATCTCTGAATCAGTCTCAGAATCAGTGAGCGAATCAATTTCTGAGTCAGTATCAGAGTCAGTGAGTGAATCAATTTCTGAGTCAGTATCAGAATCAGTGAGCGAATCAATCTCTGAGTCAGTCTCAGAATCAGTAAGTGAGTCAGTTTCTGAATCAACATCAGAATCAGTAAGTGAGTCAATCTCTGAGTCAGTCTCAGAATCAGTGAGCGAGTCAGTTTCTGAATCAACATCAGAGTCAGTAAGTGAATCAATTTCAGAATCAGTGTCTGAGTCAATCTCAGAATCAGTAAGCGAATCAGTATCTGAGTCAGTAAGCGAGTCAATCTCAGAGTCAGTCTCAGAATCAGTGAGCGAGTCAATATCTGAATCGGTCTCAGAATCAGTAAATGAGTCAATTTCTGAATCAGTCTCAGAGTCAGTGAGCGAGTCAATTTCTGAATCAGTGTCTGAGTCAATTTCTGAGTCAGTAAGCGAATCAATTTCTGAGTCAGTATCAGAATCAGTGTCTGAATCAGTAAGCGAATCCATCTCTGAGTCAGTATCAGAATCAGTGAGCGAGTCAATTTCTGAGTCAGTAAGCGAGTCAGTGTCTGAGTCAATCTCTGAGTCAGTCTCAGAATCAACATCAGAATCAGTAAGTGAATCAATCTCTGAATCAGTCTCAGAGTCAATTTCTGAGTCAACATCAGAGTCAGTCTCAGAATCAATTTCTGAGTCAACATCCGAGTCAGTCTCTGAGTCAGTCTCTGAGTCAGTCTCAGAATCAGTGAGCGAATCAATCTCTGAGTCAGTCTCAGAATCAGTAAGTGAGTCAGTTTCTGAATCAACATCAGAGTCAACATCAGAATCAGTAAGTGAGTCAATCTCTGAATCAACATCAGAATCAGTAAGTGAGTCAGTTTCTGAATCAACATCAGAGTCAACATCAGAATCAGTAAGTGAGTCAATCTCTGAATCAACATCAGAATCAGTAAGTGAGTCAATCTCTGAATCAACATCAGAATCAGTAAGTGAGTCAATCTCTGAGTCAGTCTCAGAATCAGTGAGCGAGTCAGTTTCTGAATCAACATCAGAGTCAGTAAGTGAGTCAATTTCTGAATCAGTATCAGAGTCAGTGAGCGAGTCAGTTTCTGAATCAACATCAGAATCAGTGAGCGAGTCAATCTCAGAGTCAGTCTCAGAATCAGTGAGCGAATCAATTTCTGAGTCAGTCTCAGAATCAGTGTCTGAGTCAATTTCAGAATCAGTCTCAGAGTCAGTAAGTGAGTCAATTTCAGAATCAACATCAGAATCAGTATCTGAGTCAGTATCTGAGTCAGTATCTGAATCAGTGTCTGAGTCAATTTCAGAATCAGTCTCAGAATCAGTAAGCGAGTCAATTTCTGAGTCAGTATCAGAATCAGTAAGCGAGTCAATTTCTGAGTCAACATCAGAATCAATCTCTGAATCAGTAAGTGAATCAATCTCAGAATCAGTGAGCGAATCAATTTCTGAATCAACCTCAGAATCAGTAAGTGAATCAATCTCTGAATCAGTCTCAGAATCAGTGAGCGAATCAATTTCTGAATCAACATCAGAATCAGTTTCTGAGTCAATTTCTGAGTCAGTCTCAGAATCAGTAAGCGAGTCAATCTCAGAATCAGTATCAGAATCAGTATCAGAATCAGTGAGCGAGTCAATTTCTGAATCAACCTCAGAATCGGTAAGTGAATCAATCTCAGAATCAGTGAGCGAGTCAGTAAGTGAATCAATCTCTGAATCAGTATCAGAATCAGTAAGTGAGTCAATTTCTGAGTCAACATCAGAATCAGTGAGCGAATCAATTTCTGAATCAGTATCAGAATCAGTGAGCGAGTCAATTTCTGAGTCAGTCTCAGAGTCATTAAGCGAATCAATATCTGAATCAACATCAGAATCAGTAAGTGAGTCAATCTCTGAGTCAGTATCAGAATCAGTAAGCGAATCAATTTCTGAATCAACATCAGAGTCAGTGAGCGAATCAATCTCTGAGTCAGTATCAGAATCAGTAAGCGAATCAATTTCTGAGTCAGTCTCAGAATCAGTGTCTGAATCAGTAAGCGAATCAATCTCTGAGTCAACATCAGAATCAGTAAGTGAATCAATTTCTGAGTCAGTCTCAGAATCAGTGAGCGAATCAATTTCTGAATCAACATCAGAATCAGTATCAGAGTCAATCTCAGAATCAACATCAGAGTCAGTAAGCGAATCAATCTCTGAATCAACATCAGAATCAGTTTCTGAGTCAATCTCCGAGTCAATCTCCGAGTCAGTTTCTGAATCAGTCTCAGAATCAGTGAGTGAGTCAATCTCTGAATCAACATCAGAGTCAGTGTCTGAGTCAATTTCTGAATCAGTCTCAGAATCAGTAAGCGAGTCAATTTCTGAGTCAGTCTCAGAGTCAGTAAGTGAGTCAATCTCTGAATCAGTGAGCGAATCCATCTCTGAGTCAACATCAGAATCAGTGAGCGAATCACTTTCTGAATCAACATCAGAATCAGTAAGTGAATCAATCTCTGAATCAGTCTCAGAGTCAATTTCTGAGTCAGTATCAGAATCAGTATCAGAATCAGTATCAGAATCAGTTTCTGAGTCAATCTCCGAGTCAGTTTCTGAATCAGTATCAGAATCAGTAAGCGAATCAGTTTCTGAGTCAATCTCCGAGTCAGTTTCTGAATCAGTATCAGAATCAGTAAGCGAATCAGTTTCTGAATCAATCTCAGAATCAGTGAGCGAGTCAATTTCTGAGTCAGTATCAGAATCAGTGAGCGAATCCATCTCTGAGTCAGTATCAGAGTCAGTGAGCGAGTCAATTTCAGAATCAGTCTCAGAATCAGTGAGCGAGTCAATTTCTGAGTCAGTCTCAGAATCAGTATCTGAGTCAGTTTCTGAATCAATCTCTGAATCAACATCAGAATCAGTGAGCGAGTCAATTTCAGAGTCAATTTCTGAATCAACATCAGAATCAGTAAGCGAGTCAATCTCTGAATCAACATCAGAATCAGTAAGCGAATCAATCTCTGAGTCAGTATCTGAATCAGTCTCAGAGTCAATCTCAGAATCAGTAAGTGAATCGATCTCAGAATCAGTGTCTGAGTCAATTTCAGAATCAGTCTCAGAATCAGTGAGCGAGTCAATTTCAGAGTCAATCTCTGAGTCAGTCTCAGAATCAGTGTCTGAATCAATTTCTGAATCAGTAAGCGAATCAATTTCTGAATCAACATCAGAATCAGTGAGCGAATCAATTTCTGAATCAACATCAGAATCAGTAAGTGAGTCAATCTCTGAATCAGTCTCAGAATCAGTAAGCGAATCAATTTCTGAGTCAGTCTCAGAATCAGTATCTGAATCAATCTCAGAATCAGTAAGTGAGTCAATCTCTGAATCAGTTTCTGAGTCGATCTCTGAATCAGTCTCAGAATCAGTAAGCGAATCAATCTCAGAATCAGTCTCAGAATCAGTAAGCGAGTCAATCTCTGAATCAGTCTCAGAATCAGTGAGCGAGTCAATTTCTGAGTCAGTATCAGAATCCATCTCTGAATCAACATCAGAATCAGTCTCAGAATCAGTAAATGAGTCAATCTCTGAAACACCTGTGACGCCAAGTCATCACTTGTCAACTAGCGCAGAAGCAACTACCAAGACAGCAGAACGCTTGCCAAGTACAGGTGAGGATGATTCAAACTTGCTACCTCTTGCAGGTGCAGGACTACTCTTTGCTAGCCTCTTCGCCCGCAGACGCAAAAAAGATGATAATCAGGATGATAACTAATCATCAAAGCTTATCTTGATGCCAAACAAGGATCCCATTCAAAGCAATGGGGTCTTTTTGCGGCCTTAAAAATAGAGGATTGGCGACAGATTCCTTGGAAAGTGTTAAACTAAAAGGACTAGATAAGAAGGTGGAAGAAATATGCACAATCGCGATACATTTACCCAGAGCCTCCTGGCTGCCAGTATTAAAAAGGGGATGACCGTCCTTGACCTTGGTTGTGGGACAGGAGATGTGACCTTTCTAGCAGCAGACCTTGTCGGTGAGACTGGTTCTGTCCTAGGTCTTGATATCAGTCAGCCCATGCTGGATATGGCAGAAGAGCGCCTTACTCAGACAGGTCAGACTAACATTTCCTTTCAGAAGTTGGACTTGGAGCAGCTTGACCAGCTGGATAGGACCTTTGACCTCATTCTGGCTCGCCGAGTGCTCATGTACCTCCCTGGCCCTGCGCAGACCCTTAGTTTGGCTAAGCAGCGCCTCAAAGAGGGTGGCTTGATGGTCTTTCAGGAGAGTGATGCTCTTGGTCGTCAGCTTAATCCTGATTTTCCGCAACATAGCAGAGCTATTGACCTTATTTGGCGAACTGTTGCAGCAGAAGGAGGAGATATTGAGGTAGGTTCCAAACTCTACACACTTCTCAAAGAGCAGGGGATGGAGATTTTGTCCTATCAATCAGAAAATGTCCTCCAAACCCAGGAGTCAGGTTCCGACCTAGCCTGGGTACTAGACATGATGCAGGACCGCATCATCAAGCACCAAATAGCAAGCAAAGAAGACTTGGAAGAAATCAGATCAGCCTTGCCAAGTGAATTAGCCCAGTCCAAGAAAGCCTTTATCAGAGACACAGCCTTTGGCATTATTGCTAGAAAATAAAAAAGGTCAATCGCATGTCAGTTTGCGATTGACCTTTTTGTAGACTTTGGCTGATTTAGTGATTGTGACCACTGCTTGCTTGATTATGCTGATGGTGCACTTGGTGACTGTCTTTTGAAGAATCAATTTCGATGGTAAGATTCTCTATCTGATGATTTTTCAAGACCTGTCTGATTTTTTCCTTGCAGTCTTCCTGACAATCAGCCTTTGCAAGGCAGACGTGGAGGGTGGCATTATGAGTTAGACCATCCATAGACCAGAGATTAAATTGGTTAATAGAGGCAATCTCCTCTAGTTTTAGTAAATCATTCTCCAGCGCAGCCAAGTCCATATCATCTGGTACAGCAGCCAGAAAAATCTTTAGATTAGACCAGAAACGAGGCAGGGCTTTTGACAAAATAAAGAGAGAAATGACAAGGGAAAGTAGGGGGTCGAGGAAGTACCAGTCCGTAAAGTTGAGGACGATAGCGACTAGGATGACCGCCAGCCAGCCTAGAATATCTTCCAAGAAGTGGAGGCTGAGGATGGACTCGTTCTTGGTCTGTCCTTTTGAGACGACCAGGCTAGCAAGTAAGTTGATAGCAATGGCTATAATCCCCAGAATCAGCATACCTTGATAGTTGACTGGCTCAGGATTGAAGAGCTTTGGCAGGTTTTCAATGATGACAAAGGCAGAGCCAAAAATCAGAATGCCAGCCGTAATCATGGCACCAAGCAGGCTGAAACGCTTGTAGCCCAGACTGAACTTGCTGTCAGCTTCCTTGTTAGAAAAACGCTCAAGCAGAGCTGAAATCCCGATGGCAATGGCGTCGCCAGAATCATGCACAGCATCAGCCAGCACCGCACTGGAATTAAAAGAAAATCCGAAAATAAACTCAAGAATGGCAAAGCTGAAATTAAGCAAAAAAGCAATCAAGGTAGAAAATTTAGCGTTCATAGTAACCATCCTTTGGTATAATAGTTTTAATAGTAGATTGATGCAAGTAGGAGAGTGGGACAAAAATCGGTAATTCCGAAGGAATTCGATTTTGTCGTCCCACCTCCGCACAGTTGAGTAGGGCTGTAAGAGTTGATTTATCAACGAATTAGATCCCACTCAACCACTGCGTCTTGCAAATCAGACTAGAAAAATCAAGAGGCATGGGACTTTTTGCCCAACCTTAACTCATCTCATTCACACCTCTATTATGCCCTAAAGAAAGGAAGCAAGTA
Organism: Streptococcus loxodontisalivarius; assembly: GCF_016908645.1. Lineage (GTDB taxonomy): Bacteria > Bacillota > Bacilli > Lactobacillales > Streptococcaceae > Streptococcus > Streptococcus loxodontisalivarius. The sequence continues at coordinate 10,558 of NZ_JAFBEH010000041.1, forward strand.
AGAAGCAAAAGCAGTGCTGCTGTTCATTTCCGAACAGATTGTCTTATTTGTACGAAAACATGACCCAAGATCGCCGTGTCAGAAAATCAAAACAAGCCATTTTCCAAGCCTTTTTGGACCTTCTCAACGAAAAAGGCTACGATAAATTAACCGTCCAAGAAATCATCGACCGCGCAGATGTCGGACGCTCCACCTTCTATGCCCACTACGAGAGTAAGGACTTCCTGCTAGAAGAGCTCTGCCAGGACCTCTTTCACCACCTTTTCAAAGAGGGGGAGGTCTTAGACCTCAAAGCCTACCTCAGCCACCTCTTTAGCCATTTCAAGCGCAATCAGGACAAGGTCACCAGCCTTCTTCTCTCTCGCAACGACTATTTTTTACGCATGCTAATGGCAGAGCTGAGACACGATGTCTGTCCACGGATCTATCAAGGCATGTCTGATAAGAAAAAGCAAGTCAATCAAGCTTATCTTGACCACATGATTTGTACAGCCTTTATCGAAAGTCTGACCTGGTGGCTGCGTGAAGGCAGCCAACTAACAGAAGAAGAAATGATTGACCAGCTCCTGCTTTACTATGGCATTGATGAGGAGACCTTATGACGCCTGAAGAATTATTAGAGAAAGAAGCGGAGCGTTTTCAAAGGCTTAGCCTGACAAGGCAGACCAATCTTCTCCAACAGGGGCAGATTGCCGCTGGCCTATACCTGATTGAGTCGGGCATCGTAAGGCTCTGCCATTATCGTGAGGATGGGAAAGAAATAACCCTCCAATTTTTCCAGGCAGGCCAGCTGGTCTCATCGCTTGAGAGTCTTCGACTTGGTGTCGACAGTCTTTATAGCATCGAGACCGTGACAGACTGCCAGCTGCATTTCTTGCCCAAGTCAGATTTTGAAGAATTGCTGACGCTCTATCTTGATTTATAGTGGATTGAGAAAGGAATAGGACTAGGCAAGGAGCTGCAGATAGAACTGGTGTTCATCAAAGCGACTTAACGACGTCCTAACCTTTATTCAATTCACTATAAAAGATTTTCAGCTCGATTATCTCAGTAGTCGCATGTTTGAGTATGTTTCGCTCTTTTTAGATAGAATCAGTCGGAGTCCAGAAGAACGCTATCAGGAATTGCTTGATGCGCACAGCGATTGGATTGATAAGATTCCACACCATTTTTAAATCCCTTATCTTATATCTAAAAACACTTACTTCTGCTATAATAGGCTAGGATAGAAAGATGTTCTGACAACTAGACCGTCTTCACAGTATAGATTAGAAATGGAAGAATTATGAATACAATTTGTCAATCTTGTGCCATGCCTCTTCAAGGAAAGCAGGGCGATATGCGTGGTAGTGAAAAAGAAGGTCAGCCATCTGACACTTACTGCCTGCTCTGCTATCAAGGCGGAGCCTTTACCTACCCCAACTGCAGCTATGAAGATATACTGGCGCGTGGGCGTGAGGGAATCTCTCAAGGCCCGGGAAATGCTCTTCAAAAGTGGTTCCTAAAGGCAACCTATCCCATGCTGCTCAAGAAAGTTGACCGCTGGAAGTAGTCAACTCTAAATCAAATAAGAAAGTGAATCATGACCCAAGAAATCGATATTGAAAAATACCACCAACTAGCCCTTCAAAAACAGAAAGAGCACCGTAAATTTTTAGCTGGACTCAAGAAAAAAGCACCTAAAAACCTTGATAAAATTGCCCTTCAAGTCCACGAAGAAGTCTTTCAAGAGATTGACTGCACAGCCTGTGCCAATTGCTGTAAGACTCTTGGACCCGACTTTAAAGAGGCTGATATTGTTCGCATTGCCAAGTATTTCAAGATGAAACTCCCAGCCTTCGAAGCTGAATTTTTGGAAGTGGATGAGGATGGAGACAAGGTCTTCAAGTCCATGCCATGTCCCTTCTTAGGCGGTGACAATCTTTGTTCTATCTATGATGTCAGACCCAAGGCCTGCCGTGAATTTCCTCACACAGACCGCAAAAAAGTCTACCAGATCAATCACCTGACCATCAAAAATACCCTGACTTGCCCAGCAGCTTACCTCTTCGTTGAGAAGCTCAAAGATAGATTATAATGAATGGAATTGAAGTTAGGACGCAGGTTATAAATTCAATAAGGAGAAAAATGACGCAAGAATTAACCTTTCGTAATGCAGAAAGACAAGATGTTCCGCTGATTTTACATTTTATTCGCGAATTGGCAGACTATGAAAAAGAGTTGGATCAGGTCGTTGCAGACGAAGCAACCTTGGAAAAATGGCTCTTTGACAAGGAAAAGGCAGAAGTCATCTTTGCCATGGTCGGTCAGGAAGAGGTCGGTTTTGCCCTCTTTTTCCACAATTTCTCAACCTTCCTAGGACGCTCAGGACTCTATCTCGAGGACCTCTATGTCAAACCAGAATACCGAGGCAAGGGCTATGGCAAAGCCATTATCAAGAAACTCGCCTCAATCGCAGTCCAACGTGGCTGTGGTCGTATGGAGTGGTGGTGCCTTGATTGGAACAAACCAAGCATTGACTTCTATCTCTCCTTAGGGGCTGAAGCCATGTCCGACTGGACAGTCTACCGCCTAGCAGGCGATACACTGACAAATTTGGCGGAGGAGTAGGGGTGGAATATTCGCTTTTATTCCACGCTTGGTAAGAGGAATTAGTGTGTGTAAAGTAGATGTGCTAGATAATCTATGGATTATTAACAAGCAATGAAAATTACACTTAAAACAGGAGGTGTCGTGAATGGACGAGGGAATCTTATATTTTGGACCAGATGACTACGAAATTATTAATCTTGATGATTATCAAACGAAACCGACAAAATTTATTGGTAAGCTCCCTAAAATTGGAAAATCGCTGTTAAGTAAGGCGAATGACAATTTTCTCAAAGTTGAAAAATTGCTGTACGCAGCGCCATCTTTTATAAATGCGATAAAAGCATCTATTCCTGAGGAAACGCTACAAGCCGTATTATCTAATGATCAAAGGCAAGCGATAGCAAAAGGAGCTTTGAAATTAATGACCAAAAAAGATGGTTCATTGATGGCTACTTTGGTGAATACAAAGACAGGGAAAATTGCTGCTACTGTACCATTGAAATCTGTAAATCTTGCACCAGAAATTACTCAAGCAGCTACGAATTATGCAACTCAACTCCAAATGGCACAGATAGCAGAGAAGATTGAAAATGTACAACTAGCTATTGAAGATGTTAGAAAAGGACAAGAGTCAGACAGGCTAGCAATAGCGTATAGCTGTCAGCAAAAATTATTACAAGCTAGGGAGATTGTGAATCCACAGCTAAGAACTTCTATGTTACTGCAAGTGATTTCTGATGCTGAGGACAGTCGTAATCTTTTGATGCTTAGTCAAAAAGCTAATATTGCTTTTATAAAAAAACAACCAGAAGATACATTTGGAAAGTTCATTAAAGGAGTAAAACAAGAGAAAATAGACTCTAAAATAAATGAAATTAGAGATGGTTTATCAGCTGTTAATATTGTATCACTATCAGCTGCAATTGCTTATACAGAATTAGGGGAAGAAAAAGCAGCTCAAAAAAGTCTTGAATATTTTGGAGATTTTCTCACCCAAACCTATTTAACAACTTCTGAACTACTTAATAGACTAGACATGCTTGACCCATCGCCGACTAGTTATTGGAGTACAGAATTACCCCAAATTAAGACTTCCATTTTAGAATTGCCAAATAATATAAAAGAAATAGAAACTGAGGATTTATAATGACAAACAATGCTTCTTGTAAAAAATGTAATAGAAATTTACCTACAAATTACAAATATAAGAAATGTGAATCATGTAGGAATATAAAAATTGAAAATACTAAAAAAGTAGTGGTTGGCACGGTAGGAGCATTTGGTGTTATTAGTTCACTTGCAGCAACAATAAATTTAGGAGGAAAAAATAAAAAATAAATTTATTCCCCCTTTATAACCCTTGCCCCCTAGAAAGGAAAAATCCTAAATTGTCTTACAAATTTCTACTATTCGACCTTGACCACACGCTGCTGGATTTTGATGTAGCTGAAGATATTGCCTTGGAGGAGCTTCTTCGTGAGGCGGGAGTGACTGATATTGCTGCCTACAAGGACTATTATATTCCCATGAATAAGGCGCTCTGGGAGGATTTGGCGCTTGGTCGTATCAGCAAGGCTGAGCTTATCAACACGCGCTTTGCCAAGCTCTTTTCCCACTTTGGTCAGACCGTTGATGGAACTTATTTTGCTCAGCGCTACCAGCATTTTCTCAGCCAGCAGGGACAGACATTTGAAGGAGCAGCCGACTTTTTAGCGCAGCTATTGTCCCAAGGCTACCGCCTTCTGGCGGCAACTAACGGCGTGACCTTCATCCAAAAGGGGCGTCTGGCTCAGTCGGACATCGAGACCTACTTTGAGCAGGTTTTTATCTCAGACGAAGTGGGTGCGCAGAAACCTCAGCTTGCTTTTTATGAAAAAATCGCAGAGCAGGTTGCAGGTTTTGACCCGAGCTGTGCTCTTATGATTGGCGATAGCTTGACTGCCGATATCCAAGGCGGTAATGATGCAGGTATCGATACCGCTTGGTTCAATCCAAATGGACTTGAAAACAGAAGTCAAGCCCAGCCGACTTATATAGTCTCTAGCTATGAGGAGATTCTGAACATTTTAAATCAAAAATAGTAAACGACAAGAGAAAATTCAAGGCAATTTTTGTTTTGGACTTTCTCTTCTTTTTGTTACAATAAAGGTTATGAATCAACTGATAAAACATAAATTAGAACTCCTTCCAGATAGCCCGGGTTGTTATCTGCACAAGGATAAAAATGGCAAGATTATCTATGTCGGTAAGGCTAAAAATCTTAAGAACCGTGTGCGTTCTTACTTCCGTGGCAGTCATGATACGAAAACGGAACTCTTGGTTTCTGAGATTGCCGACTTTGAATTTATTGTGACTGAGTCAAATATTGAAGCCCTACTCTTGGAAATCAACCTTATCCAAGAGAACATGCCAAAGTATAACATCAAGCTCAAGGATGACTCTTCCTATCCCTTCATTAAAATCACCAAGGAAATTTATCCGCGTCTGCTGATTACACGTCAGGTTAAAAAGGACGGTGGTATCTACTTCGGACCCTATCCAGAGTCAGGCGCAGCCAATGAGATCAAAAAACTGCTGGATCGTATCTTTCCCTTTAAAAAGTGTACCAATCCAGCCAACAAGGTTTGTTTCTATTATCATCTAGGCCAGTGTAATGCCCACACCATCTGTCATACAGACCAGGCTTACTGGGCAGGGCTTGTTGATGATGTTCGAAATTTCCTCAATGGTCATGATGACAAGATTGTCAATCAGCTGCGTGACAAGATGCAGAAGATGAGTGATGACATGGAGTTTGAACGTGCGGCTGAGTACCGTGATTTGATTTCGGCTGTTGCCACACTTCGTACCAAGCAACGTGTCATGAGTCAGGATATGCAGGATCGTGATATCTTCGGTTATTACGTGGATAAGGGCTGGATGTGTGTGCAGGTTTTCTTTGTCCGTCAGGGAAAACTCATTCAGCGTGATGTCAATCTCTTTCCCTACTACAATGAGGCGGAAGAGGACTTCTTGACCTATCTAGGGCAATTTTACCGCGACAGCAAACACCTGATGCCAAATGAGGTTTTCATTCCTGCAGACATCGATCAGGAGTCCGTTGAAGCCTTGGTTGACAGCAAGGTCATCAAGCCGCAACGTGGTGAGAAGAAGCAGCTGGTTGCCCTAGCGACTAGGAATGCCCGCGTCAGCCTTGAACAAAAATTCGACCTGCTTGAAAAGGACCTCCACAAGACTCAAGGTGCCATCGAAAATCTGGGTCAGCTCATGGGCATTCCTACGCCTATCCGCATCGAGGCCTTCGATAACTCCAATATCATGGGGACTAGCCCTGTTTCGGCTATGGTTGTTTTTGAAAATGGGAAACCTAATAAGAAGGAATACCGTAAGTACAAGATTAAGACCGTTGAAGGACCTGATGACTACGCTAGCATGCGCGAGGTCATTCGTAGGCGTTATAGCAGGGTCAAGCGTGAGGGCTTGGTGCCGCCAGACCTAATCATAATGGATGGTGGTCAAGGTCAGGTCAATGTTGCCAAAGATGTTCTGAAAAATGAGCTCAATATGGTCATCCCAGTAGCAGGGCTTCAAAAAAATGACAAGCACCAAACGCATGAATTACTCTTTGGAGACCCTTTGGAAATGATTGACTTGCCCCGCAATTCACAGGAGTTTTTCCTCCTCCATCGCATTCAGGATGAGGTTCACCGCTTTGCCATCACCTTCCATAGACAGGTCAGAAGCAAGAATAGCTTCTCATCTAAATTGGACGGCATTGCTGGACTAGGACCAAAACGCAAGCAGATGCTGCTCAAACATTTCAAGTCAATCCCAGCCATCCAAAAGGCGACCACAGAAGACATGCAGGCACTTGGAATCCCAGAAAAAGTTGCCCAAGCAGTCTTGGATAAGTTGTCTCAGGAAGACTCCTAATATCAAACCTTAAAAATTTAAAAGAGAAGCGAGAATAGATTTTTAATCTATTCTTTGGTTGAAGACAAAGTCTTTTTTCGATACTTTCCTTAAGTGGTGTCGGACGTCAGGTGAAATTATCCAGTGGATGATTTCAGGAATCAGTGGAATTCCATTTGAGCCTCTTCGCTTTTTAGTTTTAAGGCTCAGACCTGAAACAGTCCACTGGACTGTTTCACTCTCAAACATTCCGTGTGTAAGAAATGCTTTTATATAGGCATTTCTTACACTTTCATCACAGCGGAAGTATCTTGAGGTGCTCGCTAACGCTCGCATGAAATCGGAAAACTATTTTAAACAAGCAGAGCTTTTGTATCCAATCCTGTTGAAAGTTAGGTTTGTTTACATTCTGAGAATAGATTTTTAATCTATTCTCTTATTTTTTATTTAGACAAAATGAAGCGAAATGTAAAATTCCTTAAAATGAGACATTTAATTACAAAAAGATATTAAAAATCTGTAAATTGTAAAATGCATATTTCGACTATATTTCAGCTGTTTTTTAGCTATTGATTTCAAAAATGAATCTCTTTTACTAAAAAAGTAATTTTTTTCAGAAATTTCATACACTTTATTAGCTTTTTGTGTTAAAATGAGAGAAACTAATGAAAAGGAGAGTGTGAAATGATTAGTTTTAAGGAAAAGCAAAGACGTTTCTCTTTGCGTAAATTATCAGTTGGTTTGGCTTCGGTTGCAGTAGCCTTCTTATTTATGGGAGGTCATGCTTCGGCAGATGAAACAACTAGTACTCCAGGGACAGCGCCAGCAGATTCTTCAAGTTTGGTGACGTCTGATGTTGCGTCTTCAGATGTTTTGACTGATATGACGGTAACTTCTGAAAACTTGATTGATGGTAAAACAGCGACTGAAGTGGCTGTAGAGGAGATTCAAACAAGCCTAGCGCAGCCTATTGTCCCAGCAAATACTGCCCAGGTTGGTGATGTTATCGACGTCCAAGCGCAGGCTAGTGAGCCTACGGTAACAGAGTCTGAGACGGACAATGTAGCCAAGGCAAGTGGTCAAGTTAGTGTCACTGTTAAAACAACATCAATTGCTGATCCTTCAGCAGAAGTTGGAACATCGCCAAGTCAAGTAGAGACAATGGAAAGTTCAGTGACCTATGAAGGCGACAAGGGAACCGTTTCAGAGTATGAGCGCGTGGTAAAAACAAGTACTGTTGAAATTGTCTCAGATGCAGATCAAATCGTAGAAACACAGCTTGGAACTGTAGATATGGTCTTTGTTATTGATCACAGCTCCTCAATGGCTCCAAAAATCACAGCTGTTAAGAATTCTATCACGAACTTCGTTTCAACGCTAAATACTCAAAAATTAGATGTTCGCTTGGGATTGGCTGATTATGAAGATGCTGTAAGTGTTAACTATTATGATTTTTCAGGATCTAAGTTCACCAAGGATACAAATGCCTTTATTCAAGCCTTGGATCAGATTGTGATAAAAGGTGGTTTTGAAGAGGGGACTGTACCTCTCACCTATATTGCAGATTCAGCAAACTATGATTGGTCAACAGGTGCCAATAATCGTCGTTTTGCAATTGTTGTTACAGATGAAGACTTTGACTTTTTTAATAAAAATACGCCAAGTTTGGAGTCTACCATTCAAGCCTTAAAAGCTGCCAATATTTCAACCACAGTTGTAGCAAGTAAAAGTGACTTTAAAGCTTTTGAACAATTGACGCAAGAGACGAACGGTAAGCTCATTGATGTTCAAACAGAGTTTGAGAATGGTCTATCAAGTGATGTCGCTAGCTGGGTTGTAAAAACAGTTAAGGAAGGCCGTCGATACAAAGTTTTGACAGAACAATATGATGTCTTTGTTGAGGTTATTGCGGTTTGGAATGAGGAAGCAGAAACTCCTGTGAAACCTGAAGAACTTGTTCAAACAGCTGTGACATTCAAAAAGACAGAGCCAACTATTTCTCAGTCTCAGGAACCTGAATGTCTACCAGTTCAAACAAAAGTGAAACAAGAAGTAGCTGTTCAAAAAGCTGAGGTCCTACCAGAAACTGGAAATCAAGATTCAGCCCTGCTCAGCTTGTTTGGATTTGCTAGCCTACTTGCAGCAGCTGCATATAAAAAGAAAAAAGACTAGTTCCTAAGGAATTTTTAGAGTGAGAAGTTAGGCGTGAGCCTAGCTTCTTTTTAACTTTAATTTGCTTTTCTAGGAAATCGACTCACGTATTTTCTCTCATTATGTTATAATCTTATCAAAAGAGTCAAGGAGATACGCTTTACCATTGAGAATTATACAGAAGGTGCCTATCCTCAAATCAGTCAGTTAGTTGGACAGTATACGCTTGTTGAGCCTGTCTCAGCTGAAGGAGACTTGGCTGATTACTTTGCCTTTTATGGTCCAGAGAGTTCTGCGACTCAGTGGACTTATTTTCCATTGGAACCGTTTGAAGACAAGGAGAGTCTGCGTCAGCATTTGAAAATGATGGAAACCAGTCGTGATCCATACTTCCTTGCTATCAAGGATAAGGAAACGTGGCATGTCCTAGGGACATTTTCGATCATGAGTATCTCAACCGCCAATCGTACAGCAGAGATGGGTTGGGTACTCTATGGTGACCAGCTCAAGAACTCTCGCCTTGCGACTGAGGCCCAGTATCTGGTTATGACCTATATCTTTGAAGAGCTAGCTTATCGTCGCTATGAGTGGCGATGTGACAGTCTTAATACACCGTCAAATAATGCAGCGCAGCGCCTCGGCTTTACCTTTGAAGGGACATTTAGACAAGCCGTAGTCTATAAGAACAACCGCAGCCGCGATACCAACTGGTACTCCATGCTGCCAGAGGAATTTCAAGCTATGAAACCTAAGTTTGAAAAGTGGCTAGCCGCTGAAAACTTTGATGAGAGTGGCAAACAAATCAAATCACTCAAAGATTGTTAAAAAGAGGTAGAGGCTGGGCAAAAAGTCCCTGACCTCTTGATTTTCTACCAATTGTCAAGTATTTCAATGCTTTAAAGAGAAAATAATTTTTAGACAGTAGATATTTTGAGGTTACTATCTGATTTTTGCACTCAT
>NZ_JAFBEH010000042.1 GCF_016908645.1 Streptococcus loxodontisalivarius
TTTCATTATAAGTCATGTGGGACTTTTTTTCTACATTCAAAAAGCCCTACAATCTCCTTGGTGGATTTACCCACTACAGAAATTATAGAGCCGAAAGAAGAAGTTGGGTTTATCCCAGCTTCTTCTTTTTACTTGTAGCGATTGGAACTAACATGGTATAATTGGACTATTATGACGGACAAGGTTTCTAGAAAATATGCTGTAGTAGATTTGGAAGCAACGGGGGCTTCCGCGACAGCAAGAATTATACAAGTGGGTATCGTGATCATTGAGAATGATCAGATTGTCGACACTTACGAGACTGATATTAACCCCCATCAGCCGCTGACTGAGCATATCATTGAACTGACTGGTATTACGGACCAACAGCTGGCGCAGGCACCTGAGTTTTCACAGGTTGCTAGAACCATTTATGAGCTCATCGAAGACTGTATCTTTGTAGCCCATAATGTCAAATTTGATGCGAATCTCTTAGCTGAAGAACTTTTTATGGAAGGATTTGAACTGCGCACACCTCGAGTTGATACCGTTGAGTTGAGTCAGATTTTCTATCCAGGTTTTGAAAAATATAGTTTAGGACAATTGGCAGAGCATCTTCAGTTGGAGCTGCATGACGCCCACACAGCCATCAGTGATGCCTATGCCACAGCGCAGCTATTTCTAAAATTAAAAGAAAAAATCAAGCAACTACCTAGACAAACCCTCAGCGTCTTATCGCGATTTGCGGACAGTTTGCTCTTTGAGACCCGTATGGTTATCGACCAGGCACTGGAAGAGGCCAAGGATTCTAATCAATTTGTGGTTCTGGGAGACATTTTGGTCAGACCAAAAGCAAAAAAAGCACCTGAGAAAAAGCTCTCGCAAGATTTTGAGACCAATCTAGCTCTTCTCGATATGGAAGCCAGACCGCAGCAGGCAGCCTTTGCCCAAGCGGTAGCGGCAGAAGTTGGACAAAAACCTCACTTCATCCAGGCGCAGGCGGGGCTAGGCAAGACCTACGGTTATCTCTTGTCACTCCTAGCGCAGCCTGATGTTGAGCGCCTAGTCGTAGCCGTTCCTACCAAACTCCTGCAGGACCAGATTATGGCTAAGGAGGCGAGGGCAATAGCAGAGCTCTTTCAGATTTCCAGCCATAGTCTCAAAGGACCAGGCAACTATATCAAGCTTGAATCCTTTCAAAAACTTTTGGAGCAGACTGACCAAAATCGTCTAATCAATCGCTATAAAATGCAAGTCCTGGTCTGGCTCTTAGAGACAGAGACGGGTGATTTGGATGAAATCAAGCAGCAACAGCGCTTTGAGTCTTTCTTCGATACCATTAGACATGACGGCGAACTTGATGACAAATCACTATTTGCTAGTCATGATTTCTGGAATATTTCTTATCAGAAGAGTTTGACCAGTCGCTTGATTATTACAAACCATGCTTATCTTTTAACACGAGTTGAAGATGATAGAGCCTTTTTAGAAAATAAGGTTCTGGTTGTGGACGAGGCTCAGAAGATTTTTCCGACCTTGGAACATTTTTCAAGAGCAAGTTTGAATCTGACCGCAGCCTCTCTTTGGTTGGAGGAGCAGAAGAAGGCAACTAGAGATCTACTTAGTAGAAGACTGCTTGAAAATATCAGCTTCCAGCTCAGCCATTTGAATCAAAACTTCTACCAGCAAGGGAGAACGGAGGTGCCAAGGCAGTTTATGACGGACTTGGCTAAGGATGTTTTGGATTTGCGCCAGCTTGGTTTCTTCTATGAAGATTTGATCAAGGTCTGTCAGCCACGCTTTGAACAGTTTTGGCTAGAATCTAGCCTAGAAACGGATAAGCGTCAGACGATTTTGCAGACTGCACAGCCAGACCTGATGCGTCTGTCGAGACTGATTCCTGAGACCTGTCGTAGTCTCTTTGTATCAGCAACCCTGGCTATCAGTCCTCAAGTAGATTTGCCGACCTTGTTGGGTTATGAAGACTATGCCATGACTGAAATTGCTTCACAGACGATGGGGCAGCAGAAAATTTGGATTGATGCTTCCATGCCTCTACCAGACGGTGACCAAAAGCAGGCTTACGAGGATGCCTTAGTCCAACGCTTGACCCTGCTCAGCTGCTTAGACAAGCCTATCCTAGCCTTATTTACATCGAAACAATCCATGCTGTCTGTTTCAGACCAGCTGGATCAATTGGAGGTTCGACACCTCACTCAGGATAAAAATGGTAAGGCTAGCAATATCAAGAAACGTTTTGATAGAGGTGAGAGTAAGCTCCTTTTAGGAACTGGCTCCTTCTGGGAGGGTGTTGACTTTATTGACCATGACCAGATGATTTTGGTGATTTGCCGACTTCCTTTTGATAATCCTAGCGATGCCTTTGTCCAAAAGGTCAACTACTATCTTGAAAATCAGTCTAAAAATCCCTTCTATGATTATAGTCTTCCAGTGATGATTTTACGCCTCAAGCAGGCAATGGGACGCAGCCGAAGACGTGATAATCAAGAGTCAGCTATTATTCTGTTAGATAGCAGAGCAGCAGTCAGGTCCTATGCAGATGTGATTCAAGAGGCACTCAGTCAAGACCAGAACATCTCTATTCAAAAAATTGAAGAAATCATGTCAGAAGTGAGTCATTTTCTGATATAATAGAATAATCAATGTGTAGAAGGACGGTATCATGAAACGATTTAACCTCAGTACAAAAATGCAAGTCTTAATTGGAACAGGTTTGATCCTCTTGGTTCTCTTGATTTCTACATTGACCATAACCTATGTGGCCAGCCTACCACGTATCCAAGCTCGTCAAGAAGCAATTCAGGTGGCGAAAAATTATTCGGATATGGATAAATTTGGTGATTTTCAGATCTACACTGGCGATATGACCTACTATTCTCTCTTTGGAACAGACAAGGATGGAAATGAGATGGTTGTAGCAGTTGGTGCTGACAATTCCCAAGTCTATGTCTATAAGCTCAGCGATGGTATCAGCAGTCAAAAAGCAGAGGAAGTGGCAAAAAATAGCGGAGCCAAGTCAGTTGATAAGGTAACATTTGGAATCAAGGATTCAACTCCTGTCTGGGAAGTTAAATCTGGTACCACATATTACACAATCAATTTCCAAACGGGTGACTTGATCAGCTAAAGCAAAATAGTCCAGAATTGATGACAGCGATGAGGAGGATTTATGACAGTATTATCTAATCGTGTTCTAGAAATGGAAGAATCAGTAACATTAGCAGCAGGTGCACGTGCCAAAGCTCTCAAGGCAGAAGGTCGTGATATTCTTAGTTTGACTCTCGGTGAGCCAGACTTCGTAACACCAAAAAATATTCAGGATAAGGCTATTGAAGCTATCACAAATGGTAGCGCCAGCTTTTATACTGTAGCCTCAGGACTTCCTGAGTTGAAGGCTGCTATCAATACTTACATGGAGAATTTTTACGGCTACTCAGTTGCTCCTAACCAAGTTGTTGCTGCAACAGGTGCTAAGTTCATCCTTTATGCCTTCTTTGCTTCTGTTATCAATCCAGGAGATGAGGTCATCATTCCAACACCTTATTGGGTGTCTTATGCTGACCAAATCAAGATGAATGAGGGTGTTCCAGTCTTTGTTAAGGCTACTGAAGAGAACCACTTCAAAGTGACAGCGCAGCAATTGGAAGAAGCTCGTACAGATAAGACCAAGGTTGTCTTGCTCAACTCACCATCAAACCCAACTGGTATGATCTATGAAGCTGAGGAGCTTGAAGCTATTGGAAATTGGGCAGTTGAGCACGATATCCTAATCTTGGCAGACGATATCTATGGTCGTCTGGTCTATAATGGAGCAAAATTCACGCCGATTTCAAGCCTCTCAGAAAGCATCCGCAAGCAAACTATTGTTGTCAATGGTGTTGCTAAAGCATATGCCATGACTGGTTGGCGTGTTGGATTTGCGGTTGGTAATCCAGAAATTATTGGTGCCATGAGCAAAATCATCGGTCAAACGACTTCAAATCTAACAACAGTTGCCCAGTATGCAGCTATCGAAGCCTTCACTGGTCCTCAAGATACAGTTGAAACCATGCGTCAAGCCTTTGAAGAACGCCTCAACACCATCTACCCACTCCTTAATGAAGTGCCTGGTTTTGAAGTGGTTAAACCACAAGGTGCCTTTTACCTCTTCCCGAACGTCACTAAGGCTATGGAAATGAAAGGCTACACAGATGTGACTGCCTTTACCACAGCTATCTTGGAAGAAGTGGGAGTTGCCCTTGTAACAGGTGCAGGCTTTGGAGCTCCAGAAAATGTCCGCCTAAGTTATGCTACCGATTTGGATACCCTCAAGGAAGCTGTCCGCAGACTTCATGTCTTTATGGAAAAATAAGCTGTGCAGGTTTGAAGAGACCTGTTCAGATAAAATAAATAAAGTAAGAAAAGAGAAATTATGTCTAGAAAACTAGTAACCATTAGCCAAGTAAGTCAATATGTTGACCAAGAAGTCACTATTGGTGCTTGGGTTGCCAATAAGTCAGGTAAAGGTAAGATTGCCTTTGTTCAACTACGTGATGGCTCTGCCTTTTTCCAAGGTGTTGCCTTCAAACCAAACTTCATCGAAAAATACGGTGAAGAAGTAGGTCTTGAAAAATTCGATACCATCAAACGCCTTAGCCAAGAAACATCTGTTTATGTCACAGGTATCGTTAAGGCTGATGATCGTTCAAAATTTGGTTATGAACTTGATATCACAGACATCGAGATTATCGGTGAATCAAAAGATTACCCAATCACACCAAAAGAACACGGTACAGATTTTTTGATGGACAATCGTCACCTCTGGTTGCGTTCACGTCGTCAGGTTGCTATCATGCAAATCCGTAATGCTATCTTGATGGCATCAGCTGAATTTTTCGACAAAAATGGCTTTATCAAATTCGATAGCCCAATCTTGTCAAGTAACGCTGCTGAGGATTCAACAGAACTCTTTGAAACAGACTACTTCGGTAACCCAGCCTTCCTTAGTCAATCAGGTCAGCTCTACCTTGAAGCTGGTGCTATGGCACTTGGTCGTGTTTATGACTTTGGTCCAGTATTCCGTGCTGAAAAATCAAAAACACGCCGTCACTTGACTGAGTTTTGGATGATGGATGCTGAGTACCCATTCCTTAGCCACGATGAGTCACTTGACCTTCAAGAGGCTTATGTTAAAGCACTTATCCAAGGTGTCCTTGACCGTGCACCACAAGCGCTTGAAACGCTTGAGCGTGATGTTGATGCCCTTAAACGTTACATTGCTGAGCCATTTAAACGTGTTTCTTACGATGATGCTATCACACTTCTTCAAGAGCATGAAAATGATGAAGATGCTGAATACGAGCATTTGGAACACGGTGATGACTTTGGTTCACCACACGAAACTTGGATTTCAAACTACTTTGGTGTGCCAACATTCGTTGTTAACTACCCAGCAAGCTTTAAAGCCTTCTACATGAAGCCAGTTCCAGGTAACCCAGAGCGTGTTCTCTGTGCCGACCTCTTGGCTCCAGAAGGTTACGGTGAAATCATCGGTGGTTCAGAGCGTGAAACTGACTATGATAAATTGATGGCTCGTATCGACCAAGAAGGTCTTAACCCAGCAGATTACGATTTCTACCTTGACCTCCGTAAATACGGATCAGTACCACACTGTGGTTTCGGACTTGGTTTGGAACGTATGGTAACCTTCGTTGCCGGTACAAAACACATCCGCGAAGCAATCCCATTCCCACGCATGCTTCACCGTATCAAACCTTAATAAAGTTTAGATAAACCCAATTTACAACGAAACTTGTTAACAAAGCTCTGCTTACTTGAAATAAATTTTCCGATTTATGCGAGCGGGAGTGCTAAAACAGTCTGGGAGACTGTTTTAGGTTGGGAATAGAGAAAGCATAGCTTTCATCAAGACAGTCTGGGAGACTGTCTTAGGCATTTACCTGATACTTCCACCGTGATGAAAGTGCAAGAAATGCCTATTTTTAAGCATTTCTTACACTCGGAATATTTGAGACACTTGGCTCAAATATTAGTCATGGAATTCCATAGGGATTCGCTGACGTCCGACATCACTTAAGGAAAGTATCGAAAATAGACTTTGTCTTCAATCAGAAACTGCCTTCGGGCAGTTTTTCTTTTATTTTCGTTGAAAGCTCTGCTATTTTTTGGTAAAATAGTCAGTAATTGAATAGTGCCTGAGAGACTAGTAACCTTTTGGAAATTGACAGGGAGTGGGGACCGTGACTGGAAGTCCCCTCAAGGAAAGATTGGCGAATTCACTCTTATAGAGGCTAGGGAATTAAGGTTTGCCCTTGTATGGGCAAATGAAAACGGATGGTACCGCGTGTCAACGCTCCGATGTAGGAGTTTGGCATGCGTTTTTTCTTGTATTAAGACTTGAAAGTGCTGTGATGAGCCAATCCTCAGCTATTCAGAAATCTATAGTGAATTGAATAAAGGTTAGGACGTCGTTAAGTCGCTTTGATGAACGCCAGTTCTATCTGCAGCTCCTTGCCTAGTCCTATTCCTTTCTCAATCCACTATGAAATGTTATTAAAATGGAAAGGAGTGTTTGGTTAAGTCACTTAACTAAACATGCTCTGGCAGGTCAACCTGTCGCTAGGGCTTTGTATCTTAATTTATGGATTTACAGGCACAATTAGAAGAGTTGAAAGTATCAACTCAGGCTAAGTTGAAAGAAATGAAGGGGGACCACGCTAAGGAATTACAAGACTTGCGTGTCTCAGTTCTTGGTAAAAAAGGATCATTGACAGACCTTTTGAAAGGTTTGAAAGATTTGTCAAATGAAGAACGTCCAAAAGTTGGTAAGATGGTCAACGAAGTTCGTGACGTTTTGACACAAGCTTTTGAAGAAACAGCCAAATTGGTCGAAGAAGCAAAAATCCAAGCCCAGCTTGAAGCAGAAAGCTTGGATGTGACGCTTCCAGGTCGCAAGGTAGCTACTGGTTACCGTCATGTTTTGACTCAAACATCAGAAGAAATCGAAGACATCTTCTTAGGAATGGGCTTCCAAGTCATTGATGGTTTTGAAGTTGAAAAAGACTACTATAACTTTGAGCGTATGAACCTTCCTAAGGATCACCCAGCCCGTGATATGCAGGATACTTTCTATATCACAGAAGAAATCTTGCTTCGTACCCACACAAGTCCAGTTCAAGCACGTACACTTGACCAACACGACTTCAGCAAGGGTCCACTTAAGATGATCTCACCAGGACGTGTTTTCCGTCGTGATACGGATGATGCCACTCACTCACACCAATTCCACCAAATCGAAGGTCTTGTTGTCGGTAAGAACATCTCAATGGGTGACCTCAAAGGAACGCTTGAAATGATTATCAAGAAAATGTTTGGTGAAGACCGTAAAATCCGTCTTCGTCCATCATATTTCCCATTCACTGAGCCATCAGTAGAAGTTGACGTTTCATGTTTCAAATGTGGCGGTGCTGGCTGTAACGTCTGCAAGAAAACAGGTTGGATTGAAATCCTCGGTGCCGGTATGGTTCACCCACAAGTTTTGGAAATGTCTGGCGTAGACTCAGAAGAGTTCTCAGGCTTTGCCTTTGGTCTTGGTCAAGAACGTATCGCTATGCTGCGCTACGGAATCAACGACATCCGCGGTTTCTACCAAGGTGATGTGCGCTTCAGCCAACAATTCAAGTAAGATGGCTGATATTACACTCGAAAAAATCACTGCGCAAGATGTTTCTCTTTTGAGAGACTTGGCTATCGAGACTTTTACTGAAACCTTTGCCCATGACAATACGGCAGAGCAGCTCCAAGATTATTACGCATCAGCTTATAGCCTTGAAACAATGTCTGCTGAATTGGAAGATCCAGAATCGCTTCAATTCTTTGTCCGTGTCGATGGAAAAGTGGCAGGCTTTCTCAAGGTCAACTGGGGACAGGCTCAGACTGAGCAGGAGTTGGAAGACAGTTTTGAAATTCAAAGAATCTATGTCCTCCAGGCCTATCAAGGACTTGGTCTAGGAAAGAAACTTTTTGAATACGCTCTGCAATTAGCTCAAGAAAAAGGCTTTAAATGGGCATGGCTAGGTGTCTGGGAGCGAAATTTCAAGGCACAGAATTTTTATGCCAAGTACGGCTTTGAAAAATTCGCTGAACACGCCTTCCCAGTCTCAGAAGATAAAGTCGATCTTGATTGGCTCCTCAAAAAATCGCTAGGATAAAGTGTGGATTTTACTATTTTGACCTAGGATTTTATGATATCTCAAAAAGTTTGTAAAAACCTTTTTTGTTCAAGGGATGTTGCTTTTAATTTGGGAGCGACAGCTGCCCCTCCAGCCTCCGCAGTGGTAATAGTAATAACAGCATAGCTGTTATTACAGGGCAAATTTAAAGACTTTAGGCTTTAAATTTAGTCATGAAACCGGAGGTTTGCTGGCGTGCCAACCACATAAGGAAGGCTGGGACAAAAAAAGAAATAGAGAAATCCCAAATAAACGCAGTTAGATAAAAATAGATAAGATGAAAGGAAATGCCTTGTCCAAAAAACTTGGGACAAGGCAGCATGAATTATGTTAGTTTCATACAAATGGCTAAAAGAGTTGGTGGATATTGATGTGCCATCAGCTGATTTGGCTGAAAAAATGTCAACGACAGGTATTGAGGTTGAGGGTGTTGAAGTCCCAGCTGAAGGTCTGTCAAAATTAGTAGTCGGACATGTGGTTTCTTGTGAAGATGTGCCAGAAACACACTTGCACCTTTGCCAAGTAGACACTGGTGATGATGAGCTTCGTCAAATCGTCTGCGGTGCGCCAAATGTGACAGCTGGTATCAAAGTTATCGTTGCGGTACCAGGTGCTCGTATCGCTGACAACTACAAAATCAAAAAAGGTAAAATTCGTGGTATGGAATCACTCGGTATGATCTGCTCACTCCAAGAGCTTGGCCTTCCTGAGTCAATCATTCCAAAAGAATTTTCAGATGGTATCCAAATCTTGCCAGAAGATGCTGTCCCTGGAGATGAGATTTTCAAATACCTTGACCTTGATGACGAAATCATCGAGCTTTCAATCACACCAAACCGTGCGGATGCTCTTTCAATGCGTGGTGTAGCCCACGAAGTGGCTGCCATCTACGGCAAGTCAGTCAACTTCCCTGAGAAATCTCTTACTGAAAATGGCAAAGCTGCAAGCGATGTCTTGGAAGTGGCAATCGAAAGCGACAAGGTTTACACTTATGCTAGCCGTATCGTGGAAAATGTGACCATCGCACCAAGTCCACAGTGGTTGCAAAACAAACTCATGAATGCTGGTATCCGTCCAATCAACAACGTTGTTGACGTGACCAACTATGTTCTTCTCTATTTCGGACAACCAATGCATGCCTTTGACTTTGATAAGTTTGAAGGGAATAAAATCGTGGCTCGTGATGCGCGTGACGGTGAAAAATTGGTAACACTTGACGGTGAAGAACGCGACTTGACTGCAGAAGATATCGTCATTACAGTTGCTGACAAACCAGTTGCCCTTGCAGGTGTTATGGGTGGTCAATCGACTGAAATTGATGCTTCATCTAAGAATGTTGTTCTTGAAGCTGCGGTATTTGAAGGAAAATCAATCCGTAAAACAAGCGGTCGTCTCAACCTTCGTTCAGAAAGTTCATCACGTTTTGAAAAAGGTATCAACTATGCCACAGTAACAGAAGCCCTCGACTTTGCAGCTGCTATGTTGCAAGAATTGGCTGGTGGAGAGGTTCTCTCTGGTCGTGTTCAAGCTGGTCACGTTCCTACTGAACCAGTTGAGGTCTCAACAAGTCTTGACTATGTCAACGTTCGTTTGGGAACTGAATTGACATTTGCTGATATCGAAGATGTCTTTGCCAAACTTGGTTTCGGTCTTGCTGGCAATGAGGAAAAATTCACTGTTTCAGTACCACGTCGTCGTTGGGATATTGCTATTCAGGCTGACTTGGTGGAAGAAATTGCTCGTATCTACGGTTATGATAAGCTTCCAACAACTCTTCCAGAAGCAGCTGGAACAGCAGGTGAATTGACTGCAACCCAAGCCCTTCGTCGTAAAGTGCGCAGCATTGCTGAGGGAGCTGGCTTGACTGAAATCATCTCATACGCTTTGACAACGCCTGAAAAAGCGATTGAGTTCAACCTTGCACCAAGCAATATCACTGAGCTCATGTGGCCAATGTCAGTTGAACGCTCTGCCCTTCGTCAGAATGTGGTTTCAGGTATGCTTGATACAGTTGCCTACAATGTGGCTCGTAAACAAAGCAATGTTGCCATCTATGAAATCGGTAAAGTCTTTGAACAAAAGGGTAATCCAAAAGAAGAGCTTCCAACTGAAATCGATACCTTTGCCTTTGCAATCTCAGGTTTGGTTGCTGAAAAAGACTTCCAAACACAAGCAACTCCAGTTGATTTCTTCTATGCTAAGGGTATCTTGGAGCTCATCTTTGCCAAACTCCGTCTTGATGTTGACTTTGTTGCTGAAAAAGGTATTGCTAGCATGCACCCAGGCCGTACAGCAAGCATTCTTCTTGATGGCCAAGATATCGGTTTTGTTGGACAAATTCACCCACAAACAGCTAAGAATTACTCAGTTCCAGAAACTTACGTTGCTGAGCTCAACCTGACTGCCATCGAAGCAGCGCTTCAACCAGCAGCAGCCTTCGTGGAAATCACTAAGTTCCCAGCTGTTTCTCGTGACATCGCTCTGCTATTGGACAAGGAAACAAGCCACCAAGCAATCGTGGATGCTATCGAGTCTGCGGGTGTGAAACGCTTGACAGCTATCAAACTCTTCGACGTTTACGCAGGAGCTAACATCGAAGCTGGTAAGAAATCAATGGCTTACAGCCTGACTTTCCAAAATCAAGCCGACAACTTGACTGATGAAGAAGTTGCCAAATACATGGAAAAAATCACCAAAGCCCTAACAGAACAAGTTGGAGCAGAAGTGAGATAGAATGACAAACTCTAGACAATTCAATTTTGTTTAGAGTTTTTTTAGGCTATAATTAGCACAAAGGAGGTTCATTATGTATCAATCACGAATCAAGGGAGACAGGCTCTATCATGCCCTGTCAGATGGTTATGGTCAGCCAGTCGAGACATTTGGTGTTGTTCAAGATGGTGAGACGCCTATGAGTCTCTTGGTAATTGCCTTGGGATCTTGTGTAACCATGTGTGTACAGGGCTATTACAAGCGTTATGAGGGCAATGAAGCGGTGCAGACAGAGTTGGAAATCAGCTATGACGAGGGTCATTTTGATATTCTGATTAAGATTGCCGATCAACTCACTGAGGAAAAATGCGCAGTCATCCTAGATTATGCCAACAAATTCTGCCGTGTTAAGGCTCTTCTGAGAGAGGATTTGACCTTTACCTATCATATCGAGGAGATGGTGTAGGGAGCAGAAAAACAGGTCTTTTATGCTATAATAGACAGGTATATAGTGGATTGAGAAAGGAATTAGAACACGCCCTAAAAACTCGGAAGAAGATATACTATCTTATATGCAAGCACACTGCGCTGATTTCCTAAAATTCAATCGTTTTTGGCGGGCTTTGTATCATTCAATAGGACTAGGCAAGGAGCTGAAGATAGAACTGGTGTTCATCAAAGCGACTTGAGCTCCGTCCTAACCTTTATTCAATCCACTAAAACTTCTACGAAAATAAGCTTCCACGGAGGGTAGCCATGAAATTACTCTATACGGATCTTTCTCAGGATATGACGGTCATTTTAGCCAAGGAGGCTGAAAAAATGGCAGAGCAGGGCAAGCGTATTTTTTACATTGCTCCCAACTCACTGTCCTTTGAGAAGGAAAGAAAGGTTTTGGAAAACCTTGATAGACAGGCTTCTTTTGAGATTACAATCACGCGCTTTGCTCAGATGGCGCGTTATTTTGTCTTGGATAAGGAAATTCCAAAGAACAGTCTTGATGATACAGGTCTGTCCATGATTTTTTATAAGGTCTTGAACAGTCTGTCTGACAGTGACCTTAAACTCTATGGGCGTCTGCGTCAAGACAATGCCTTCATCAAGCAGCTGGTTGATCTCTACAAGGAACTCAAGACTGCTAAGATGACGGTGCTTGACATAGCAGCTATGGATGAGCCTGAAAAAGAGGCTGATTTGATCACGATTTTTACAGCAGTTGAAGATTATCTGCGCCAGTCTGACTTTGATAGCCAGTCAAAAATCAGCTTCTTTGCCCAAGAGATTGAATCAGGTAATCTGGATGCTGAGCTCAGTAATCTAGTTTTGGTCATCGATGGTTTCACTCGTTTTTCAGCTGAGGAGGACTATCTCCTGACCCTACTTTCAGGCAAGTGTCAGGAGGTCATTATTGGTACCTATGTTAGTCAGAAGGCCTATACAAGCAATTTCAGCTATGGAAATGTCTATCAGGCTTCGCTTGATTTCCTCAGAGATTTGGCGACTCGCTTTCAGACCAAGCCAAGTTATGTCAGTCTTTCTGATTCTACTAGCACAGCTTTTTCCGAACTGACTGAGCTTTTGGAGGCTCGTCATGATTTTAGTCAATCGGATAAGCAGCTCAGCCCATCTAGCAAGGAAAAAATCCAGATCTGGGATCTGGTCAATCAGAAGGAGGAAGTGACTGCCGTGGCTCGTCAGATTCGCCAGCTTTTGGCGGATGGCGTGCGCTATAGGGAGATTCTGGTTCTTCTGGGTGATGTGGAGTCCTACAAGTTGCAGGTGGGGAAAATCTTCCAGAAGTTTGACATTCCTTATTATTTCGGCAAGGCTGAGTCTATGGCTAACCACCCCTTGGTCAACTTTATCGATGCCCTGGAGCGGGTCAAACGCTACAATTACCGTGCCGAAGACCTGCTCAATCTCTTTAAGACTGGGCTCTATGGTTCGGTCAGTCAGGTCAATTTGGACCGCTTTGAGCACTATGTGACCTATGCTGATATCAAGGGGCTCAAGAAGTTCACGACCGACTTTACCGCCAGCAAAAACGGCAAGTATCAGCTGGATCGCCTCAATCAGCTCCGCCATGACTTGGTGGATCCCCTCCAGAACTTTCTAAAGGCTCGAAGTCAGAAGGCTTCAGGTCTCTTGGAAAAATTGCTGAGCTTCTTAGCTGATATTAGATTGGCTGAAAATATGAAGAAACTCAGCCAAAATGCGACAGAAGCAGAGCTTGACCAACACGAGCAGGTCTGGGCTGCCTTTGGTCATCTCTTGGAAGAAATGCAGACCATCTTTGGTCAGGACCAGCTCAGCCTAGCTGATTTTCTAGCCCTCCTCAAGTCTGGTATGTTTGCGGCAAATTATCGCACCGTGCCAGCCACAGTGGATGTGGTCAATGTCAAATCCTATGACTTGGTCGAGCCACATTCTGCCAAATATGTCTTTGCTATGGGTATGACCCAGTCTTATTTTCCAAAGATTACAGAGAATCGCAGTTTAATCAGTGACCAAGCCCGCAGCAAAATCAATGAGAGCAGTCCAGACTATGCTAGCTTTGATATCCTGTCTAAGGAAAATAGCAAGAAAAATCACTTCACAGCCCTGTCAGTCTTCAATAGTGCCAGTCAAGGTCTGGTTCTCTCCATTCCTCAACTCATCAATGAAGGTCAGGATCAGATGTCGGTTTACTTGCAAGAATTGATTGAATTGGGTATTCCTATGATTGATAAGGGTCGTCAAGCCTTGGAAGCTGATGCTGACAATATCGGTCACTACAAGGATGTCTTGTCGCAGATTATCGCTATCAATCAGGCAGATATTGACCGCCAGCTGACCAAGGAAGAGCAGACCTTCTGGTCAGTCGCTCTGCGTTATTTGAGAAAACGTTTGGAGACGCAGTCTTTATCGATTCCTCAGATTTTGGATGATGTCAAGACGGTCAAGGTTTCGCCAGAGGTCATGGCAGTCAAGTTCCCAGAAGAGGAGCCCTTGAAACTTTCTGCCTCTGGGCTCAAGACCTTCTACAACAACCAGTATCTCTATTTCTTACAGTATGTGCTGGGCTTGCAGGAGCTTGAAACTATTCATCCTGATGCTCGTCACCACGGCACTTATCTGCACCGTATTTTTGAAAAGACAATGGCAGAGCAGCAGTCAGATGATTTTGATAAGCGCTTGGAATTAGCCATCGAGGAGACCAAGCAGGAGGACCGCTTTGCCCTGCTTTATGAGGAAGATGATGAGAGTCGCCTGTCTCGTCAGATTTTAGATGACATCGCCCGTTCAACTGCGACTGTTCTTAAACAAAATCAAGCGATTCAGGTGCAAGGTCAAGAGGAGAATTTTGAACTCTTACTGGATCAGGTTGCCCTGCGTGGTGTCATTGACCGAGTGGACCGACTGTCAGATGGCAGTTTAGGTGTTGTGGACTATAAATCAGGTAAGAATACGTTTGACATCCAATCCTTCTACAATGGTTTGCAGCCGCAGTTGGTGACCTACCTTCAAGCCTTGGAAGACAAGTATGACCTGTCGACGGACCAGCTTTTCGGTGCCATGTATCTACACATGCAGGAGCCTAGGGTTGACCTCAACAAGCTTGCCAGTCTGGACAAGGTTCTGCCCAAGGTGCAGAGCGATTTGACCTATAAGGGTCTCTTTGCGGCTAGTGAGAAGGAGCATTTGGCAGCTGGTGCTTACAGTATCCGTGACTCTCTCTATGAAAAAGCAGAGCTGGACCAACTTTTGTCGCATAACAGACACTTGTTCAAGCAGGCAGCAGAGCAGATTAAGAGCGGCAGCTTTCTCATCAATCCCTACACCAAAGACGGCGAATCGGTGGAGGGTGAGCAGCTTAAGGCAATCACTCACTTTGAGGCGGATAGACACATGGGCTATGCCAGACGCCTCTTGACTCTCCCTAAAAAAGGGAAGAGAGAAGCCTTTCTAGCCCTTATGGCAGAGCCCCAAAAAGTAGAAGAGGAGGAAGAAGATGACCAATAAGCCCTTTTTAAGTCAGAGCCAGATTGAGGACTTGATTGCTGCAGAGGCAGCATCCGATAAGACGCAGAAGCTGACAGCAGAGCAGATTGAAGCCATTTACAGTAGTGGGACGAATATTCTAGTGTCAGCCTCAGCTGGTTCTGGGAAAACCTTTGTCATGGTGCGCCGCATTCTGGATCAGATTGCGCGTGGAATTGCCATTGACCGCCTCTTTATCTCTACCTTTACGGTAAAGGCAGCTGGTGAGTTAAGAGAGCGTTTGGAAAAAGGCTTGGCTGAGCGTTTATCTCAGGCGGAGACGACTGAGGAGCAGGCATTCTTAGCCGAACAAATGGCTCTGCTGCCAACTGCAGATATCGGAACCATGGATGCCTTTACTCAGAAATTGGTCAACCAGTACGGTTACCTTTTGGGGATTTCGCCACTCTTTCGTATCATGCAGGATAAGTCTGAGCAGGATATTCTCAAAAATGAAGTCTATGCAGACCTCTTTGCAGACTACATGTCTGGTAAGGACCAGAAGGACTTCTCAGCCTTGGTGCGAAATTTTGCAGGTAACCGCAAGGATTCCCAATCTTTTAGAGGACTTGTCTACAAAGTTCACTCCTTTGCCCAATCCACAGCCAATCCAGACCAGTGGATCAGAGAAAATTTTCTCAAAGGGCATGAAGAATTAACTGGCTTTGCCCAAGTACCAGACCAGATGGTTGAGACCTTCTTGGACTGTCTGGAAAATACAGCCTACCAGCTCCGCGATTTGACAGAGAGCCCTGACTACTCTCAGACAACCAAAGCAGGCAAGCCCACCGCAGCCTACACCAAGCACTTGAAAATCATCCAGTCTCTCTTGGAATGGTCGGATGGCTTCAAGGAAGTCTACGGTAAGGAAGGACTGGGTCGTCTAGCTGTGGATGTGACCAGCGTCATTCCATCAGGGAGCGACATCACGGTCAATAAAATCAAGTACCCAATCTTCAAGCAGTTGCAGGAGCAGTTGGTGGGACTCCGCCACTTGGAGACCATCTTTGCCTATCAAGGACAGGCTTTGCCCTTGTTGAAGGTGATGAGAAACTTTGTGACTGATTTTTCTGACCAGTATTTGCAGGCAAAGATTCAGGAAAATGCTTTTGAGTTCTCGGACATTGCCCATCTGGCAATCCGAATCTTGGAAGAAAATCCGCAGGTCGCCCAACATTTCCAAGAAAAATATCATGAAGTCATGGTGGACGAGTATCAGGATAACAACCACATGCAGGAACGCATGCTGGAGCTTTTGTCCAATGGACACAACCGCTTTATGGTGGGAGATATCAAGCAGTCCATCTATCGTTTCCGTCAGGCGGATCCGCAGATTTTCAATAGCAAGTTCAAGACCTATCAGGAAGACCCAAGTCAGGGAAAACTGATTCTGCTCAAGGAGAATTTCCGTTCCCAGTCTGAGGTTATCGATGCCACCAACGGCGTTTTCAGCCATCTTATGGATGAGCAGGTAGGAGATATTCTCTACAACAAGACGCATTTCTTGCTGGCTGGTAGTCCAAAGCAGAAGGAAGCCCATCCTGAAAACAAGACCAAGGTTTGGATTTACAATAGTGATGACGAAGAGCTGGATATGGAGACTGAGGAGGAGACTAGCCTCAGTCGAGGCGAGGTCGACCTCCTAGCCAAGGAGATTATCCGCCTTCACAAGGAAGAGGGTGTTGCCTTCTCAGACATTGCCCTTCTGGTTTCCTCTCGAAGCCGCAATGAAGCCCTTTTGACTGCCTTTTCTGGCTACGGTATCCCTCTGGTTTCAGACGGTGGTGAGCAGAACTACCTCAAGTCGCTAGAGGTTATGATTATGCTGGACACCCTGCGTTCTATCAACAATCCCCTCAACGACTACGCCCTTGTGGCGCTCCTACGCTCGCCTATGTTCCAGTTTGACGAGGACGACCTGACCAGACTTGCCCTCCAGGCTGACCAGACCGAACTCTATGACAAGCTCTGCTATCTTTCCCGTGGAAATGGCAAAGCTCCAGAGCTAGTGACGGAGAACTTACGTGATAAGGTAGCAGACTTTCTGCAGGTGCTTGACAGCTGGCGCCTCTATGCTAAGAGTCACTCCCTCTATGATTTGATCTGGAAGATTTATAACGACAGATTCTACTATGATTATGTGGCTAGCCTGCCAAATGCCCAGCAGCGTCAGGCGAATCTCTTTGCTCTTGCTCTTCGTGCCAACAACTATGA
The DNA here is from genome assembly GCF_016908645.1 of Streptococcus loxodontisalivarius. Lineage (GTDB taxonomy): Bacteria > Bacillota > Bacilli > Lactobacillales > Streptococcaceae > Streptococcus > Streptococcus loxodontisalivarius. The sequence continues at coordinate 17,178 of NZ_JAFBEH010000042.1, forward strand.
AAAGACAGGCTTCAAGGGACTACCACGATTTATCCGCATGATTGATAAAATCTTGGAAACACAAAATGACCTCGCTGATGTCGAAGTAGCCCTTCCTAAAAATGCAGTTCAGCTTATGACCATTCACAAGTCCAAAGGTCTTGAGTTCAAGTATGTTTTTGTCCTCAATATCGACAAGAAATTCAGCATGGATGACCTGCGTTCGCCTATTATCCTCAGTCGTGAGCGAGGTCTGGGTATCAAGTATCTGGCTGATATGAAGGACCAGTTTGAGACAGATTTTCCACGTGTTCAGGTTAGTCTAGACACCCTACCTTATCAGCTCAACAAGCGTGAACTCAATCTTGCGACCCTATCTGAGCAGATGCGTCTCCTCTACGTTGCCATGACCCGTGCTGAAAAACGCCTCTACCTGATTGGTAAGGGCAGCAAGGACAAGCTGACGGACAAGTATGGCACTGAGACTGAAAATGGCTTTTTGCCAGCGAGCAGTCGTGAGCAGATGCTCAGTTTCCAAGACTGGCTTTTAGCTCTGGATGCTGCTATTGCCACTAAGGACTTAGCTTTTGAGCTTTCCTTTGTTGACAAGGCAGAGCTAACCAAGGAGGCTATCGGTAGTCTGCAGGAAGAAGGACGTGTTCAAGCAGATGACCTCAGCCACAATAGGCAGAGCGAGGCCATTCGTCGCAGTCTTGATGTTCTTGAAAGTGTTGATAAACTCAATCAGACCTATCAAGCTGCCATTGATTTGCCAAGCCTTAGAACACCTAGTCAGGTCAAGCATTTCTATCAACCTTTGATGGATATGGAAGGCATTGACCTTATGGATAAGGAGCAGGAAGTTGACCAACTTGAAGTTAAAAAGACGCAAGTGGACTTCAAACTTCCAGACTTTTCAAAATCGACCAAGGTTTCAGGAGCAGCAGTCGGTTCAGCAACCCACGAACTCATGCAACGTTTGGTCCTGTCTGAGGAGGTTAGCCTTGAGGATATTAGCAGTGCCCTCAGTCAAGTTCAGGCAGAAGAAGCCGTTAAGGCAAGGATTGACCTGACTAAGATTGCTGCCTTCTTTGAGACGGACTTGGGTCAGCTCATTACAGGAAATCTGGACAAACTCCACCGAGAAGCACCTTTTGCCATGTTGGCTAAGGATCCAGTCAGTCAGGAAGATTTTGTTGTCCGTGGGATTGTCGATGGCTATCTGATATTCCCTGATAGGATTGTCCTCTTTGACTACAAGACGGATAAATTTACCGACCCAGAAGAAATCGCCCAGCGCTATCAAGGGCAAATGGGTCTCTATGCCCAGTCACTCAGACAAGCCTACGCTATCGAGAAAGTTGAGAAACATCTGATATTATTAGGTGGAAAAGATTTAAAAGTTCTGAAAATTTAAACCCGAAAACAGCGGCTCATTGTCAACTGTAGTGGGTTGACTAAATAATTAAGCACGAGAGAGAATCAGATTGGTTCTCTCTTTTGTTGCGTTCAAAGCAAGAAGAATCCGCTTTTTGAAGTTTTCAAAGTTTCTAAATCCAAAAGCATTTCTCTTAATAACCTTGATGAGGTTATTTGTTGCCTCAAGTTTGGCGTTTGAATAAGGCAGTTCCAGAGCGTTGATAATCTTCTTTTTGTCTTTGATGAAGGTTTTGAAAACCGTCTGAAATAGCGGATCCACAGCCTTTTTGTTCTCTTGGATGAGGTCGAAAAAGGCTTGCGAATTTTTCTCTTGAAAATGAAAAAGAAGAATCTGGTAAAGTTCATAGTGCCCTTTCAATTCATCAGAGTAGCTTAAAAGGCGCTGCACAATCTCCTGATTGGTCAAGTGCATACGGAAGGTAGGACGGTAGAATCGCTTGCTAGAAAGCTTTCTGCTGTCTTGTTGAATGAGCTTCCAGTAACGCTTGAGAGCCTTGTACTCATGAGATTTACG
>NZ_JAFBEH010000043.1 GCF_016908645.1 Streptococcus loxodontisalivarius
GCTTTTCATTATAAGTCATGTGGGACTTTTTTTCTACATTCAAAAAGCCCTACAATCTCCTTGGTGGATTTACCCACTACAGAAATTATAGAGCCAGTAAAGAGAGGAATCCAGAATTGACCGGTGGTTTCAAAGAAAATATGGATTATAAAGTATTCCTATGCCTACTGGGGAAAAACCTACAATTTTAGACTAAAGCTTGTTTGAATTAAGATGCAAGTCTCTTTAATCAAACTTACGATAGTATTTGAAACTTTTTTGGGAGTTTTTTTTATATACAAAAAAGCTTTGTAATTTTGTAGCAGTTCCACCTACTACGGAAATTACAAAGCTTTTTGATATTTTAAGTAATTGTAGTTATTTTTTAGTCATTTGTTGAGAAAAATGCGTTGTAGAGGGCTTTTACGGCCTCTTTTTCTTGTTCAGTTTTAATAACGAACATGACTGATACTTCACTTGAACCCTGTGAGATCATTTCTAGGTTAATGTGATTGTCTGAGAGTGCACGTGTTGCTGTTGCAGTGACTCCAATATGATCTTTCATGTTTTCTCCGACAATCATGATAATTGAAAGATTGTGTTCGATTTCTACTTCGTCAACACCGAGTTCACGTGTCAAGTAAGAAATGATTTCTTGTTCTTTGATTGGGGTTAACTCTCTTTCGCGGATAATGATTGAAAGATCATCAATTCCTGATGGCATATGTTCCCAACGAATGTTAAGTTCTTCAAGGATTTGTAGGACTTTACGGCCAAATCCAACTTCACGGTTCATGAGGTATTTGGTCATATTGATTGATGCAAACTTGTCATCTGCAGCAATACCTACAACAGGAACTGCTGCACCGCTGTGTTCCAAAGAAATTCGTGTTCCTGGATGCTCAGGATTATTTGTATTCTTGATGACAAGTGGAATTTTACCGCGGTATGCAGGAAGCAAAGCTTCGTCGTGAAGTACAGAGAAACCTGCGTAAGCAAGTTCACGCATCTCTTTATAAGTTAATTCCACAATTGAATGTGGATTTTCTACGACTCCTGGATGAGCTGCAAAGATACCATCAACGTCAGTAAAGTTTTCATAGAGATCAGCTTTTACTCCGGCAGCTACAATTGAACCTGAAATATCAGACCCACCACGTGAGAATGTACAGATTTGACCTTGGGCAGTAACACCAAAGAAACCAGGAATAACAAGGACTTCATCGCTATCACGAAGTTCTTCAAGTTTATCATAACTAGATGGAAGAATACGGGCATTTCCTGGTTCACTGCTGACAATAATTCCAGCTTCTTTTGGATGAACATAACGTGCTGCAATTCCGTTTTTACGGAAAAATTCAGCAATAAGTTTTGCATTATTGTCTTCACCGGCAGCGAGGAAAGTATCATATAGGAAGTCATTTCCATCAATTGGTAAAGTAGCAAGTTCAGTAATTGCTGCTGCAATTTTTTCAATGACATTTGATGTCAATCCAAGTTCGTCTACCATAGCTTGATAACGGTTAATAATCCATTCTTGATCAAGAGTGACATTTTCACCGTTTGTGTAATTTTTATAGTATTTAATCAAAGCATCAGTAACTTTATTGTCTTCAGCGTTGCGTTTTCCAGGTGCTGATACAACAACGAAACGGCGTTCTGAATCAGATTTGACAATATCGAGGACTTTTTTTAATTGTGTTGCAGAGGCAAGAGAGCTTCCGCCAAACTTAATAACTTTCATTTGGTTCTCCAAAAATAATATGATAAGTAAATTATATCAAAATTCAGACAATTCGTCATTAACTTTATGTGATTTGCTTTCTACATAGTCTTTGTTTGCCATAATATAGGAAATTATTATAAAATATTAGTAAGATAATAATGATGGAGTGGATGATGACTTTAAAAGGAATAATTTTTGACATGGATGGTGTGCTTTTTGACACGGAAACATTTTATTATGAACGCCGAGAAAGATTTCTAAATGAGAAGGGAATTTCGATTAAACACCTTCCTCCATCCTTTTTTATTGGTGGTAATATGAAGCAGGTTTGGCAGAATATTCTTCGTGATGATTATGAAAAGTGGGATATCTCAGCATTGCAGGAAGGTTATAATCAGTATAAGAAGGATCATCCACTTCCCTATAAGGATCTGATTTTTTCAGATGTCAAAGAATGTCTTGAAATGCTAAAAAAAGAAGGATATGTTTTCGGTTTAGCTTCAAGTTCTGTAAAAGCAGATATTTTGCGTGCATTACGAGAAAATGATTTAGAAGATTACTTTCAGGTTATTCTTTCGGGTGAGGAATTTGAGGAAAGTAAACCTAATCCAGCAATTTATCTTGAGGCAGCTCGTCAGTTAAATCTAGAAAAATCTGAATTACTTATTATAGAAGATAGTGAAAAAGGGATCCAGGCTGGTGTTTCAGCAGGTATCGAAGTCTGGGGAATTAAGGATCAAAAGTTCGGAATGGATCAATCTAAAGCAAGCCAGCTTTTTCTTAGTCTAGACGATATCTGCCAACATATTTTAGAAAAATAGTTTACTAGTTCTTATTATTGGAAATATAAAATTAAAAAATTCTAACATTTACGGTTGAGAATTTTTTTTTATTGTGTTAGACTGATTAAGTAATATAGTTTGAATATCAAATTATTAAAATGTGAAATTATAACTGACTGGGGGTTCGAAAATGACTTTCGAAACGATTAAATATAGTGTTGCTGATGATGTTGCTACTTTGACCTTAAATCGTCCAGATGTTTCAAATGGATTTAATATTCCAATGTCTCAGGAAATTTTAGAAGCGATAGCTTTGGCTGAGAAAAATGAGGCGGTTAAGATCCTTCTTATTAATGCTGAGGGATCCGTTTTCTCTGTTGGTGGTGACTTGGTTGAAATGCAACGTGCGGTAGACGCTGATGATGTACAATCATTAGTACTCATTGCAGATCTTGTAAATAAGATTTCTTTTGCTATGAAGAAATTGCCTAAGCCAGTTATTATGAGTGTTGATGGAGCAGTAGCAGGAGCTGCAGCCAACATGGCTGTCGCAGCTGATTTTGTTATTGCAAGTGATAAGACTAAGTTTATCCAAGCATTTGTAGGAGTTGGATTAGCACCTGATGCGGGTGGTATCTTCTTGATGTCAAGAGCAGTTGGTGTTACAAGAGCAACTCAACTTGCTATGACAGGAGAAGGATTGACTGCAGAAAAAGCCTTGGATTATGGTATCGTTTATCGTCTCTGCGAATCAGAAAAGTTGGAACGTACAACAAGCCAATTAATTAAACGTCTTTTGAGAGGTTCTATCAATTCTTACCGAGCAATTAAAGAGATGGTATGGCAATCATCGTTTGCAGGTTGGGAAGATTATACGAAGTTAGAGTTGGAACTACAGGAAGAGCTTGCATTTAAAGAAGACTTTAAAGAGGGAGTTCGTGCCTTTTCAGAACGTCGTCGTCCTAAATTTACAGGGAAGTAAGTTTTAAATTAAATTTTTACTTGCATAAATTTTTGATGTTTGATATAATTTGACTGTCAAAGTTTATTGAAAGGAGTGTCAATTTGGAAGATTCACAAGTTAATGATTATTTAGTTGATATCTTCAATAATGTTCTTATTATCGAAGAAAACAGTTTGAAGGTTAGTCGTTTTAGCGATGTATCAATTAAAGAAATGCATACCATTGATGAGATTGGTAAAAGTCCAAATATAACACCTAGCGAGGTTGCCAAAGCCCTAATGGTGACATTAGGTACCGTAACAACCAGCTTGAATAAACTTGAACAAAAAGGTTATATTATTCGAACACGCTCGAATATTGACCGTCGTGTTGTCCATCTCTCTTTAACACAGAAGGGAAGATTGGTTTATCGTCTTCACCAGCGTTTCCATAAATCAATGGTTGAACGTATCATTGAAGGATTCGATGAGGATGAGGCACGTGTCATGAAAAAGGGACTTGTTAACTTACATACTTTTCTTGAGGAGTTAAAATAATGGTTTATGCAAAAATTAGCCAGGTTGCACATTATGCTCCAGAACAGGTCGTAACAAACAATGATCTTGCTCAAATTATGGACACAAGTGATGAGTGGATTTCCAGTCGTACTGGGATTCGCCAGCGTCATATTTCTAAGGATGAGAATACAAGTGATCTTGCAACTAAGGTAGCGGAATCCTTAATTCAAAAAGCTGGTATTTCAGCTGAGGAGTTGGATTTTGTGATTGTGGCAACGATTTCTCCTGATTCGTCTATGCCTTCTACTGCAGCTCGTGTGCAGGGAAATATTGGTGCTAGTCATGCTTTTGCCTATGATGTGACTGCGGCATGCAGTGGTTTTGTTTTTGCCTTAGCTACAGCTGAGAAGTTTATTCTCTCAGGCTCTTACAAAAAGGGTATTGTTATCGGAGCAGAAGTGCTTTCTAAGACTCTTGATTGGTCTGATCGCAGTACAGCTGTCTTATTTGGTGATGGAGCTGGTGGTGTTTTACTTGAGACAAGTGATCAACAGCACTTTTTAGCAGAATCTCTAAATACAGATGGTAGCAAGGGTGGACTTGAGTCTGGTAAGACGCGTGTAACATCGCCATTTGCGGATAATAATGAAGAAGTAAATCCATTTTTACAAATGGATGGGCGTTCAATCTTTGACTTTACAGTTAGAACTGTCTCAAGTAGTATTAAAGCTATTTTGGAGGAAGTTGAAGAGCCTGATTATTTCTTGCTTCATCAAGCAAATATCCGTATTTTAGATAAAATGGCAAAGAAAATCAATGTTGATAGAGAGAAGTTTCTAGCCAACATGATGCACTTTGGTAATACCAGTGCAGCAAGTATTCCAATTCTATTATCAGAATCAGTTGATAAGGGAATTATTAAATTAGATGGCAGCCAGACAGTTCTTCTATCAGGTTTTGGTGGAGGTTTGACTTGGGGAACTCTAATTGTTAAAATCTAGTTATACACTGTGCATTAGCACTTTTATAAAAATTTATTTATATATTTAAGGAGACATTAATCATGGCAGTATTTGAAAAAGTACAAGACATCATCGTTGAAGAACTCGGTAAAGAAGCAGAAGAAGTGAAATTGGAAACTACTTTCGATGAGCTTGATGCTGATTCATTGGATGTATTCCAAGTTATCTCAGAAATCGAAGATGAATTTGATATTCAAATCGAAACTGAAGAAGGACTTAACACTGTAGGCGATCTTGTTGCTTACGTTGAAGAAAAAACAAAATAATTGTGACATAGAGAGTATTCATTTGGAATATTCTCTCTTGTTTATTTTGGTAGTTTGAGTTTCAAATTACTTGTCAGATTAATAGTGTTACTTAACAAAATAGAAGAAAGCTTTTGAAATGAAATCGAGAATTACAGAACTTTTGGGCATTAAATACCCTATTTTCCAAGGTGGTATGGCTTGGGTTGCTGATGGTGATTTGGCTGGTGCTGTATCTAATGCTGGTGGTCTTGGAATCATCGGTGGTGGTAATGCACCCAAAGAAGTTGTTAAAGCAAATATTGATAAAGTAAAATCAATCACAGATAAACCATTTGGTGTCAATATCATGCTTTTGTCTCCATTTGCAGATGATATTGTTGACCTTGTTATCGAAGAAGGTGTTAAAGTTGTTACAACAGGAGCAGGTAACCCTGGTAAATACATGGAGCGTTTCCATGAAGCAGGAATTACAGTTATTCCAGTTGTGCCATCTGTTGCACTTGCTAAACGTATGGAGAAACTTGGAGCAGATGCTGTTATCGCTGAAGGTATGGAAGCTGGTGGACACATCGGTAAATTGACAACAATGACACTTGTTCGTCAAGTTGTTGATGCAGTTGATATCCCAGTTATTGGTGCTGGTGGTGTAGCTGATGGTCGTGGTGCAGCAGCCGTCTTTATGTTGGGAGCAGAAGCTATTCAAGTAGGAACACGTTTTGTTGTTGCTAAAGAATCAAATGCTCACCAAAACTTTAAAGATAAAATTTTGAAAGCTAAAGATATTGATACAGTTGTTTCTGCGTCAGTAGTTGGACACCCTGTTCGTGCTATCAAAAATAAATTGGCAACTGCTTACAATCAAGCTGAAAAAGATTTCTTGGCGGGTAAAAAATCAGCGGAAGAAATTGAAGAACTTGGTGCTGGTGCCCTCCGTAATGCTGTTGTAGATGGTGATGTTCAAAATGGATCAGTTATGGCTGGTCAAATTGCTGGTCTGGTTCGTAAAGAAGAGACTTGTCAAGAAATTCTTGAAGATCTTTACAATGGTGCAAAAGCAGTTATTCTTGAAGAAGCTAAACGTTGGGCTGACTAAATTAATAAAAGTAGAGGATTGACATGACAAAACGAGCATTCTTATTTGCTGGTCAAGGCGCTCAGAAATTGAGTATGGCTAGTGATTTGGTTGAACAGTATCCGATTGTTAAAGAGACATTCGATACCGCTAGTGCTATTTTGGGCTATGATTTGCGTGAATTGATTGATAATGATGAAGAAAAACTCAATCAAACGCGTTATACGCAGCCGGCTATTTTAACAACATCAGTTGCTATCCATCGCCTCTTGGAGGAAAAAGGTGTAACTCCTGATATTGTGGCAGGTCTCTCATTGGGTGAATACTCTGCCCTTGTTGCTGCTGGTGCTCTTTCTTTTGAAGATGCCGTGGCTTTGGTTGCTAAACGTGGTGAATTTATGGAAACGGCCGCCCCTGCTGGTAGTGGGAAGATGGTTGCTGTCATGAATACAGAGGCTAGCTTGATTGAAGATATCTGTAAACAGGCTTCTGTCAAGGGTTTCGTGACACCTGCAAACTATAATACACCAGGACAAATTGTTATCGGCGGAGAAGTTGAGGCTGTTAACTATGCTGTTGAGTTACTCAAAGAAGCAGGTGCTAAACGTCTGATTCCTCTTAATGTTTCAGGTCCTTTCCACACAGCTCTTTTGACTTCTGCGAGTGAAAAGTTGGCAGCGGAATTAGAGAAGGTTAGCTTCAATGATTTTAAATTACCACTTGTTGGTAATACAGAAGCTAAGATTATGCAGGCTTCTGAGATTAAATCACTTCTTGCTCGTCAAGTTATGGAGCCAGTACGTTTCTATGACTCTATTGAGGTCATTAAGGAATTTGGTATTGACCAAGTCGTTGAAGTAGGTCCTGGTAAAGTTTTGGCAGGCTTCTTGAAGAAGATTGACAAGACGATTCCAGTTGCTTCTATTGATAATCAAGCTAGTCTTGAAGAATTTCTTGGAGAATAAGAAAAACTATGGAACTTAAATCAAAAAATGTTTTTGTCACAGGATCAACTCGTGGAATTGGTCTTGCTATCGCTCATAAATTTGCTAGTCTAGGTGCCAACGTCGTTTTGAATGGTCGCTCTGCTATTTCTCAAGAGCTTTTGGATAGCTTTAAAGACTATGGTGTGACTGTACTTGCTATCAGTGGTGATATTTCAGATAGTCAGGATGCCAAACGTATGGTTGCTGAGGCGACTGAGGCTCTAGGAAGCATCGATGTGCTAGTCAATAATGCTGGAATTACGAATGATAAGCTCATGCTTAAAATGACTGAAGAAGATTTTGAGTCAGTGCTTAAAATCAATCTTACAGGGGCCTTCAACATGACGCAGGCTGTTTTAAAGCCAATGTCTAAGGCACGCCAAGGAGCTATCATTAACATGTCTTCAGTCGTTGGTCTTGTGGGAAATGTAGGACAGGCCAACTATGCGGCATCTAAGGCAGGTTTGATTGGATTTACTAAGTCAGTTGCTCGTGAAGTGGCTGCGCGTGGCGTTCGTGTCAATGCTATTGCACCTGGTTTTATCGAGTCAGACATGACTGATGCTATCCCAGAAAAGATGAAGGATGCCATGCTTGTGCAAATTCCAATGAAAGCCTTTGGTCAGCCTGAGCAAGTAGCAGATGTTACTGTCTTTCTAGCAAGCCAAGAATACCTAACTGGTCAAGTTATCGCCATTGATGGTGGTATGACCATGAATGGTTAATCGTTTAAGAAGTCAAAATCGTTTAGAAAATAAAAAAGCAGACAAAGGAGAAAGCTTATGTCTACAAATCGTGTTGTTGTTACTGGTTATGGAGTGACGTCACCAATCGGAAATACACCAGAAGAATTCTGGAACAGCCTTCATGATGGAAAAATTGGTATCAAACCAATTACAAAATTTGATCCATCAGAAATTCCTGTTTTCAATGCAGGTGAAATTCAAGATTTCCCATTTGATAAATACTTTGTCAAAAAAGATACAAACCGCATGGACACATACTCACTCTATGCTATCTATGCTGCTATGGAAGCCCTTGAAAATGCTAACTTGGACATGGAAACTGTTGATCGTGATCGTACAGGGGTTATCGTGTCATCTGGTATCGGTGGTTTGCAAGAACTTGAAGACCAAATTATCCGTATGAATGATAAAGGTATGAAACGTATCAAACCAATGTTCATTCCTAAAGCTCTTTCAAATATGGGTGCTGGTAATATTGCTCTTAAAATTGGTGCACAAGGTGTTTGTAAGTCAGTGACTACTGCTTGTGCTTCTGCCAATGATGCTATCGGTGAAGCTTTCCGTGAAATTAAATACGGTTTCCACGATGTTATCTTGGCTGGTGGTTCAGAAGCATCAATCACTAAAATTGGTATCGGTGGTTTCAACGCTCTTACAGCTCTTTCAACAACGGAAGATCCAGCCCGCTCTGCTATTCCATTTGATAAAGACCGTAACGGTTTTGTCATGGGTGAAGGTGCTGGTGTCCTTGTTATCGAGAGTCTTGAGCATGCCCAAAAACGTGGTGCAACTATCTTGGCTGAGATTGTTGGATATGGTTCAAACTGTGATGCCTACCACATGACAACACCAACTCCTGACGGATCAGGTGCGGCTAAGGCTATTAAACTTGCTCTTAATGAAGCTGGTATTGAACCAAGTGACGTTGACTATGTTAATGCTCACGGAACATCAACACAAGCCAATGAAAAAGGTGAAAGTCAAGCTATCGTTGCTGTTCTTGGTAAAGAAGTTCCTGTCTCATCAACTAAATCATTTACAGGTCACCTTCTTGGTGCCGCTGGAGCAGTTGAAGCTATTGCAACTATTGAAGCAATGCGTAACAGCTATATCCCAATGACTGCAGGAACGAAAGAGTTGTCAGACTACATCGAAGCAAACGTCATCTACGGACAAGGTCAAGAAGCTCAAGTTGACTATGCTATCTCAAATACCTTTGGATTTGGTGGTCACAATGCTGTTCTTGCCTTTAAACGTTGGGAGGCTTAAGCATGAATATCTCTGAAATTAAAGACTTGATGAGCCAATTTGATGGTTCAAGTCTACGCGAATTTTCATATCGCACAGGGGATGTTGAACTTGCTTTCTCAAAAAATGAAGCAGGTCTTGCAGCAACTCCTCAAGCTGCTCCAGTAAGTCCAGTAAGTCCAGTAAAAGCAGCGAGTTCAGTTGAAGCTCCTCAAGCTGCACCTGCAGTAACAGAAGCACCTGTAAGTGCTGAGGTTGCTCCAGCTGTTTCAGCAGCTGAGGGTGACATTGTTGAGAGTCCACTTGTTGGTGTGGCTTACTTGTCACCAGCTCCAGATAAACCTGCCTTTGTTTCAGTCGGCGATTCTGTTAAGAAGGGTCAAACACTCCTTATCATCGAAGCTATGAAAGTTATGAATGAAGTTCCTGCACCAAAAGATGGTGTTGTGACTGAAATCTTGGTAGCTAATGAAGATGTGGTTGAATTCGGGAAAGGTTTGGTACGTATCAAATGACAATCGATATCAATCAAATTAAAGAAGCTTTGCCACACCGTTACCCATTTCTCTTGGTTGACCGTGTCTTAGAAACTTCTGAAGATGAAATTGTTGCCATCAAAAATGTAACTATTAACGAGCCATTCTTCCAAGGGCATTTTCCTCAATACCCTGTTATGCCAGGTGTCTTGATTATGGAAGCTCTTGCGCAAACTGCTGGTGTCCTTGAACTCTCAAAAGAAGAGAACAAAGGGAAATTGGTCTTTTACGCAGGAATGGACAAGGTTAAATTTAAAAAACAAGTTGTTCCAGGTGACCAGCTTGTGATGACGGCTAAATTTGTTAAACGTCGTGGAACGATTGCTGTTGTGGAAGCAAAAGCAGAAGTTGACGGCAAGCTTGCTGCTAGTGGTGTCTTAACATTTGCCATTGGTAACTAAGTACTGAGTGAAAAGATAGTCTGGGCTCAGCTCAGCTATTTTCACATTAAGAACTCCCGAATAGGAGAAAAACGATAGATATGTTTAAAAAATTATTAATCGCCAATCGTGGTGAAATTGCGGTGCGTATTATTCGTGCGGCGCGTGAATTGGGGATTTCCACAGTTGCCGTCTATTCGGAAGCTGATAAGGATGCCCTTCATACCAATCTTGCTGACGAGGCTATCTGTATCGGTCCAGCTAGATCAACAGAATCTTACCTTAATATGAATGCGGTGCTTTCAGCAGCTATTGTGACTGGAGCGCAAGCCATTCACCCAGGATTTGGTTTCTTGAGTGAAAACTCTAAGTTTGCTACCATGTGTGAGGAACTCAACATCAAATTCATCGGACCTGCTGGCTCTGTTATGGATAAGATGGGAGATAAAATCAATGCTCGTGCGGAGATGATTAAAGCTCAGGTTCCTGTTATTCCAGGTTCTGATGGTGAGGTTTATACTGCTGATGAGGCTCTTGAGGTTGCAGAAGGTCTTGGTTATCCCGTAATGCTCAAGGCATCAGCTGGTGGTGGTGGTAAAGGGATTCGTAAGGTTAAGAGCAAGGAAGAGCTTGCGCCTGCCTTTGAATCTGCATCACAAGAGGCTCTTGCTGCCTTTGGTAATGGAGCAATGTATATCGAGAAGGTCATTTACCCTGCTCGTCACATTGAAGTACAAATTCTTGGCGATTCTTTTGGAAATATTGTTCACTTGGGTGAGCGTGATTGTTCCCTCCAGCGTAACAACCAGAAGGTGCTAGAAGAGAGTCCATCTATTGCGATTGGCTCAACTCTTCGTCAGAAAATGGGGGATGCGGCAGTCAGAGCTGCTAAGGCAGTCTCTTACGAAAACGCTGGAACAATTGAATTCCTTCTTGATGAAGCAAGTGGTCAGTTCTACTTTATGGAAATGAATACACGTGTTCAAGTTGAGCATCCTGTTACTGAATTTGTTACAGGTGTTGATATTGTTCGTGAGCAGATTCGCATCGCAGCTGGTCAAGAATTATCAGTCTCTCAAGAAGATATTCAATTTACAGGTCATGCCATTGAATGCCGTATCAATGCTGAAAATCCTAAGTTCAACTTTGCCCCATGTCCAGGTAAGATTACAGATCTCTATCTCCCAAGTGGTGGTGTTGGTTTGCGTGTGGATTCAGCTGTTTACAATGGCTACACTATTCCGCCTTACTACGATTCAATGATTGCTAAGGTTATCGTTCATGGAGAGAATCGTTTTGATGCTCTAATGAAGATGCAACGTGCTCTCTATGAATTGGAGATTGAAGGTGTTGTGACCAATACTGAGTTCCAATTGGATCTTATTTCAGACCAGAATGTTATTGCTGGGGATTATGATACATCCTTCTTAATGGAGACCTTCTTACCAGCCTACCAGAAGACTGAAGAATAGGAGCGTTTATGGCTTTATTTGGAAAAAAAGAAAAGTATATCCGTATCAACCCTAATCGTTCCATTCGATCACGAGTTGAGCGTGAGACACCAGAAGTTCCAGACGAACTCTTTGCCAAATGTCCTGCATGTAAACATGTGATCTATCAAAAAGATTTAGGACCTGCTAAAATTTGTCCAGCTTGTTCTTATAATTTCCGTATTTCAGCTAAAGAGCGCTTAGCTCTCACTATTGATGAGAATAGCTTCGCTGAATTGTTTATAGGAATTGAGACAAGTGATCCTTTGAACTTCCCAGGTTATAAAGAGAAGATTGAGCTAGCGCGTGAAAAAACAGGTCTTGATGAGGCTGTTTTGACAGGTACTGCTAGCATCAAAGGGACTAAGGTTGCCCTTGCTATCATGGACTCCAACTTCATTATGGCTTCTATGGGGACTGTTGTTGGTGAGAAAATCACACGTCTCTTTGAATTAGCTATCGATGAGAAACTACCTGTTGTTATCTTTACAGCATCTGGTGGTGCTCGTATGCAAGAAGGGATCATGAGTTTGATGCAGATGGCCAAAATCTCTGCGGCTGTCAAACGTCATTCTAATGCTGGGCTCTTTTACCTGACTGTTCTTACAGATCCAACGACTGGTGGTGTGACAGCCAGCTTTGCTATGGAAGGTGATATTATCTTGGCTGAACCACAGACCTTGATTGGATTTGCTGGACGTCGTGTTATTGAGACGACTGTTCGTGAGAACCTTCCAGATGATTTCCAAAAAGCTGAGTTTCTTTTGGAACATGGTTTTGTTGATGCAATTGTTAAGCGTATGGATTTGCGTGATACTATTGGTAACTTGGTTGCCTTTCATGGAGGTCATAAATGAGTAGTAATGTCGCTAGAATTTTAAAAGAAGCACGTGACCAAGGTCGTTTGACGAGTTTGGACTATGCTGAAAGCCTCTTTGATGACTTTATGGAATTGCATGGGGATCGTCATTTTGCGGATGATGGAGCCATTATTGGTGGGATTGCTCGCTTGAATGGTCGTCCTGTGACCGTTATTGGTATTCAAAAAGGTAAAAATCTTCAGGATAACCTAGATCGTAACTTTGGACAACCTAATCCAGAAGGTTATCGTAAGGCACTCCGTCTCATGAAACAGGCTGAGAAGTTCGGTCGTCCTGTGATTACCTTTATCAATACAGCAGGTGCTTATCCAGGTGTAGGTGCTGAGGAACGTGGTCAGGGCGAAGCTATTGCAAAAAATCTCATGGAAATGAGTGACCTCAAAGTGCCTATCATCGCTATTATCATCGGTGAAGGTGGTTCTGGTGGAGCGCTTGCGCTGGGTGTGGCTGATAAGGTCTGGATGCTTGAACATACCATGTATGCGATTTTGAGTCCAGAAGGCTTTGCTTCTATCCTTTGGAAGGATGGTAGTCGTGCTACTGAAGCTGCAGAATTGATGAAGATTACAGCAGGTGAACTGCTTAATATGGGCATCGTTGATAAGGTGATTCCAGAGCATGGCTATTTTTCAAGTGAGATTTTAGAGAATCTCAAAACTTCTCTTATTGAAGAGATTGACAGTCTATCTCAACTAAGTCTTGATGATCTTTTAGAAGCTCGTTATCAACGCTTTAGAAAATATTGATTGAAAGACCCTAGGGTCTTTTTTTCTTTCTAGACTTTTGCTAGAATACATTTATGAAAAAGATTATTACTTATGTTTTAGTATGTCTGTCTCTTTTGTTGCTGATAGTGGCTGGCTATTTGCTTTACTTGTTTGCTGATTATCATCGTTTACCTGATAAGCTAAGCCAGAAGGTCAATCATGTTGCTATAGAGAGTCAGCTATCGCTGAATCGTTCTTATACGATAACAAGTTTTAATATTGGTTATGGCTCTTATCCTGCAGACTACACCTTCTTTATGGATGGTGGTAGTGAGGTTAGAGCTAGGAGCCGTCAGAATGTCTTGGACAATCTTCAGGAAGATGTTAACTTGTTGGAGTCTCTGGACAGCGATTTTACGCTTTTACAGGAGGTAGATAAAAAAGGTGATCGTTCTCGTCGGGTTAATGAGGTTTCTTATTTTCAGGAGGCTTTCAAGGATCAGTCTAGTCTCTTTACCCAAAACTACGATTCCTCCTATCTCTTTTATCCTGTGACCAATCCTATCGGTCAGGCGACTTCTGGACTGTTAACTCTTTCTAAATTTGATTGGGAAGACAGCACACGCTATCAGTTGCCGATTGAGACTAACTATAAAAAGTTTTTCGATTTGGATCGTGCTTTTTCCCTCAATCGTTTTACTTTGGAAAATGGCAGAGCTTTAGTTATTGTAAATGTTCATCTTTCTGCCTATATGGATGACCAAACAATTCAAAAAGCGCAGCTTGATACCTTATTTAATCAGTTGAAGTCTGAGATTGATCAGGGAAATTATATTATCTGCGGAGGCGATTTCAACCATACGCTTGCAGGTGAGAGTCATGAGGAATTAACCTGGATGAAGGCTTTTCCGACAGAAGATTTACCCCAAGGCTTGCGCGTGGTAGCTGCTCAGAATGCTGCAACAGCTAGAACCTTGGATGAGCCCTATCAAGAGGGGCAATCAGTAACAGGAATCATAGATGGCTTCTTGGTGTCCGATAATATCGAAGAATTAGCGATTGAAACCAAGGATAATCACTTTGTTTCCAGTGACCATAATCCAGTCCAAATGACCTTTAAAATGGAGGAATAAGATGTTTAGTGCAATTAACGATTACCTTGCCTGCCAAGGCTTTAAATACATAAAACCAGAGAAAGCTGGACCTGAAAAAGAGACTATGGAGGACTTAAAGTCTCTTGGTCAGGCTGCTAGAAAAGAAATGCAAGAGCTGTCTAAGGAAGTCAATCAAGCATTTGCCGGTTTTGAGATGACTCGTGTCAGCAACTGGGCAAATCAGGCTCAGATTGCTCGTCCTCATTTTTGGTGCTATTTTATGGAGGAAGGAAGTCATCCAGATGAGGTCGGAATTGCCATTCGTTTGTATGGTGAAAAGGATCATTTTGGTATTTCTGTTGAAGTGAGCTTTGTTGAACGCAAAAAATCAGCTGAAACTCTTGCTAAACAGTCTAAAATTTTAGACCTTCCAATAGCAGAGCCACTCTATTATTTTGTGCAGGTAGATGGCCTTAGTCATCGTCAAGAAGGTAGTGAAGATAATCGACTGAGATTACAGAAGGCTTTAGCAGATGGAGAGGTCCGTAAAGTCCTCCTCAAATATGATATCCCAGTTCAAGCTGATACAGACAGGAAGCTACTTGTTGAGGAAATCCTTGCAGGTATTGAACTTGTCATGCCATATTATGAGGCGACAAAATGAAAATAACATTTATGCTGAGAGGTTGTAACAAACTATCTCAGCTTTTTCTTTTATCATCAACTAAAATGATAGAAATATTAATATTGACTATAATTGTTATACCAATACTTTTCATATATTCTATTTAAATCAATAAAATCTTTCTTAAATAACTTGAAAAATCTAATAAAAAGCTGTAAACTTAAATAGTAAGAAAATTTTATGAAATGAGGAAATTTGGATGAAAAAGCAAGATTGGTTAGATTATTTTGAGGCTGTTAATGGAAGAAGTCCCGAACAGGCTGAAATTGATAAAGCTAAGCTAAATGGAGACTTTACTGAAGAAGGTGAAGAAGAGCAAGTTGTAGAAAAGACAGCAGTAGAAAGTAAGGAGAGCACAAGCCAAGCTCCTTTAGTTGATTCAAATAATAGTCAAACAGTTGTGATTCAACAAGTAGCAGCCCCTTCACCATTTACAATTTTTTGGAAACAATTTTGGAATTGGTTAGTGGCTTCATGGAAGAATCCTACTTTGGAACAAGTAAGTCATAAATATAATGGTCTAACAGCATTTGGGTTATTAGCTTTCTTTTCGACACTTGCTTTTTCAGCAGCTTTTATTAAAGCTGGAATTATGGATTTTTCAGGTTTTATTAGTGTTTTTGTCGGTCTTGCTTTTGTTTACTTTTCATTTATTTTTGGTGGTTTTGTTGTCAAACGTTTGGTATACAGAGAAGAATCCTTTACACTAGGAGCTAGTTTTGAATGGTTTGGTCGCCTCCTATCGTTAAACCTTCTCTTTACAGCTTTAGCCACTGTGTTTGCATTTATTAATGTGAATACTTTAGCATTTTTGTTGATTGCAGCTAGTTACTTTGTTTTTGTTGCTGCATCAAGTTATACACTTTTTCATGCTAAAAATAATTCCTCATTGGATCTTTTCTATAAGTACATGATTGCTTGTGTTGCTTATGCTGTTATCGTTGTTATCTTTATGATGATTGGCGGAGCAATTGCAGGTGAAATGATTTTCAATAGTGTTATGGGACAATTTTCAAATGTTGTCGATAATAGCATTTACGGTGGTTTTGGTTATTAAAGGATTTAGGGTAGATTTATGGATAAACAACAGAAGTGGGCTGCGCTCTTCAAAGATGTAGTTGGAAGACAGGCAACTCCAGAAGAATTTATGGCAGCAAAGGCTAGTGATTTTGATTTTAAGAAGATTAAAGAAATTGCGGGTCAAATAGATAAAAGTCCAAATGAGCAAGTTGAAGTTGAAAAGGTGGAAGATATACCTGTCACAACTCCTATTGTTGAAGCAGCCCCAATAAAGGTTAAAACTCCTTTAACAAAAGCTCAAAAGTGGAAACGATTTGGTATTGGTGCTGCTGTAGTGGCCCTAATTGGCTTGGGGGCTGGATATTATTATTGTCAATCAATCACGGGACCAGATGTTTTGGCAGAAGAATTTGTAGATGCTGTTTCAATTAATGATTACGATCAAATTGCTAGTCTTTTATCTACTAAAACAAGTCAGTGGACAAAGGATGAAGCTAAAGATTTTATCAATTACTTAAAGGAAGAAAATATTGATATTGAGAAGCAGCTAGATGCGATTGCCGAGTCAAATGGTAAAAGTGTTTATAATGATGCTAACGGTAATAAGCTTTTGGGAATGGAAGAAAGTGGTAAATTACTAGGCATTTTTCCAGAATATCACATGGTAACTTATCCAATCTCAGTATCTGCTAAAACGAATTTGGCAGATGTTACTGTGGATGGTAAGAAAATTGCTAAAGATCAGGTTGTTTCTCTTGGGGAAACGAAGTTCATTTCTCAAACTTACAAGGTGACTGGTAAAACAGATTTGGGTGACTTAACAACTAATGCGTCAACGGATCTTTCGAAGGCTGAGAATAATGAAATCACCTTATCTCTAGCTTCAAATAAATATAAAATCAATGCCAGCTTGCCTTCTGATCTTCCTCAGGTTTCTGATATTAAATTGATTGCCAATGGAAAGGAAATTGCATCAGGTTTAAGTAAAGAATTACAGTTGATGGATAACCAAGAAATCTCAGTTTATGCAACATTTGTGTATGAAGGAACAACCTACACAACTGAAAAAGTTATTCAGAATGTGACGCCAGATGAGACAAGTATCACGATTAATTTAGCGATTTCTTCTGATATTGAAAAACGTATTGATGAGGCTAAAAAGGCTAAGGAAGCAAAAGAAGCCCAAGCGCAGGCTGAAAAACAGGCTCAAGCTGAAGCCGAAAAAGCAGCAGCACAACAGAAAACGAATATCCAAACATTTATGACCAACTATATCTCATCTATGAGATCATCAGTATCAAGTCGAACTGTACAATTCTCATCTTATTTTGATACTAGCAGTGCAGTTTATGCAACCTATGTCAATTATATTGAGAATCAAGTTAAACCACTAAATATAGACTATCAAACAACCTTAGATTATACTGTTACAAATGTAACTACAGAAGGTAGTGATTTTGTGGTTACTGTTCACAATAAATATCGAGAAGTTTACATGAACGGTAAATCTGATACGGTTGAAAAAAATCAAGTCTTTAGATTAAGACCAAATGGCTCATCATATCTTATTTATAATGTCAGTGAGTTCTAGGAGATAATATGAAAAAATTATTTAGGACTATCTTCTGTTTAATATTGCTTGTTGTATTAGCAGCCTGTAGTCAAACTAAGAAACAAAGTGAGGTGGCTAGTTCATCAAGTAGCCAAGAGAAAACAAGCCAGTCTAGTAGTAAGGTGTCAACAACAGAAGCTACAAGTCAGGAATCTTCGTCATCAGAAAGTCAGGCCAGCAGTTCAAATACTGATATCGAAGTTTCAGATGCTCACTATAATGGTTCATGCTATTATGTTGATGGAAAGTATGGTCCGGTTATTATTGTTAATAAAAAACACCCAATTTCGTCTTCCTATGCTCCAGGTGATGATAGTCAAGCACTAGTAGCATTTCAAGAGCTAGTTTCTGCAATGAGAGCTAAGGGATTTGGCATAAGTGATTCTTACAGTGGCTTTAGAAGTTACGAAACACAAACTAATCTCTATAATAATTATGTTGCATCTGATGGTCAGACAAATGCTGATCGTTATTCTGCTCGTCCAGGTTACAGTGAACATCAGACAGGACTTGCTTTTGATCTTATCGATTCTTCAGGAAATCTATTGGAAGAAAGTGATGCAGTTGCCTGGTTAGCTGATAATGCCCATAAATATGGTTTTGTAGTGAGATATCTAAAGAATAAGGAGTCTGTCACAGGTTATATGGCAGAGACTTGGCATGTTCGCTATATTGGTGAAGAGGCTACTGATATTTATAATTCAGGTTTAACTCTTGAAGAGTATTATCATGTTGATGGTGGCGATTATCAGTCATGATAAAAAAAGAGGCTGGGCAAAAACTAGCTTCAGAATAGAAAAAAACGAGCACTTCCGCAGTCGGAGATGCTCGTTTTCCAATGTCATGGTTTATAATTA
>NZ_JAFBEH010000044.1 GCF_016908645.1 Streptococcus loxodontisalivarius
TTAACAAGACACCTCTACTTTAGCATAAAGAAAAAGTAGTGAGTACTCTCTCCCGTCGGAGATTTCCTCACTACTAATCTTAGTATGTTTTTATAGTCTGATTTGCAAGACGCAGGGGTTGAGTGGGCTCTAATTCGCTGATAAATCAACTCTTACAGCCCTACTTTGATATCAAACTTCGCTTGATTTTATCTGCAACCTCAAAAGGTTCCCCAAACCTTTTGAGCTATGCGGAGGTGCGTTGAAAAAGTCCAGTGGACTTTTTCAAGTAGTAGATAGAACTTACGAAGTAAGTGTCAAAAACAGTCTGGGGATAGACTGTTTCAGGTCAGCAACTGACAATCAAAACTTGCTGACAAAATCGAATTCTTTTGGAATTACCGATTTTTGTCCCACTCTCTTTTATTTTCTTAACAGGGATTTAACACCTTACTTGCTATACTGTCTTCAGAAAATAGATCTGTAGATATAGAAAGTGAGGTTATTATGAACTATTCTCGATCAACTCAACAATTTTTAAAGTCACTTGGAGTGATTAGCTTATCTGCCTGTCTCTTAGCAGGACCGCTGAGTCAAACAGTCCTTGCCGTCAAGCCTGTCTACGCTCAGGAGAAGAAAAAGTCTGTGTCTGCCAGAGAAAATTTTTATCAGTCAGTCAATGCTGATTGGCTAGCAAAAACTAAGCTTAAAAAAGGTGAAAGTGCCATCAATAGTTTTTCAGAAATTGAAGAGCGTATGAAGAAACTTCTTGTCTCTGACATGAATAAGATGGCTTCAGGAGAGATTCAAGCAACTAATGCGGAACAAGAAAAGATGGTCGCCTATTATAAGCAGGCAATGGATTTTGCCAAAAGGGATCAGGATGGAATTGAGCCCTTGAAACCAATTCTAGCGAAAATTGAGTCTGTTTCTTCCATGCAGGACCTTCAAAAACTGATCTATGATTTTAGTTTCACAAGCTTTGCTATACCCTTTTCTTTGACGGTTGAGACCAATCCGCAGGATAACAGTCAAAAGCAACTTGTCTTACGACAAGCGCCAGCTATTTTAGAAAGTCCAGAGATGTACGAGAAGGGAAATAAAGAAGGTCAGCTCAAGCTTGAAGCTTATCGCACCTCAATGATGGCCCTCTTGAAGCAGGCTGGAAAGAGTGACAAGGAGGCCAAGAGTCTTATAAAGAGATCCTTAGCTTTTGATAAATTGTTGTCGGAAAAAACGCAGCTTGATCAGAGTCAAATGACAGCTGAGGACACAACTGCGGCAGCCCGTTATCATCCAGAAAGTCTTGAAACCGTGGACAGTTACGCTGATGAATTTAGCTTTAAGACTTTGATAGAATCCTTGGTGGGACCAACAGATAAAAAGATTAATGTAGAGGATCAAGCCTACTTTAAACAAATCAATGATGTCCTTAATAGTAAGCAGTTGGAAAATATGAAAGCTTGGTTACTAACAAATGTCTTGTTTAGTCAGGCAGATTTTCTGGGAGAAGAAAACCGTCAGGCTGCTAGTACCTACGGTAATTTGATTTCAGGTCTAACTCAAATGCCATCCAAGGAAAACAATGCCTATACTCAGTTGGAATATACATTTGGTCATATTTTGGGTGATTACTATGGGAAGAAATACTTTGGAGAGGATGCTAAAAAAGATGTCGAAAGCATGGCTAAAAAAATTATTGCCGTCTATAAAAAGCGCTTGAGTGAGAATAAATGGTTGTCAGATAGCGCCAAAGAGATGGCTATTAAAAAACTGGATCAGATGAATCTGATGATTGGTTTTTCAGAAGATTATCCTGACCTTTATCGTCAGTATCAATTTGATTCAAATGCTAGCTTCTTTGAGAATAATTACAACTACAAAGCCTTATCACAGCGCCAAACCTTTGAGGACTTTAATAAACCCAATGTCAGAGGAACTTGGCAAATGAGTGCCAATGCTGTTAATGCTTACAATGATTCAAGTAGCAATTCAATTGTTTTTCCAGCTGCTATTCTGCAAACACCTTTCTATGATAAGACGAAGTCTGTTAGCCAAAATTATGGAGCCATTGGAGCGATTATCGGTCATGAGATATCACACGCTTTTGATATTAATGGGATGAAGTACGATGAAAATGGCAATTTAAAAGATTGGTGGACAAAAAAAGACCTCGAACAATACCAAGAAAAAACGCAAGCCATGGTTGACCAATGGGATGGTCTAAAAACTGATGCTGGAAAGGTAAATGGTCAGCAGACCTTAGCAGAAAATATAGCAGATAATGGTGGTTTGATGTCCGCTTTAGAGGCGCTTAAAACAGAAGAAAATCCAAATTTCAAAGAATTCTTCCAATCTTGGGCAAGTGTTTGGCGCCAAAAATCGACAAAAGAGCAGAGCAAATTTGCCTTAGAAAGCGACGTACACGCCCCTTATGAACTACGAGCAAATATCCCAGTACAAAATTTCCAAGAATTTTACGATGCCTTCGGTATCAAAAAAGGAGATCCGATGTACATGGAACCGCAAAAACGAGTAACTCTTTGGTAAGAGATAAAGGAGAAATTTTATGTCAACATTTAGCAAACTGTCCCTACTAACCCTATCCCTTTTGGTTTGTACCGCCTGTTCCCAAGTGAAGTCCATGGGAAATGCTGGCGCACCACTTCAGCAAGAAGAGAAGATACAAAAAGGGGAAGAGGTTGAGGGCTATGAGGCGCAAGCAACTGCAAACACAGTTGATTTAAGCAAATATAAGGCTAAGCCAATTGAAGATTATGGTCAAAAAGTAGATGTTGGTGATGGCAAGAAGATGAACATTTACAGTATGGGAGAGGGGAAAATTCCTATCGTTGTCTTTCCAGGACAGGCTGAAATATCATCTCGCTACGCCTATAAGAACCTACTTGACCGTCTTGGCAAAAAGTACAAGATTTATACTGTCGAACCGCTGGGCTATGGGCTTAGCGACCTGACTAATAAGCCACGGACTATCGAAAACATTACAAAAGAAATTCACACAGCTCTGGAAAAAGTCGGCGTTAAGAATTTCTACCTCATGGCTCACTCGCTTGGCGGCATGTATTCTCTTAACTATGCCAAGACTTATTCAAGTGATGTCAAAGGCTTTATCGGTATGGATACCAGCACGCCAGATATGGAAGGCGACGGCACAACAGAAGAGTCATCATCTTCAACCTTGAAATGGGCACAATCCATTCCAGATGTTGATGAAAAGACCAATGAGCAGTATTTGTCTATCGGTGCTAAAAAATTCGGCAATAAAACAGAGCGTGACGAGGATAAGCGCGTCAGCGAAAATCTTCATAAGATGAAAAAGGTCAAATTCCCTAAAGGTATGCCAGCCAAATACTTCCTAGCTAGTGAGTCTACTGACGACATCAAGATGCGTAAGCAAGTTTTCCCTAAACTAAAAGATTGGGATCAGCAGCACATCGACCTTTCTGAAGATCCAAAGGATGTTTCCATTGAAACCTTAAATGCTAGCCATCTCATCTACCATACTCAATATGAACACATGGCAAAAGCTATCGATGAATGGATTCAAGCGCATGAAAAATAAGGGATAAGGAGTAAGTATGAGTAAAATTAGCAGATTATCCGTAATTGCCTTATCCGTTGTACTTTGCACAGCTTGTTCAGCAAATAAAGATAGCCAAAAAGCAAACGAAAGTCAGCCGCAGCAGGAAAAACTAACACCTAAACAACAGGCTGAAGAAGACAAGGCCAGAGAAGCCTCAGGAGCAGTTGATTTGAGCAAGTACAAGGCACAACCTATTGAGGATTACGGTCAAAAAGTCAATGTTGGAAATGGCAAGAAGATGAACATTTATAGCATGGGAGAAGGCACCATTCCGATAGTCGTGATTCCAGGTCAGGCTGAAATTTCAGCTCGCTATGGCTATAAAAATTTGCTGGACCGTCTGGGTAAAAAGTATAAGATTTATACGGTCGAGCCATTAGGCTATGGTCTTAGTGACACGACGGACAAGCCACGTACGATTGAAAATATCACTAAAGAAATCCACACTGCTCTAGAAAAAGTCGGCGTTAAGAATTTCTACCTCATGGCTCATTCACTTGGTGGGATGTACTCTCTTAACTATGCTAAGACTTACTCGAGTGATGTCAAAGGCTTTATCGGCATGGACACTAGCACACCAGATATGGAAGGAGAGGTAACAACTTCTTCGGACAAATCAACCTTCAAATGGGCACAGACCATTCCTGATGTTGATAAGTCAGTCAATGAACAGTACTTCTCTATCGGAGCTAAACATTATGGCAATAAAACCTTGCTCGATGAAGACAAACACGTCAGTGAAAATCTTCATAAGATGAGAAAGGTCAAATTCCCAAAAGGTATGCCAGCCAAGTATTTCCTAGCCAAACAGTCTGACGATAGTATTAAGACGCGCCAGCAAGAATTCAAGGACTTGAAAGACTGGGATCAGCAGCACATTGACCTATCAGAAGATCCAAATGACGTTTCCATTGAAAAATTAGATGCTACCCACCTGCTCTATCAGACTCACTACGAACAAATGGCACAATCTATTGACGAATGGATTCAAGCCCATGAAAAATAGCAGATTGGAGAAAGGGGTAACAATGGCAAAACTAAAAGACCTATTCCGAGACAATGTCCTCTGGCTTTGTTTTCTGAGCTTTGCTCTTTTTCTGATAGGAGACCTCGTTTCTGGTTTCCTAAATCCGATTCCTTTACCAACATTTTTTAGCAAAGGGTTTCAATACACCTTTAACATGTATGCTATATTTTGGGGGATATGGGCTGTCACCTTACTAGTCGTTTTGACATTTAGAAAGAAAAATAAGGTCGTCCTAGATGCCATAAGGCCCAACAACACAGGAAATACTTTGAAAAAGCTACTTCTAGGTTTTCTAATTGGCTTTCTTCTCAATGGTATTTGTGTTCTAGTAGCCTTTTGGCACGGAGATTTCAAACTTTATTTTGATAAGTTTGAGCCCTTTCATTTGTTACTCTTATTTCTTGTGGTTTTTATTCAATCATCAGCAGAAGAAGTGGTTTGTCGCGGTTTTCTGTATCAGAGAATTAAGGCGCGTTATCAGAATATTACCTTTGCTGTTATCACGAACTCCCTCCTCTTTGCCGTGTTACACTTAGAAAATGATGGAATATCAATCTTAGGATTTACAGACCTCCTCCTCTCAGGGATTTTCTTTAGCCTGTTTGTGGCAAAATATGATAGCCTGTGGATGGCTATGGCCTGCCACACCACTTGGAATTTCACCCAAAACATTATTTTTGGTTTACCAAATAGCGGTGCTAGGTCGCAATATGCCATTTTTATGATGAACAAATCTAGTGCAGTGAGCAGCTTTGCCTTTGATAAAACCTTTGGTCTTGAAGGAACAATCCTGTCGGTAGCTGTGACTTGCGTTGCTAGCATAGCTATCTACTACTGGGCGAGAAAGAAACCTCAACCCAAACAGCAACCTCAAAATGATTAGGAGAGCGGTCTTGATAGATTTTGTAGTGATAGTTTATAACATCAGAACCAATATTTTAATCAGAAACTTGAGTTGTTAGATAAGTTAAAATAATTGACTTTGATATTACTAAATAGTATGATTTACATTTAGGAAATGAGGTAATTAAGATGATTAAATCACTAGAACTTTATCTGGTAACAGACAACAATGGTTTGGAAGCTGTTGACTTCTATAAAGAGGTTTTCGATGCTGAGGTTGTGTCTTGCACAACGTTTGGTCAAGCTATTCCAGACACACCTGAAGAAAATAAAAATTTGGTTTTAAATGCTAACTTGAATATTGGTGGCATTCGCCTTCAATTGTCAGATAATGGCTCAGGTCACCCTTACGTTCAAGGAATGAATATGACTGCATGTATCCAGTTGGATGATGCTGAAGAAGCGAAAGCTATTTTCCAAAAAATGGAAAAAGAAGCACAACGCATCGATATGCCAATGCAAGAGACACCTTGGAGTCCAGCCTACGGTATCGTCGTTGATAAATTCGGTATGACATGGCAAATCAACACTGAAATCGAAGGTTTCGTGTCAGAGACAGTCACATTCTAAGGAGGACTTATGTTTTCAAAAAATACAGGAATTATGCTCTATGTCGAAGATGTAGCGGCAGAGCGTGACTTTTGGCAAGCAATCGGTTTTGAGATTTTCAATGACGCTGAGATGATGGGCTTTGCGACTTTCGATATGAAACCTCATGCAGATAGCAGCTTGACTTTCACAGTCTATGCTAATGACTTTATCCGTCAAGTCTCACCTGATGTTATCGATATGAAGCCAAGTGTTCTTTTTGAGACTGATGACATTGAAGCCTTGCAGGCGCGTGTTGCCGCAGTGACTGATACGGCTAGCCAAGTCAATCAAGAACCCTTCCCTAACTTCAATTTCGCTAACCCAAGTGGTCACTATTTTGCAGTAAAAGGAAACTAAGATGATTATTGATTTTAAAACAGTTTCAACTGAAGGTCTTGAAACGTCACCCCATGCGGAAGCCTTAGCAGGGCTTCGTGCCAATGAAGCACGCTATTTTTGGAATAAGTTCAAAGTCGCATTTGAGACGGTTCCTGTCGCTGAAAAAGCAGAGCTGATGGCAGACATCAATGAACTTTTAGAGCGTGAGCGTGGTTTGGTCTTTGCTGCAAAACCTTTGGAGATTTCGCAACTCTTCTTGGAAGATCGTATCCTCTGGACACATGTTTTCTATGAAGACGGTCTTGCAATCAACGTTCTCTACGAGATGGACAATCCAAAGAAACGTGCTGTCGGACTTAAATTGTCAGATGGCATGGAAATTCCAGCAGAATTAGTTGATAAATTCAAATTCGCCCGCCAAAAATCAAAACTAGCAGGTACTATTCGAGGTTCCTATTTCACCCTCAAAGGTGATAATGAAGCCCTCATGAATAAGTGGCTAGAAAATATGTCAAACTAAAACTAGATAGAAAAAAATAAGGACTTAGCTTTGCCTATGTAGAAGTTGAGTCCTTTTTATAGTGAATTGAATAAAGGTTAGGGCGTGTTCTAATTCCTTTCTCAATCCACTATACTTCAATCAAAAAAGTCTCCTGAGATTTCGTATCTCAGGAGGTTTTTCAGTCTGTCTACTTACGGTAGAGTGTTTCGTGTTGGAAGTTTGGATCAACGGTGACATTGATACCAAGCTTACGGAAGACATTCTTGTCTTCTTCTGGAAGGATGACAGTAGAGTGTACCTCAGAACCTTTAAGGTTTCCAAGTTCTTCCATGGCTTTCTTAGCTTCTTCCTTAGTCATTGCTGTAATGGCAAGGGCGATAAGGAGCTCGCTTGAGTGAAGACGTGGATTTTTATTGCCAAGGTGGTCAACCTTAAGCTCTTGGATTGGTTTGACATATTCTGGCTCAATCAAGAGTGTTTCTTTGTTGATAGAAGCGAGTGCCTTGATACCGTTGACGATAACGGCAGCAGAAGGTCCAAAGAGGTCAGATGTTTTACCAGTCACGATTTGTCCGTTAGGCAATTCCATTGCTAGCGCAGCTTGTCCAGTTTCTTCGGCCTTCGCACGTGCAGCCACAGTCACTTGACGGTCAAGTGCTGAGATACCGAGATTGTTCATCAAGAGTTCAATCTTTTTAACAGCAGTAGCAGTCACACGGTCTTCCTTGAAATCAACCAAGGTTTGATAGTAACGACGGATGATTTCTTGCTTAGAAGCCTCGATAGCTGCTTGGTCGTTTTCAATAGCAAAGCCGACCATGTTAACACCCATATCCGTTGGTGAAGCGTAAGGTGATTTACCTAGGATACGCTCCAGCATGCGCGATACAACTGGGAAGATTTCGATATCACGGTTGTAGTTAACAGTCGTTTTACCGTAAGCCTCCAAGTGGAATGAGTCAATCATGTTAACATCGTCCAAGTCAGCAGTTGCAGCCTCATAGGCAAGGTTGACTGGGTGGTGAAGTGGCAAGTTCCAAACTGGGAAAGTCTCAAACTTCGCATAACCAGATTTGACACCATTTTGGTGGTCATGGTAGAGTTGAGAAAGAGCAGTTGCCAATTTACCTGAACCTGGTCCAGGAGCAGTCACAACAATCAAGTTACGGCTTGTCTTGATGTAATCATTTTTCCCCATACCTTCAGGTGAAATGATGTGATCGATAGCAGTAGGGTAGCCAGCGATTGGGTAGTGAAGGTAAGAAGCGATACCGTTCTTTTCAAGTTCTTTGCGGAAAGCGTCAGCAGCTGGTTGATTAGCATACTGAGTGATAACTACTGATCCAACGTAAATGCCAAGTTCGTTGAATTTATCAATCAAACGGAAAACCTCTTGGTCATAGGAAATACCAAGGTCACCACGTGATTTAGATTGCTCAATATTATTTGCATTGATTGCAATAACGATCTCAACTTGATCACGCAATTCATGAAGAAGTTTGATTTTGTTGTTTGGTTCATAACCAGGAAGAACACGGGCAGCGTGGAAATCTTCCAACATCTTCCCACCAAACTCGAGATAGAGTTTGCCACCAAACTGGTCGATGCGTTCCAAGATATGGTCACGCTGTAAGTTCAAATATTTTTCAGAATTAAATGCTGTTTCTTTCATTAATAAAATACCTCTTAAGATAGCATTATAGCAAAAAAGAGTGAGATTCGTCATCTTATATGCGGTAATCATAAAGGAAAAATTCAAATTTCTCACATGGCATGTCACAAAATGATATAGAGAAGTATTTAGAGGAAAAAGAAAGAAAATCATTGACAAGCTCAGCGATTTCCAATATAATAAAAAGGAACGTGTAAATGTTACAATATCTTGAGGAGGTGAAAATATGTCAAAAACAGTAGTTCGTAAAAATGAATCACTTGACGATGCACTTCGTCGTTTCAAACGTTCTGTGACTAAAGCTGGTACTCTTCAAGAATCACGTAAACGTGAATTCTACGAAAAACCTTCTGTAAAACGTAAGCGTAAATCAGAAGCAGCTCGCAAACGTAAAAAATTCTAATTAAAGAATAAAAAAGGAAGTCTCAGGACTTCTTTTTTTTGCATTTAACTGGAAAAATGTAAAAGAAAAAACCTGAGCGAACTCAGGTTTCAAATAATTCTTATTTGTTTGCAAGCAAATCGCGGATTTCTGCAAGAAGTTCTTCTTGAGTTGGAGCAGCAGCTTCCTCTTCAACAACTTCCTCTTCTTTTTTACCAACAGCCATAGCTTTGTTAGCAGCTTTAACAACGAAGAAGAGAGTGATACCGACGATAAGGAAGTTGATAACAGCGCTCAAGAAGCTACCGTAAGCGATACCGTTCCATGACAAGTTAGCAATGTTTTCAACCTTTGCAGCTTTCAAGATTGGGTTAAGGATAGCTGGTGTAATCACGTCAGAAACAAGTGAAGTGATGATAGCGTTGAAAGCAGCCCCCATAACAACGGCTACAGCAAGATCAAGGACATTGCCTTTAAACAAAAATTCTTTTAATTCTTTAATCATTTTGGTTAAGAATTTCCTTTCAAAATATTTAATTCTTTATGATTATAGCCTAAAGAAAATAAGACTGCAAGAGATTTGTTTTAAAATTTAATGCTATTAACAGACTAATCTTGCATTTGAGGAAAAATTTTAGTGAAAATGTTAGATAAAAGAAACCAAATAGGCTAAAAAGAGAAGTGTTGAATAGTAATGACTTTTTGTTTTACTTATAGGCTCTGAAGTGCTATAATGAAATGTAAAACTAAAATTAGGTTTATTGTGCGGAGGTGATTGTTTGTATCTGAATAAAGAAACCATTGCTGATATCAAGCAATCAACCAATATCGTTGATATTATCGGCGAGGTTGTTTCTCTGACCAAATCAGGACGTAATTATCTAGGGCTCTGCCCATTTCACAAGGAAAAGACGCCGTCTTTCAATGTTTTGGAAGACAAGCAGTTTTACCACTGTTTTGGTTGTGGGCGCTCTGGTGATGTTTTCAAGTTCTTAGAGGATTATCGTCAGATAACCTTTGCTGAGAGTGCTAGTGTCTTGGCTGAAAGACTGGGAATGTCTTTACAAGTCCCTAGTAATCAGTTGGCACAAGTTCGACAAGAAAGTCCCCATCAGAAACTGTTTGAAATCAATCAGGATGCTGAGCGATTTTATCAGGCTGTTCTTAAAACTACCAAAATTGGTGAGTTGGCAAGGCAGTATCTCTACAGTCGTGGCATCACAGATGAGGTGATTGAGGAGTTTCATATTGGATTAGCGCCAGCCGAGCCTGACTATCTGTATCAGAGTCTTTCTAAGAAATTTGACGAGACGACGGTTATGAACTCTGGGCTTTTCAATCTTTCAGAGCGCAGCAATCGCTTTTATGATGCCTTTCAAAATCGAATTATCTTTCCTCTGAGAGATGAAAATGGCCGTGTTATCGGTTTTTCTGGGCGTATCTGGCAGGAATCTGTCAGCGATGACCAGCAACCGCAAGCTAAGTATAAAAATACGAGAGCGACAGCTATTTTCAACAAATCTTACGAATTATATCATTTGGATAAGGCGAAAGCTGTTATGGCAAAGACGCATGAAGTTTACCTCATGGAAGGTTTCATGGATGTCATTGCCGCCCATCGAGCTGGGATTGATAATGCAGTTGCTTCTATGGGAACAGCTCTTACGCCTGAACACGTCAATCATCTGAAGAAATTCACTAAAAAGGTTATCGTGACCTATGATGGGGATAAGGCTGGGCAGAATGCCATTGCCAAGTCTTTGGAACTTTTAGGAGATTTTACAGTTGATATTGTTCGTCTGCCTGAGCAGATGGATCCAGATGAGTATTTACAGAAAAACAGTCCTGAAGAATTAGAGAAGTTGCTTCGCCAATCTCGTATCAGTCAAGTTGAGTTTTTGATGCACTATCTTCTTCCTGAAAATAGTGATAATCTGCAGGCTGAGATTGATTATGTGGACAGAATGGCTGCCTTGATTGTTCAGACACCATCGATTACCGCGCAAAATTCCTATATTACCAAGGTTGCTGACCTTCTTCCTGACTTTGACTACTTCCAAGTGGAGCAGGCTGTCAATAATCAGCGTCTCTTGGTTAGAGGTCAGATGAGCCAAGCTGCTAATCAGACTCAAGCAGCTCAGACTGTTATGGTTGAGCTTCCAGTTTCCAAGCAGGTTTCGGCTCTGAGGCGGGCTGAAAATCAGCTTTTCCACCGCATGCTCAACCATGCCTATGTCTTCAATGACTACCGAATGCGCAGCGATTTTCATTTTGAAACAGCTGAACTCCAGACACTTTTCGAATTATTAAATCAGGAGGGTGAACTTGATTCTTTTATCCTGTCTGGTTTGGATAACGATGTTCAGTCAGCTTACTATGCTGTTTTGGAGGAACGTTTACCAGAGGAAGTTACTGATGGAGAATTGCAGGAGCTGGATAGACAGATTAGTCGCTTGCTGGCGCAGCAGGAAATACGAAAGCAAGGTAAGCGAGTTCGAGAAACAACCAGCCTTGGTGACCAAGATGGTGCTCTTTTAGCTTTAGAGGCACTCATTGCACAGAAAAGAAATTTAGAATAGAGGAAAACATGGCAGAAAAGAAAAAAGAAATTACAGCTTTTAACGTTCAAGTTGCTGATTTTATCCGTAACCACAAGAAAGAAGGAACTGCAGTTGATGACGAAATCACTGAGAAACTCGTGATTCCTTTTGCCTTGGATGTTGATGGAATTGATGACCTGCTTGAGCGTCTGACTGACGGTGGTATCTCTATCACAGATAAATCTGGTAACCCATCGACAACGTATGTTGTTGAAGAGCCTCAACCAGAAGAATTGACTGACGAAGAGTTGCTTGGAAGTAATTCAGCTAAGGTCAATGACCCGGTTCGTATGTACTTGAAAGAGATTGGTGTAGTGCCACTCTTGACCAACGAAGAAGAAAAAGAATTGGCTATTGCTGTTGAAAACGGTGATTTGATGGCTAAACAACGCCTTGCTGAAGCTAACTTGCGTTTGGTTGTTTCGATCGCTAAACGTTATGTGGGACGTGGTATGCAATTCCTTGATTTGATTCAAGAAGGTAACATGGGTCTTATGAAAGCCGTTGATAAATTTGACTACTCAAAAGGTTTCAAATTCTCAACTTACGCTACATGGTGGATCCGTCAGGCGATTACACGTGCCATCGCTGACCAAGCTCGTACAATTCGTATCCCAGTTCACATGGTTGAAACAATCAACAAATTGGTTCGTGAACAGCGTAACCTCTTGCAAGAACTCGGTCAAGATCCAACTCCAGAGCAAATTGCAGAGCGTATGGACATGACACCAGACAAGGTTCGTGAAATCCTTAAGATTGCCCAAGAGCCTGTCTCACTTGAAACACCTATCGGTGAAGAAGATGATAGTCACCTTGGTGATTTCATCGAAGACGAAGTAATCGAAAATCCAGTTGACTACACAACACGTGTTGTCTTGCGTGAGCAATTGGATGAAGTCCTTGATACCCTAACAGACCGTGAAGAAAACGTTCTTCGCCTCCGTTTCGGACTCGATGACGGTAAAATGCGTACCCTTGAAGATGTCGGTAAAGTCTTCAACGTAACACGTGAACGTATCCGCCAAATCGAAGCAAAAGCCCTCCGCAAACTCCGCCACCCAAGCCGCAGCAAACAATTGAAAGACTTTATGGAGGACTGATAAACCACAGTGTGGTTTATCAGGTCGTCCCCTAGAAACAAGAAAGGGACGAAAGTTTAGATATCTTATCAGGCACGTCCAGTGGACGTTTTTAGGTCATCTCTCGAAAACACGGAAGAGATGAAACCAGGTGGAGCTTATCAAGTCGCCTCTTAGAAATAAGATAGAGGCGAGTTCCAGTGTGGTTTATCAGGTCATCTCTCGAAAACATGAAAGAGATGAGACCACAGTGTGGTTTATCAGGTCGTCCCATAAAAATAAGAAAGGGACGAAGGCTTAGGTCTGATTGACGCAATAATTTACAGCAAAGGAGACGCTTATGTCTGAAAATACATATACTGAACAAGAAATCGAAACAATCAAAACACGTATTCTTGAAGCTTTGGAGACTGTTATTGACCCTGAATTGGGGATTGATATTGTCAATCTTGGTTTGATTTACGATATTCGTTTTGAACAAGATGGTTATACTGAAATCGATATGACTTTGACGACAATGGGTTGTCCTTTGGCTGACCTGTTGACAGATCAAATTCACGATGCCATGAAAGATGTTGCTGAAGTGACTAAGACAGAAGTGAAACTTGTCTGGACACCAGCATGGAATGTCGAGAAAATGAGCCGCTATGCTCGTATCGCACTAGGTATTCGTTAATAGATTAGGAAGAGAAGAGGTTGGATTCCAGCCTCTTTTCTCGTATTTGCCTTGATAGGTAGTTTTCTCTATACATTTTCAAGGGTTTTCAAGTATAATGGAAGAAAGATGTTGACGGGGATTTGACCTGTTTCTTCATGAGCTATTAGAAAGGTATGATATGACCGTTTATAATATTAATTTAGGAATTGGATGGGCAAGCTCTGGTGTTGAATACGCTCAGGCTTATCGCTCTGCCATTTTCAAAAGACAAGGAATTGACGCAAAATTTATTTTCACGGACTTTTTTGTTCAGGATAATATTAGCGATTTGACACGTAATCTGGGATTTTCGGATGAGGATATCATCTGGCTTTACACTTTTTTCACTGACCAAAAGGTTGCTCCGACAACCTACACTTTGGCTGATTTGAAATCATCTTATCAAGGTGAGCTTAGTCGTGAGGAGAAGAATGGCAAGCAGGTTCGACTCTTCTATGACAAGGATGATGTTTTCTTGACAGCTTACTTGCGTGATGAGGATGATGATATTGTTCACCGTGTGGAGTTCGTGTCTAAGGGAAACTTGGTTCGTAAGGATTTCTTCTCTTACACCAAGATGTTTACGGAGTACTATGCTCCTCGTGATAACAAGGCTTACCTCTACCAGCGCCGCTTTTTCAATGAAGATGGTTCTATCGCTTATGACGAAATCGTTGATGGGACTGAGTCTTTCTTTAAATTTAGTGACCGTATTTGCTATTCAAAGGAAGAGTTGATCGCCTATATGATGGAGCGTTTGAATCTCAAATCAACGGATCAGGTAATTTTAGACCGAGCAACTGGTACAGGTCAGGCTGTATTTCGTCATGTCAAACCTGCTAAATTGGGTGTGGTCGTCCATGCAGAGCATTTTAGTGAAAATGTTGTTACGGACCATACAATCCTTTGGAACAACTATTATGAATACCAGTTTGACAATGCTGATAAGGTTGATTTCTTTATTACGGCAACTGAGGCGCAGCGTCAGTTGATGTTGGAACAATTCCAGCAATTCAAAGGAATTCAACCCACTATCTACACTATTCCAGTGGGAAGTTTGGATGAGTTAAAAGGTCAGAATCAGACTAGAAAGCCATTTTCTTTGATTACGGCCTCTCGTTTAGCGGCTGAAAAGCATGTGGATTGGCTCGTAAATGCAGTTGCTTTGGCGCATGAAACTCTACCTAACCTGACTTTTGATATCTATGGTGCTGGTGGTGAAGAAAAACGCCTTGCGGATTTGATTGCAAAGCTTGGTGCAGAAAATTATATCACTCTCAAGGGACACAAAGATCTGACGGATACTTATCAAGATTATGAGCTTTACCTGTCTGCCTCTAAGAGTGAAGGTTTTGGCTTGACCTTGCTTGAGGCGATTGGGTCAGGCTTGCCATTGATCGGCTTCGATGTGCGTTATGGGAATAAAACCTTTATCAAAGATGGTGAAAATGGTTATCTGATCCCAGTTTTGGACAGAGACGACGATCAGCAGATTGCGCAAGCATTTGCTCAAAGAATTATAGCTCTTTATAAGGAAAAGAATATGGCTGAGCTACAGAATGTGTCTTACGGTATCGCTGAAGAATTCTTGACTAGTAAACTGGAGCAGAAGTGGGCAAATCTAATTAAGGAGATGACTGAGAATGATTAATCTATTTGACGAATACACACAGACATCATGGGATCTTCATTATTCTCTTATCATGTCTGGTTATAATAATCCAACCATCTCCATTGCAGATGATGGTTTCCTACCTGATGATGTGACTTCGCCCTATCTCTACTTTACAGGTTTTGCAGAAGAGACAGGACATCCCCTCTACTTTAATGACGTCAAGGTTCCTGACTATTGGGAAATCCGCGCCAGCAATAACAATGGCGAAATCTTTGATTATCGTCAAAAGAGAGGTCATATTCATTATGCTAAACCAAGTCATAATCGACTGGTTAAGGCGGTTGATTGGTATGATCAGTCAGGTCGTACACGTTTAACAGATCGCTACAATAAATTCGGTTACCGTTTTGCTCAGACTAGCTATAATCTGTCAAATCAAGCAGTTATGACGACCTATTTTGATAAAAATGGTTTTGAAG
The DNA here is from genome assembly GCF_016908645.1 of Streptococcus loxodontisalivarius. Classification (GTDB taxonomy): domain Bacteria; phylum Bacillota; class Bacilli; order Lactobacillales; family Streptococcaceae; genus Streptococcus; species Streptococcus loxodontisalivarius. Next base: position 15,470 of record NZ_JAFBEH010000044.1, read on the forward strand.
TTCTAGTTGAAAATCATGTGACTGGTACCATTGTTCTCAATCAGGAAGAACAGGTTCTCATCTTCAAGTCTAGAGTGGACTTTGTCATTCATTATTTGAAGGTTGCTGGATTCAATCTAGATCGAATCTTCTATAATAGCTTGTCGACTCCATTTTTGGTTGCCTACTATCTCAACCAGCCTGGTAGTGATCTTCTCTTCTGGCATGAGGAGATTGGCGATAGCATTCCACAAAACATGGTAACAGCTTTTAGCAACCTCAATCGTCCGACGGGAATTGTTGCTCAAAATCCTTTGGTCTATCAAAAAATGCTTGGTCTCATGACGCCTGAGCAGCAGATGAAGGTTAATTTCCTTGGCTATATCTATCCATTTAAGCGTGATAATATCGGTCGTAAGGAAGCCCTGGTTTTGACAAATTCAGATCAGTTGCAAGGCTTTGAGGAGTTTGTCACATCAAATCCTGAGATTACCTTCCATGTTGGTGCCATTACTGAAATGTCACCTAAACTGATGGCCTTTGGTCAGTATGCCAATGTCGCACTCTATCCAAACATAACGACAGCTCGTGTGCAGGAACTCTATCAGACCTGTGATATTTACTTGGATATCAATCATGGCTCTGAGATTCTGTCAGCAGTACGTACTGCCTTTGAAAATAATATGATCATTCTTTCATTTGATAAGACTTGCCACCATAAAGAGTTGACATCGCCTAGTCATATCTTCTCTATGGAACAAGCAGGGCAGATGGCTAAAAGTCTTACTTATCTGCAAGAATCACCAAATCATTTTGGTGAATACATTGTGAGACAGAAGGCTGACGCGCGTGTTGCAACAACAGCAGAGTACAAAGCTGTCATCGGTTAAAATAAATTTTATAAGTGTCAAGTTTTTTTCTTGACACTTATTTTTTCTATGATATAATAATTAAGGTAAGGTCATAGCACAGCTATTTCCAGACCAATAGAAATAATAAAAAACAGAAAAGAGATTTACAAAAATGGCAGTAAAAATCCGTTTGACTCGTATGGGTTCTAAGAAAAAACCTTTCTACCGTATTAACGTTGCAGATTCACGTGCACCACGTGATGGTCGTTTCATCGAAACAGTTGGAACTTACAACCCACTTGTAGAAGAAAACCAAATCACTGTTAAAGAAGAACGCGTTCTTGAATGGTTGGCTAAAGGTGCACAACCATCAGATACAGTTCGTAACATTCTTTCAAAAGCTGGAGTTATGAAAAAATTCCACGACTCAAAATTCTCAAAATAATCAATTAGCTTATGGATACCATTGAAAATCTTATTATCGCTATTGTGAAACCTTTGATTTCACAACCAGATCAACTTACCATAAAGATTCAAGATACACCAGAGTTTTTGGAGTATCATCTTGATTTAGATAGTCAGGACATCGGTCGTGTCATCGGTAAAAAAGGTCGTACTATTACGGCGATAAGATCGATTGTCTATTCGGTACCAACAGATGGCAAAAAAGTCCGTCTGGTTATTGATGAGAAATAAAAGAAGTTCATCGAAAGATGAGCTTTTTTTATTTTTTTACAAAAAACTATTGACAAGTATCTTAATCTAAGATAAAATAGTTTTTGTTGTTTTGGGGTATAGCCAAGCGGTAAGGCAAGGGACTTTGACTCCCTCATGCGTTGGTTCGAATCCAGCTACCCCAGTTTTAAGAAATATGGTCCGTTGGTCAAGGGGTTAAGACACCGCCTTTTCACGGCGGTAACACGGGTTCGAATCCCGTACGGACTATAGTCGAGGCTGAACAGATTTTGTTCAGTCTTTTTCTTGGCTCTTTGTCAACTGTAGTGGGTTGACTAAATAATTAAGCACGAGAGAGAATCAAATTGGTTCTCTCTTTTGTTGCGTTCAAAGCGAGAAGAA
>NZ_JAFBEH010000045.1 GCF_016908645.1 Streptococcus loxodontisalivarius
TGCTTTAGCTGCTGCAACGAGCTCTCCGATTGGTCAACTCAAAAAGTGGATTTAGGACTTTGAAAATTGTTTCCGAGGATTACTTGACACAAACAGTACCTTCTCATCGCCTATTTTACATCCTAAAACATGATATAATCATTACTGGCACTAACGAAACCGCCTTAGCTAAGGAGGTGAAACTATGCTAAAGGAAATATTCATCATCATTCTCGCCCCGCTAGTAGTCAACTTGATAACCAAGTTGGTTAGCGACTGGCTAGATAGCAAGCAGGGAAAACACAAGCGTTAGTGTTCTAGCCCACAAAAAATCCCCCAGTATTGGTACTACTGGGGGATTTGTGTTTTTCAGCTATGCCAAAGAAACATTCATCTTCTCTCATAATATACCACCTTTCCAGTTACTTGTCAAAGATGAATTAGAGGATAATGTCTCACAGTAGAGAAGTAGTTATAGGTCAGATTATTTACTCACGATTTTCTTTTTGCTATAATAAGACCGCCCCTTTGGGATAGGAAGGGGGTGAAGTTCAAATGGAAACTTTCCTAACTTTGTTTCTTGTACCTTTGCTAGTATCTATCCTAACAGCATTGTTTGAGTATTGGCTCAACTCTCACAAGAAATAACCCTAGGGCATGGGCCTGAAAAAAAGAACCCCCAATGTTGTAGCATTGGGGGTTCTTGTGTTCAAATGGAACACTTCCTAACTATTAAGTCCATTATAGCTTTAACAGTTCTCGCTGTCAATTATTTACTCATCATTCTATTTAGTTGGAAGAGGATAAATTTGTCTTGATGGTAAACTTTCTTGATAGAGTTTTCCCATTCTATTCAAAGCCTGTCTCTTTTAGGATAAAAGGAGAGGAGGGGATTCGAACCCCCGAGCCCCGTTAAGGACTACACGCTTTCCAAGCGTGCGCACTCGGCCACTATGCGACCTCTCCAGATAAAGGAGCCTGTTCGCTCCTCAATGTTAAAATTCTGCTTCTACTCGGTAGATAACTTGTCCTTTTTCTGAGAACTTACGTTCGTACTCAGTCATGACATTGCCTTCATAGTCAGAAGCATGAAGGTCCAACCAGACTTGTTTAAGGACCATACCATACTGTGAAAAGCTGGCTAGGCTGTACTCAAACAACCCACGGTTATCAGTCTTGAAGTGAATCTGTCCGTGTTCAGGTAGGATTTGTTTATAGGTATCCAAGAAATCCTTGTAAGTCAAACGGCGTTTTTCATGTTTTTTCTTAGGCCATGGGTCTGAGAAATTGAGGTACATGAGATCAACTTCACCATCTTCAAAATAGTTAGTAAGCGCAGAGCCATCCACGCGCAGCAATTTCACATTCTTTGCACCACTATCAAGCACCTTATCCAAGGCATAGCTCAAAACAGAGAGTTGAATATCGATACCGATATAGTTGATATCAGGATTTTGTAGAGCCATTCCTGTGATGAAGGCACCTTTTCCTGAACCGACTTCGATGTGGACAGGATTGTCATTTCCAAAGACTTCATGCCATTTTCCTTTGGCATCTTCTGGATTCAAAATCACGTACTGAGGATGATTTGCTAGGTGTTCCTCTGCACCCTTACGTTTTCTTACTCGCATTGTAACTTTCTACATGTGTTCTCTAAATTTTCGAAGGTCGTAAATCTCACGGTTAACCGCAGCCATATCACGCTCGTCGAAACACTTCAAAATCTGTGACAGATATGAAAACTGACCATACCAATTAATCTTCTGACGCACCAGCTCATTATCCTTGTAACCATAATAAGTCAACCACTCATGCCAAGATTGTTTCGGAATATAGTGGCTAAGAATATGAGCAACATCATACATTCGATCTGTCAGACGCACAGCATCCCAATCCACCAAATAAATCATACCACTCGTTGTGATAACCCAATTCGTATGGTGGATATCACCATGGACAATCGTTGCTGTCTCACGATTAAACTCAGGCAATTGACGTTTGAGCTCCTTAATAATAGAAAGAAGGTAAGTATTCTCTCTCAATTGAAGCGGTGCTTTTTGCTCCCAGTCTGAAATCAAGTCATAAGGATTCTCAACCTTATAATTCAACTGAATGAGCTGATTGACCAGATGACGAGATTTGTGCAAACGCAAAAGGATATGCACTACTTGCTTACTAGTCATATCCTGCTTAGTCAAAATGCGTCCATCAAGCCATTCCTGAGCACTCATCACGTCTCCGTTACCTAGACGTTTAGCCCAGAGCAATTGCGGTGCAATCTGTTCCTTAGCCAGAGCAGCCAAAAGCGGTGTTGTATTGAGTTTGACAAAGACACGGTCGCCTTCTGGATAGGTTCCAATATATGCCTTACCGCTCTTTCCCTTCAAAGGGACTAGGGTAAGTTCGCTATCTTCTACTGTCACGAGATCCCTCCTTACTGATGTAAACTTTTATATCGAATTTTTAAACAAAGTCTCTTCTATTTTACTTGTTTTTAAAAACTTAGTCAATCAACTTTGCAAGTTTTCTAGGAAGGTAGAGTTCAACCAGGACAAGAGACCAGACCAAAAGGAGCAGAGCTGACCAATGAAAGAAGCCAGAGCAGATTTCCAAAAGACTAAGGACATAAAAGACCAGTCTCATCAAGGTCTGGAAATTCTTAACCTTCAAGGAGCTACTAACGGGATAGAGCTTGGTCATCAGTTGATAATCATAGACACTAAAGAGTCCTACTAACTGGAAAATCAAGAGGTAGTTAAAGAGTCCTGCTACCAGACTTGCTAGGACAATCGGTCTCAGGAAGAGAAGAGAAAGCATTGCTAAAAGCCCCAAACGCAAGGTCAGAGCTAGATAATCTCCATTTCGTAGAAAAGCTCTGCTGTAGAGATGTAACCAAGTCTGTCCATGCTCTAGTCTCAAAGGTTTCAAGAGCGGATTGAGATAGCTTCGCGGCTTCATGCTACTTGAAATTCCCTTGACCGTCGTAAAGAGGGCGAAAAATTTAAGGATGCGCTGCCTTCTTCCTTTTTCATAGGAAATAGCAGAGCTAAAGTCCAAGCCACCTTCTTTCAAAAACTGCGCCAGCAATTGTCTCAAACGAAAAGCCCTGATAGCCAAAAGGACGACAGCTAAAAGAATAAGCAGGATTGGAGACAAACCAGCTGCCAGATAAATAGGCGACACAAGAGCCAAAATGAAGACTTGAATCAAGCCCCAAAAGGCAAAAGAGCGTTTGAATGCAGTCCTAATAGCTAGCGTCAAATCAGCCTCCTTGGGAAGGAGAAAAAGACTGTCCGCCTCTTCAAGATAAAGGGCTACCGCTCCCATAAAAGATGTCATAATCAATAAAATCGTCACGACAGTAAGAAGGAGCCAAGGCTGACTAGGGAAATTCTTCAAGAGTTGGCTGTACTGATAGAGGATAAAGCCGAGAAGAAATATCAGAACCAGAACGAAATGATCATTAAGCACATAGCGCAAATAACGCAGACACTGATTTTGAAAGGTTAGCCGTCTACGACCAAGAAGTTCCTTAATCATGGGCAGCCTCTTCCTTGGTTAGCGCCATATAGATATCAGATAAACTAGCCTTGTCATCGCCAAAAGTCTGGCGCAACTGATCTAGATTACCTTGGGCACGGATTTGTCCATGATGCAGAATAACAAAACGGTCGCACATCTTTTCAGCAGAGTCCAAAACATGGGTACTCATGAGAATAGCGGTGCCCTTCTCCTTTTCCTTCTCTAACAGAGCTGTCAAATCTGAAATAGCTAGGGGGTCCAGTCCTAAGAAGGGCTCATCGATAATCAGCAGGCTCGGATTGATAATCAGCGCAGCGATAATCATAACCTTCTGCTTCATTCCCTTAGAAAACTGAGTCGGAAACCAGTCCAACTTATCCTCCAAACGAAAGATTTGTAGAAGCTCCATGAGATAGTCCTGACTTGCTACAATATCCACATCATAGGCCATCATAACCGTATTCAAATGTTCGCGCAGAGTCAATTCCTCATAGAGACTAGGCGTCTCAGGGATAAAACCAATCTTGCGACGATAGCCCTCCATATCCTCAGATAGACTGACGCCATCGATGGTAATTTTTCCCTGATAAGGACGAAGTAAGCCGATAATCTCATTGATCGTCGTTGATTTACCAGCACCATTCAGCCCGATAAGACCGACCAACTCCCCATCAGCCACTTCGAATGAAATCTCTTTTAAGACTGGTAAGTTCAGATAACCCCCAACCAAATCATCTATTTTTAACATGACCTTTATTCCTAACTTTGATATACTTATAGTATCCATTATAACAAAATCCAAATAGAAGAAGGTGCCAAACACATGGAAAATTGTATCTTTTGTAAAATCGTTGCTGGTGAGATTCCCTCATCAAAAGTCTATGAAGATGACGAAGTGCTCGCCTTTTTAGATATTTCACAGACAACAAAAGGACACACGCTTTTGATTCCTAAAAAGCATGTCCGCAACGTTCTCGACATGGATCAGGCAACGGCAGAGACAACTTTCGCCCGTCTCCCTAAGATTGCTCGTGCCCTCCAAAAAGCTACTGGCGCTCAAGGTATGAATATCGTTAATAACAACGAAGAGATTGCTGGACAAACGGTTTTCCATGCCCACATCCACCTCATTCCTCGCTATGAATCTGGTGATGGTTTTTCAATCAACTACACCACTCACGAACCTGATTTTGAAGCTTTGGGACAATTGGCAGAGCAGATTTCTAAAGAGGTAGCACAATGAAACTTGGACGCCTAACCCTACTTGGACTCTTGGGCTACGCTGGCTATAAACTCTACCAAAACCGAGACCAAGTAAAAGAAAATCTGAGCTCACTTAAAGAGTCAGGACAAGCTGCATCACTAGATTTGGACCGTATCAAGAGTAGCCTTACTACTATTCAAGAACAAACTGCAAACATCCAAGAGATGAGCCAGGATCTGACCTACAAACTCCGTGTTTTTCAAGAAGAAAGTAAGCCAAGGTTAGCTGAAATTCAGCAACGAATGGCTAAGTATCAAACACCAGAAAACAAATAAGATAGTCATTTTGAAACTACTAGCCCAGCTAGTGGTTTTCTTTTTTCAACAAAAAAGAAGCAAGCGAAAACTTACTTCTTTGATATAATTTAGTAACCTTGATTGTAACCTGCAGTCGCATCTGATGTATCACCATAAGTTGCGCTTCCTGCCTGATTATCATAAGTAACAGTGCCACTGTCAGTATAACCACCAGTAGTATCATAGCCATTACTATAAGTTGAATCATAGCTAGAGGTATCATCTGAACTATAGCTACCATAAACATCCTCATATAGTACTGCTGTTGTCTTAAGAGTGTCAGCTGTTGACTCTGTCAAGCCCAACTGTTTCTTGATATTATTTTGAATTTCAAGAAGGTTATCAGTCGTCGCAATCTGGTAAGAACCACCATTAAGCGTTGCATCCTCACCTTTCAACTGATACTCTGTAATGTTTTTCAAGGAACTTGAATAACCTAGCAATTGAGGAATCGTACTTGTTGAGAGTGCAACGTTTGTCTGCATATTGGCGCTGACAGCCTCAAGGATTTTCTTATAAGAAGCCACGCTGTTGAGGTTCAACAACTTAGCCATAACTTTTTGAATAACCTCACGTTGACGTTTTTGACGACCATAGTCACCTTCTGGATCATCATAACGCATACGAGCAAAGACAAGGGCTTGCTCACCATTGATCAAGTGAGTCCCTGGTTCAACTGTTGCTGTGTACTCAGGTTCATTTTCCGAAATTGATATAGGGAAGTCAAAACTATTAGTAACTGTAATACCACCGACGGCATTAACCAAGTCAACCAAGCCCTGCATATTGATCTGCATGTAGTAATCAATATTGATATCAAGGACACCTTCAATCGTTGAAATAGCAAGCTCAGCTCCGCCAGCTGCGTAAGCAGCATTCAATTTAGCCTCGTAGGTTTCACCGTCATTGGTAATATTAACCAGAATATCACGTTCTAGACTGGTCATCGTTGTCGTCTTAGTTTCAGGATTGACTGTCACCAAAATCATCGAGTCACTATTACCAGACCAAGTATCTGTACGCTGAGAATCTCCCGTATCCACCCCCATCAGGAGAATAGAGAAGGGCTTAGTATTCTGCAAGGCAGTACTTGTTTCCCCGTCACCATACTCCTTAAAGGTCTTTGAAAGGGCACTATTTGAAAAATTCAGGGCATCTGTCACATAGACACCAGCCGCAACAATTGTCGTCAGGAAGATTAACCCCAACATCAGTAAGATTTTTTTACCAAGTTTCATATTTTTATTAATCTATCAGTTTCCCCATAAGGTAAACATCCAGAAATTCTCCATCTTTTAATTTAGCGCCGCGTTTTTTGACACCTTCTATCTCAAAGCCGAATTTTTGATAGACATGCACAGCTCTCTCATTTCTAGCCTGAACTGTCAATTCAAGACGGGAAATGTCTTCTGTTTCTTGAGCCCAGTCAAGACACAAATCCATCAAGGTTTGACCTAGTCCATATCCCCAATAATCCTTATCAACAACAATAAAGATATCTCCGATATGTCTAGTCTGTTCTCTAAAATCTGCTGCCACATTAAGCATGGCAATCACCCTTTCACCAAGTTTGGCAATCAGGCAGATATTATTAGTCGATTCCAAGCGATAGCTGAGCGATTCTTCCATCTGGGCAAGCGACATCTGCATACCTGACTCATCAATGTCGATAAAGTCAGACTGCTCTCCTACCTTGTCTAGAAAATCAAGCAAAGCTTTTGCATCACTAACTTCTGCTTCTCCAAAAAGAACTTCCTGCTCAGCCATTAACAATAGCCTCACTAAGTTCTTTAGAACGAGAACCGTGTGGAAGAAGCTCAAGCTGACGCCCATCCCCATCCTTGCGGATAAGCAACTCCAAGTAATCATCTGGCAAATGATCAGCTAGCAGCTCTCCCCATTCAATAACGGTTACACCATCACTAAAGAGAAAATCATCCAGATCAATCGAATCTGGATCATCACCGATACGGTAGACATCAAGATGATATAGAGGCAGACGCCCTTCATATTCACGAACAATAGTGTAGGTTGGACTCTTGATCATCTGATCAATCTCCAAACCCTTGGCAATCCCCTTGGTTAGGGTTGTTTTTCCCGCACCCAGATCACCAGTCAAAACCAAGACATCCTTAGCTCTGAGAGCATGACCTATGCGAGTTCCTAGAGCAATTAGCTCTGTCTCATTTTGACTCTTAAACATGCTACCATTGTATCAAAAAAATAGGAAACTTCCAAGAAAATTCCGAAAATTGCCCATTCAGTCTAGCAAGAAAAGAGAGTGGGACAAAAATCGGTAATTCCAAAGGAATTCGATTTTGTCAGCAAATCTTTATTTTTGGTTGCTGACCTGAAACAGTCTATCCCCAGACTGTTTCACTCCCACCTCCGCACAGTTCCAACAGTTCAGTGAACTGTTGGAAGTTGGAAATGAAGCAAACAAAGTTTGCGTCATTCGTTAGGGCTGTAAGAGTTGATTTATTTTCTATCTCAAACAGTCCAGTGGACTGTTTGAGATAGAAAATAAGGAAAGCGTAGCTTTCATCCTCTCCACTCAGCAGTGGTTTATTGGTGCTAAAGCACCTAATGAACTGTGCAGGGGACTTTCTAAGCTGGCAAAGCCAGCAAGAAAGGCTCTCAACCCCTGCGCCTTGCAAACTGGATTATTAAAAAATAAGAAGGCTAGGACTTTTGTCCCAGCCTCCTCTTAAGTGACTAATTGTAAATAGAATATCGCTTACAAACTGTCTTACAAAACAGCCAAGCTGATGAAGTTCAGGATGAAGAGAAGGTCCATTACCCAAATGATAGCATGGATATCTTTAGCTTCATTTTTAACGATTTTCGTGAAAGTGTAAACTAGGAAACCGCAGGCGATACCTTCTGTGATTGAGTAGGCAAATCCCATAAAGATTGTTGTAAAGAAGGCTGGAATAGCTTCTGACAAATCATCCCAGTTAATATCTTTCAAGTTAGACAACATCATGATACCAACAATAATAAGAACTGCTGCTGTCGCTTGAGTAGGAACGATACTTACAAGTGGTGTGAAGAAGCTTGAGATAGCAAAGAGACCCGCTACAACAACTGCTGTCAAACCAGTACGTCCACCAGCACCGATACCTGCTGCAGACTCAACATAAGTTGTCACGTTTGAAGTCCCTGCAATAGCACCGATTGTTGTACCAACCATGTCACCGAAGAGGGCCTTATCCATTTTGTTTTGCAAACCTGCTGGTGCATTCTTATCATCAATATTGAAGATACCTGCTTTTTCACCGGTACCAACAAGTGTACCAACATTATCGAAAATATCAGTCATGGCAAAGGCCAAGATTGTCATCAGAACTTCAGGCAAACGGCTCATATCAGAGAAGAGATGACCTAGTCCTTCTGAACCAAGTGCCGCACCGAAGACCTCTCTCAATTCTGTAAATGCAGTACCAAGCGTATTTTGTGACCAATTGATAGCACCCAAATCAACAACACCAACTGCAATTGCTAGGATTGTTGTAATTGCGATAGAAATCATCACACCACCTTTGATATTTTTAATAACAAAGAAGGCAGTAATCAGAATCCCTGCAATGGCAACAAGCACAGCTGCATTGTCAAAAGTAACAAGACTCGGTGTGGCCGCTGAATTTGCTGTAATAGAAGCCAAGGCCTTATCGGCTCCAGTACCTGAAACAGTGTACTTACCTGGATCGATTGAGAATTTAATCAAGCCAGCATTTTTAATACCAATGTATGTTAGGAAAACCCCGATACCTGCTGAAATAGCACGTTTAAGGCTAGTAGGAATCTCATCAATCAACATACGACGCACTTTAGTCAATGTGATAAGCATTGAGATAATACCACAGATGAATACCATAGCCAAAGCTTCTTGCCATGTGTAACCAAGCGCAAAAACGACCGTATAAGTGAAGAAAGCATTAAGTCCCATACCAGGTGCCATAGCATAAGGAATATTAGCATAGAGACCCATCATCAATGTTCCCGCAATAGAACCAATGATAGTTGCCAACATAACACCTTGAGCTGGCATTCCTGTTTGACCCAAAATCTGTGGGTTTACAATCAAGATGTATGACATTGCAAAGAAAGTTGTCACACCAGCTAGAACTTCAGTACGAACATCTGTTCCATGTTCTTTTAATTTAAAAAACTTTTCCATGAGAATGGAGACTCCTTTTCGGGCATGGCCCTGCATTAATAATCATTTGATCGTTATAAGTAAAATAAACTTATTTACGAACGATACTTCTATTTTAACAAAATATCGTTCCTTTTTCAATGCTATCAGCTTAAAATTTTATACTTTAAATCATTTTATGCATGTAAACATTAAAACCTCAGACTAATCGTCCGAGGTTTTAAAATTATCAATAAAGCAAAGGCACATCAATTGAATACAGGTAAATCCTGCAATAAAGTAAAAACTATCTCCTGACAACAGAGCCGTCATTTCATCTAAAACCTTGGCAGGCCTCATCAAAAGATCCCAAGAATTCAATCTAGCATAGCGTCCAATATGGATAGCAAGACTAGAAATAAAAGATAAGAAGACGTAAAAAAGCAGACGATACAAGGGAGATGATATCAGATAAGTCTTTAGCATCAGTCTAACGCTCTCTAAACCTGATAAAACTCCAAAAAGAATACTAGGAACATACAGCATATAGAGAATCAAACTTCTCTCATCGTAGAGAACTTTTCCTGCAAAGTGCATGTGAATAATATCCGTCAACATGTAAAAAGTGTTCGGATAGAAAAACAACCAAAGAAGTGAAATCAGCAATCTTATGATTGGCTGTCTAACTAGAGTAGCTAAAAAGGCAAAGTCCATAGCAAGCATCGCTAGAAACATATTCCAAATCAAGTCAGGCCCTGACAGATCATAATGCTTAATTCCTAGAGAAATCACTAGGAAAAAAAGATGTAAGAGTCCTAATTTAATCACATTTGGCTTTAGCTTTTGTGATGGTTTCATGTCCATCAAATGACTTCCTCTTCTAATCATCACCGAGTAAAACAAGGAACATACACTGGATAAAGGTCATGCCAATCAAAAATGGGATATTAGCAAGAGTCAAGCTAGCTCCAATTTGTCCTAAGAAATTAAGCGGACTAAGGAAGAAATCACTCCATCCTAAACTTGTCGTTTGCCCCAGATGAATTGACAAACTCGTTAATAAAGCTACTGCAGGAATCAAGAGAAACTGCGTATAAAGATTTGCATTGAAGGATTTCAAAATCAACTGAAGGCTGAGTGCCCCTGAAATCACTGAGAAAGATAGGGCAGCTAAATAGACCATGAAGCTAGCCATAGAACCATCTGTCCAAACTGCCGTTCCAGACCAAGAAACGCTGCTGATTCCCATCAACATGTTAAAGGTATTGGGATAAAAAATCAGCCAGACAATTAAAGATAATAAACGAAGAATAGACTTCCCTGAGTGATGGGCTAAAAAACCAGCTTCAAGAGTGACCAAAGCCAAAATCACACTAACCATGAGACCATCCACAGCAGGTTGATAATACAAAATTCCAAATAAAATAAAAGCCACGAAGAGATGACTAAAAATAATCTTATGCATACTAAAACCTCTTTTTTGTTTCACTTTCAATTATAACATAATGATGACCTTTTCTCCCATTTGAGTGAGATTTTTGTTATAATGCCAATTATGAACAAAAAAATGATTGCACTTGATTTAGACGGTACCCTCCTCCTTCCCGATGGTAGCCTGTCACAAACAACGATTGACACCATAAAAGCTGTTCAAGATTTGGGACACTTGGTTGTCATTGCTACTGGTCGTCCCTATCGCATGGCTATCGATCACTACCGTACACTTAATCTGAAAACACCTCTGATTTCCTTCAATGGTTCCTTGACTAATATCCCTGATACTAAATGGGACTTCGAGCATTCTATCAAATTGGACAAAAAATATCTTCTCGAAATTCTTAAGAATAAGGAAGAACTGGAGATGGATTTCATTGCTAGTGAATATCGTCAAAATTTTTATATCACTATGGATCGACCTGAAACTATCCAACCACAGCTCTTTGGTGTCGATAAGATTGTCGAATCAATGCGTCTAGATCCTCAAAAAATTACCCGTGATCCAAATGCTCTGCTTATGCAGACACGTCACCAAGACAAACAACTTCTAGCACAAGAGATGAAAATGCATTTTAAAAATGAGTTGGAAGTAGACTCTTGGGGTGGTCCACTCAACATTCTTGAATGTTCTCCAAAAGGGATCAACAAGGCCTATGCCCTCACATATCTCCTCAATGCCCTTGGCATGTCAAGACAAGATTTGATTGCCTTTGGTGATGAGCATAATGATACTGAAATGCTGGCGCTTGCTCAAACAGGTTATGCTATGAAAAATGCCAGTCAAACACTCCTTCCTTTCGCTGATAAACAACTAAATTACAGCAATGAAGAAGATGGTGTGGCAAAAGAATTGCAAAAACTCTTCCTATTTAAATAGCACTTAAAAATGAAATTGGAAATTCCCATAAAATGATATAAGGCTCCTTATCTTTCTAGGTAGGGAGTCTTTTTGAGAGATTCTTGCTTACTTTCGCTATTTTTCGTGATTGAAACTGGAAATTTTTGCTATTTTACAAATTTTTTCTAAAAAAGGGCTTGCAATTTTTGTGAAAACGTTTTACAATATCTTTGTTCTGAGATTTTTTAAGATAAAAAAGAGTGTCATGTCAAAAAACATGACCTAAAATCTGGAGAGGTTCTTTTTTATCTTAAGAAAAATATTTTTTTAGGAGGAAGAACAAGAATGGGTATCGGTATTATTATTGCCAGCCACGGTAAATTTGCTGAAGGTATTCATCAATCAGGATCTATGATCTTTGGTGATCAAGAGAAAGTTCAAGTCGTCACTTTCATGCCTAATGAAGGTCCAGATGATTTGTATGCTCACTTCAACAATGCTATCGCTCAATTTGATGCTGATGATGAAATTCTCGTCCTAGCTGACCTGTGGAGTGGTTCTCCATTTAACCAAGCTAGCCGAGTTTCAGGAGAAAATCCTGATCGTAAGATTGCCATCATCACAGGTCTTAACTTGCCAATGCTTATTCAAGCCTACACTGAGCGTCTTATGGATGCCAATGCTGGGGTTGAACAAGTTGCCGCAAACATTATCAAGGAAGCTAAGGATGGTATTAAAGCCCTTCCTGAAGAGCTTAATCCTGTAGAAGAAGCTCCTGCAGCTTCTGAAGGAAAAACTGAACTTCAAGGTGCTATTCCTGAAGGAACAGTTATCGGAGATGGAAAACTTAAAATCAATCTTGCTCGTATTGATACACGTCTCCTTCACGGACAAGTTGCGACAGGTTGGACTCCTGCTTCTAAAGCAGACCGTATCATCGTTGCATCTGACGCTGTATCACAAGATGATCTTCGTAAGAGCTTGATTAAACAAGCCGCACCAAATGGTGTTAAGGCTAACGTTGTTCCAATCCGTAAATTGATTGAAGCATCTAAAGATCCTCGTTTTGGAAATACACACGCGCTTATCTTGTTTGAAACACCTCAAGAAGCTCTTCAAGCTATTGAAGGTGGTGTTGAGATTAAAGAACTTAATGTCGGTTCTATGGCTCACTCAACAGGTAAAACAATGGTAAACAACGTTCTTTCAATGGATAAAGATGATGTTGCTACTTTCGAAAAATTGCGTGACCTAGGCGTGCAATTCGATGTTCGTAAAGTACCAAACGATTCTAAGAAAGACTTGTTTGACCTTATCAACAAAGCAAATGTTCAATAATAGTTGATGAGTCTCTACAGACACATCACTCGATAAAAGAAAGAAAACGAAAGGATTTAGAATAATGTCAATTATTTCTATGATTTTGGTTGTGGTTATCGCCTTCTTCGCTGGTATGGACGGTATCCTCGACGAGTTCCAACTTCACCAACCACTTGTTTCATGTACCTTGATTGGTCTTGCAACAGGTCACGTTACTGCAGGTATTATGCTTGGTGGTACTCTTCAAATGATCGCCCTCGGTTGGGCTAACATCGGTGCTGCCGTTGCCCCAGACGTTGCACTTGCTGCTTCTGCAGCCGCTGTAATCCTTGTTAAAGGTGGAGACTTCACTTCTAAAGGTATTGGTGTTGCAACTGCCGTTGCCGTACCTCTTGCCGTAGCTGGTCTTGCCCTTACAATGGTTGTTCGTACCCTTTCAGTTGCGGTTGTTCACCGTGCTGATGCCGCTGCAAAACAAGGTAATATCGGTGCTGTTGAGCGTGCTCACTACACTGCTCTTGTTATGCAAGGTCTTCGTATCGCTATCCCAGTTGCCCTTCTTCTTGCCCTTCCAACTGATACAGTTCAAGGTATGCTTAATGCTATCCCAGCTTGGTTGTCAGATGGTATGACAATCGGTGGTGGAATGGTTGTTGCCGTTGGTTACGCAATGGTTATCAACATGATGGCTACAAAAGAAACATGGCCATTCTTCGTTCTTGGTTTTGTCTTTGCTGCTCTTAGCGAATTGACACTTATCGCTCTTGGTGCTATCGGTGTTGCCCTTGCCCTTATCTACCTCAACCTTTCAAAACAAGGTGGTTCAGGTAACGGCGGTGGCGCTGGTTCAAGCGACCCAATCGGCGATATCCTAGAAGACTACTAAGAGAAGGGAGATAATCATGGCTGAAAAAGTACAACTTACAAAATCAGATCGTCTTAAAGTTTGGTGGCGTTCAACATTCCTACAAGGATCATGGAACTACGAACGTATGCAAAACTTGGGTTGGGCATATGCTCTTATCCCAGCAATTAAACGTCTTTACACAAGCAAAGAAGACCAATCAGCTGCTCTTGAGCGTCACTTGGAATTCTTTAACACTCACCCATACATCGCTTCTCCAATCCTTGGGGTAACACTTGCTCTTGAAGAAGAAAAAGCTGCTGGTGCAGATATCGATGATACTGCTATCCAAGGTGTTAAAATCGGTATGATGGGACCTCTTGCCGGTATCGGTGACCCAGTCTTCTGGTTTACAGTGCGTCCTATCCTCGGGGCCCTTGGCGCTTCTATCGCTATGTCAGGTAACATCCTTGGTCCAATCATCTTCTTCTTCGGATGGAACATCATCCGTATGGCCTTCCTATGGTACACACAAGAACTTGGTTACAAGGCTGGTTCTGAAATCACTAAAGACCTTTCAGGTGGTATCCTTCAAGACATCACTAAAGGTGCTTCTATCCTCGGTATGTTCATCCTTGCTGCCCTTGTTGAACGTTGGGTATCAGTTAAGATGGCTCTTAACCTTCCTTCAACTAAGTTGTCAGAAGGTGCTTACATCGAATTCCCTAAAGGAAATGTTACTGGTAGCCAATTGCAAGAAATTCTTGCTAACCTTAACAATGGACTTAGCTTGACTCAAGAAAAAGCTAACTCACTTCAAGGACAAATCGATTCATTGATTCCTGGACTTCTTGGACTTCTCCTTACATTCTTCTGTATGTGGTTGCTCAAGAAAAAAGTATCACCAATCACAATCATCATCGGTCTCTTCATCGCTGGTGTTCTCCTTCACGTTATTGGTTGGATGTAATAAACAAAAAGGAGCTTGGAGCCTATCGGCTTCAGGCTTTCCTTTTTAAATCTCATTTGCTCTCATGATAATAGCCGAGCAGACACAAAAGATGACAAAATAAGTATGATTTAGGAGAAAACATGGCTCAATCATTAAATACTAAAGTTGAACTCTCAACAACCGGTGTCTACTATGTCGGCATCGGTGGCAACAAGGTTGGAAAATTTTTAGTTGGTGATAAGGCATTAGAATTTTATCCAGATAACAATGTGGAAAAATACGTTCAAATTCCTTGGAACCAAATTCAACAAATCGGAGCTAATGTCTCAGGTAAAAGCGTCAGCCGTCATTTCCATATCTTTATTTCCGACAATCGTAAACTCATGTTTGCCTCTAAAGATTCAGGCAAGATTCTCAAGATTGCCCGTGACAAGATTGGTAATGATAAGGTCGTCAAAATGCCAACCTTACTTCAAAAATTTGGAAGATTATTTGCGAAAAAGTCATAATTTAGATATAATAATAGCAACGGATAAGTAAGACTTCTTGTTTTTTCAGAAAGCCTACGGTTGCTGCGAGTAGGTAGAGCGAGGGTGTGAAATTCTACCGTGAATCAATAGTATAGTGAATTGAATAAAGGTTAGGACTGCGTTAAGTCGCTTTGATGAACGTTAGTTCTATCTTCAGCTCCTTGCCTAGTCCTATCTCTTTCTCAATCCACTATAAATAAATAATCAAGTGCACAGTCATTGTGAAGCTGGATGGAACCGCGCTCTTAGCGCTCCAGCATTCTTACAAGGCTGTGTTTTTCTTTTAAGGAGGTTTGTATGATACAAATTATCATCCATGCTTTTATTGATAATAAAGTCAATCAAGCTGTCGTTGAGGTTGCTTACGCCACTCAACAGGCCGAGACCATCCAAGACAAGCTAAAAGAACTCCAAGAACAATTCCCTCAAGATTATCTAGCTATTTATGATTTACCATTAGATAGAGATTTGACACAACTTGCCCACTATCCATCTGTCGCCATCGAAAAAGAGGACTTTCAGTAACTTATTAGTTGATAATTTAGAAAGGAAAATTTGGTTAGGCTTCACCTAACTAAATCGCTCGAAAAACTACCTTAAAATAGGAGTTTTCGAGCTCGGTATCTGTATATGTTAGACCTTAAACGTATTCGTAACGACTTTGACCAAGTCGCTACAAAACTCGCTAACCGTGGTGTTGATGAAGCAACACTTCGTGAACTTAAAGAAGTTGATGAAAAACGTCGTCAACTCTTGATCCAATCAGAAGAATTAAAAGCTGAGCGTAATATCGCTACAGATGCAATCGCTCAAGCAAAACGTAACAAAGAAGACGCTTCTGAACAAATCGCTGCTATGCAAAAAGTATCTGCAGATATCAAGGCTGTCGATGCTCAATTAGCTGAAGTTGATGAAAAACTCAACACAATGATTGCTATCTTACCAAATACACCAGCTGATGATGTTCCAGTCGGTGCTGACGAAGAAGAAAATGTAGAAGTTCGCCGTTGGGGAACACCTCGTGAATTTGACTTCGATGTAAAAGCTCACTGGGATCTCGGTGAAGACCTCGATATCCTTGACTGGGAACGCGGTGCTAAGGTAACTGGTTCTCGTTTCCTCTTCTACAAAGGATTGGGTGCTCGCCTGGAACGTGCTCTCTACAACTTCATGTTGGATGAACACGCTAAAGAAGGTTACACTGAAATGATCACACCATATATGGTTAACCACGACTCAATGTTTGGTACTGGGCAATATCCAAAATTCAAGGAAGATACCTTTGAAATCAATGATGAAGAACGTCCATTTGTATTGATTCCAACGGCTGAAGTACCTTTGACAAACTACTACCGCAATGAAATCATCGACGGTAAAGACCTACCAATCTACTTCACTGCTATGAGCCCATCATTCCGTTCAGAAGCTGGTTCAGCAGGACGTGATACACGTGGTCTTATCCGTCTTCACCAATTCCACAAGGTTGAAATGGTCAAATTTGCTAAACCAGAAGAATCATATGAAGAACTTGAAAAAATGACAGCAAATGCTGAAAATATTCTTCAAAAACTAAACCTTCCATACCGTGTCATTACCTTGTGTACTGGCGATATGGGATTCTCAGCTGCTAAAACTTACGACTTGGAAGTTTGGATTCCAGCACAAAATACATACCGTGAAATCTCATCATGTTCAAATACAGAAGATTTCCAAGCACGCCGTGCCCAAATTCGTTACCGTGACGAAGCAGATGGTAAAGTGAAACTTCTCCACACCCTCAACGGTTCAGGACTTGCAGTCGGACGTACTGTCGCTGCTATCCTTGAAAACTACCAAAACGAAGATGGTTCTGTTACAATCCCAGAAGTTCTCCGTCCTTACATGGGTGGTGCTGAAGTTATCGCACCTAAATAAGATAATAAAAAGAGGCTGGGCAAAAACGAGCTTCAACATAAAACCACACAATGATTTCCGTCTCGAAAACAATCAAGACGAAAGAATCACTGTGTGGTTTTTG
>NZ_JAFBEH010000046.1 GCF_016908645.1 Streptococcus loxodontisalivarius
TCTGAACTTGAGACTGACTCTGATTCAGATGTAGATACAGACTCTGAGTTAGAAACTGATTCCGATTCAGATGTACTTGCTGACTCTGAACTTGATATTGATTCTGAGTTAGACAATGACTCTGAATTTGATGTTGATTCTGAATTAGATACTGACTCTGAATTTGATGTTGATTCTGAATTAGAGACTGACTCTGAGTTTGAGACTGATTCAGATGTTGAAGCTGATTCTGAGCTTGATGTTGTTGACTCTGAATTGCTTACTGACTCTGAATTTGATGTTGATTCTGAATTAGATACTGACTCTGAATTTGATGTTGATTCTGAATTAGATACTGATTCTGAGTTGCTTACTGATTCAGATGTTGATGCAGATTCTGAGTTTGATACTGACTCTGAATTGCTTACTGACTCTGAGTTTGATGTTGATTCTGAATTAGAAACTGATTCTGAGTTGCTTACTGATTCAGATGTTGATACAGATTCTGAGTTTGAGACTGACTCTGAATTTGATGTTGATTCTGAGTTACTTACTGACTCTGAATTGCTTACTGACTCTGAGTTTGATGTTGATTCTGAATTAGAGACTGACTCTGAGTTTGATGTTGATTCTGAGTTAGAAATTGACTCTGAACTTGATGTTGACTCTGAGTTACTTACTGACTCTGAATTTGATACTGACTCTGAGTTTGATGTTGATTCTGAGTTTGAGACTGACTCTGAACTTGATGTTGACTCTGAGTTAGACAATGACTCTGAGCTTGATGTTGATTCTGAATTAGATACTGATTCTGAATTAGATACTGATTCTGAACTTGATGTTGACTCTGAGTTAGATACTGATTCTGAATTTGATGTCGACTCTGAGTTAGATACTGATTCTGAGTTTGAGACTGACTCTGAATTAGATACTGACTCTGAATTTGACGTTGATTCTGAGTTTGAGACTGACTCTGAATTTGATGTTGATTCTGAGTTTGATGTTGATTCTGAGTTTGAGACTGACTCTGAATTGCTTACTGATTCTGAACTTGATGTTGATTCTGAATTTGATACTGACTCTGAGTTTGATGTTGATTCTGAATTTGATACTGACTCTGAATTTGATGTTGATTCTGAGTTTGAGACTGACTCTGAATTTGATGTTGACTCTGAATTAGATACTGACTCTGAACTTGATGTTGACTCTGAATTGCTTACTGATTCTGAGTTACTTACTGACTCTGAGTTTGATGTTGATTCTGAATTAGAAACTGACTCTGAATTTGATGTTGATTCTGAATTTGATACTGACTCTGAACTTGATGTTGATTCTGAATTTGAGACTGACTCTGAATTTGAAACTGATTCTGAGTTAGATACTGATTCTGAACTTGATGTTGACTCTGAGTTTGAAACTGATTCTGAATTTGAGACTGACTCTGAATTTGATACTGATTCTGAGTTAGAAATTGACTCTGAGTTTGATACTGATTCAGATTTTGAAGCTGATTCTGAGCTTGATGTTGTTGATTCTGAGTTAGAAACTGACTCTGAATTTGATGTTGACTCGGAGTTAGAAACTGACTCTGAATTGCTTACTGATTCTGAGTTTGATACTGACTCTGAATTTGATGTTGATTCTGAGTTTGATACTGATTCAGATGTTGAAGCTGATTCTGAGTTTGATACTGACTCTGAATTTGATGTTGATTCTGAATTAGAAACTGATTCTGAGTTGCTTACTGATTCAGATGTTGATGCAGATTCTGAGTTTGATACTGACTCTGAACTTGATGTTGATTCTGAACTTGATGTTGATTCTGAATTAGAAACTGACTCTGAATTTGATGTTGATTCTGAATTAGATACTGACTCTGAATTTGACGTTGATTCTGAGTTACTTACTGACTCAGAACTTGATGTTGATTCTGAATTAGATACTGATTCTGAGTTTGAGACTGACTCTGAGTTTGAGACTGATTCTGATGTTGATGCTGATTCTGAGCTTGATGTTGTTGACTCTGAATTGCTTACTGATTCTGAATTAGATGCTGACTCTGAGTTACTTACTGATTCTGAACTTGATGTTGACTCTGAGTTACTTACTGACTCTGAATTTGATGTTGATTCTGAGTTAGACAATGACTCTGAATTTGATGTTGACTCTGAACTTGATGTTGATTCTGAATTAGATACTGACTCTGAGTTTGATGTTGATTCTGAATTAGATACTGACTCTGAGTTTGATGTTGACTCTGAGTTAGACAATGACTCTGAGTTTGATGTTGATTCTGAGTTTGATACTGACTCTGAACTTGATGTTGACTCTGAGTTACTTACTGACTCTGAGTTTGAAACTGATTCAGATGTTGATGCTGATTCTGAACTTGATGTTGATTCTGAGTTAGATACTGATTCTGAACTTGATGTTGACTCTGAGTTTGAAACTGACTCTGAATTTGATACTGATTCTGAGTTTGAGACTGACTCTGAGTTTGATGTTGATTCTGAATTAGATACTGACTCTGAGTTTGATGTTGATTCTGAATTAGATACTGACTCTGAATTTGATGTTGATTCTGAGTTAGATACTGATTCTGAACTTGATGTTGATTCTGAGTTAGACAATGACTCTGAACTTGATGTTGATTCTGAGTTTGATACTGACTCTGAATTGCTTACTGATTCTGAACTTGATGTTGATTCTGAATTAGATACTGACTCTGAATTTGATGTTGATTCTGAGTTAGACAATGACTCTGAACTTGATGTTGATTCTGAGTTAGACAATGACTCTGAACTTGATGTTGATTCTGAATTTGATACTGACTCTGAACTTGATGTTGACTCTGAGTTAGACAATGACTCTGAGCTTGATGCTGATTCAGATGCAGATAATGATTCTGAGTCTGACAATGATTCAGAAGAAGATGCTGATTCTGAATTAGAAAGTGATTCAGATGTTGAAAGTGACTCAGATGCTGATTCTGACTCAAAACTACTGCTTCCAGAAACATCTTCTACATATGCAGCATGTGCTGAGCTGTAAACACTACCGTTTGATGTTGTTGTAGAAAGTGATGAGATAAGAGCAAGGTCCTCACTACCAGCATATGAACCATTAACAACAACAAGATAAACATCATCATAAGCGTATGATTGGAAAGCACTTGTTTCCCAATTGATAACAATATCTCCAGAAGAATCAATCGTTGGTGTATAAGTAGATGTTACATCAGCTAACTTAGAGACATCAGGATAGATGTTATCAGCAATATCAGAAACTTTAGCTTGATAAACTTTAACAGTCGCTTTTGATAGATCAATTGTACTATTAACAACATGTCCGCTAGATAGAGTTTCGCTAGGGTAATTCCCAATTACAGTTTTGTATGAGTAAGCTGAAGAAAGAACATTACCTGAAGGATTGATTACTGTATTGTATTGGAAAGTTTCAGCTGTTTCATTTTGATTTACAACACGAGAATTTACATCAAGAGTTGTGGTAGATGTACCTTGAGGTGACTCATTTTTGTTTGCTGTACCATAAACAACATTTTGCGTTGTTGAAGCTGTTGTTGACGTTCCACTTAGTGTTGCTGTAAATGTTTGATTCGTAGCATTATTTGGAATCTTTTGATCATCTGCCCAAAGTGGATTTGTTACTGTTGCAGTTGTCGTAGAAGTAACGTCGGTTGCAAAAGTATAGACCATTGAGTGGGTAGCAGTATCATAGACACCTGTCGCAAGTGTCACTCCATTAGCTTTAATATCTTCAAGTTCAAGATAAGAACCAATTCCGTTAGGATCTAGATTTTCACTAAGTTCAATAGTAAATGTATCACCTTTACTTGCAGAAGATACTTGGAATGAAACTGTAAATTGAAGACGCTCACCTGAACCCATATTGATAGTTCCAGCAGTAGCATTCTCACTATCATCAAAAGACATCGTCACATTAGTCAATTGTGTACTTACATCAGACTTAGCCACAGTAGCTGCTGTTGCTGCTACAAGATTAGCTGAATCCGAAGCTACTGAGTCAGATGCATCTTTAGCGATGATTTCTTCTTCAAGAAGTTCTGTTTGTTCTTTAGCACTTGCTGCGGCAGCAATCAATGTTGCCAAGCTAGCGTTAGCTGATTCTGTAAGTGTATCGACTTGGCTAACAACTGCTTGAGCTGCAGTAACATCAATATTGAGCGCTTGTGCTGTTTCGATACGTTCTGCAAGCTCTTGTGATGCTGTTGCAAGGTCTGACTTAGCCTGAGCAAGCTCTTCTTCGCTACTTGTTGAATCTGTTGATGTAGTTGCAGCTTCTGTTGTTGCTTGAGCTTGTGCAGATGCTTGACTAGCGCTAGTTGTAGCTGTTTCTGTTGTTGTCGCAACTACTGCAACTTCTGCTTGACTTGTACTTTCAGATGTTGATACTGATTCTGAATTTGAAAGAGATTCTGACACAACTTGTGATTCAGAAGCTGAAACTGACTCTGACTGAGAAAGACTTTCTGATAGAGAATCAGAAGCCACTGTCTGGTCTGTTTCATCTGCTTGAGTTGTTTCTACTACTGTCTCTTCTTCAGTAGCTGGTTGACTTTCAGTCGCTACACTAGCGTCTGATGATTCAGTCGTAGCTGAGTCAGTTGACATAGCGACTGTATCATTACCTGCAAGAACAGTTGTTGTCGTGCTAACTTCAGTAGTAACTGCAGTCACTTCATCAGCTTGAACATCTTGTTCGATGATTGCGCCAGCACCTACTACTGCACCAGCTGCAACCGCACCACGAAGCAAGCCAATCATAGCTGAGTGACGATTTGTCATTGATGTGATATCAGCAACTTTAACTGGTGTTGATGTCCCTTTTTTCATAAAGCGAATCAAGCCAATCTGTGACATTACTGTCGTTACCCAGTGTTTACCTGACTTGTGCATTTTCACGCGCGTTTTACGCGATGATTCTCCATAGGAATGATCAAAAGTCTTTTTTCCCATTTGTGTCTCCTTGTTTTTCTATAATGATTTAGCAATAGCACATTAGATTCTAACACTTTTATATCTTATATACAAGGATTTAGATATAAAAAATTAAAAAAACTTTCTATTTCACTATTTCGTGAAAATAGCTTTAAATTAAGGATAGTGCTTTCATTTTTACAAGACATCTTTCAGAAGTTGAGGAATTTTCAGAAAATTTGTTTCAAGGTGACAATTAAAAGGAAATTATACTGAATAAAGACTAAAATATACAAAAAAAGACTAGAATTATTATAAACTCCAGTCTCTTTAAAATATACAATTTTTAAAGCCATTTCTCCAAAATTGCAAGCTTTTGGAGGCATTTATGGTAATCTTGCATTCTGCCAGCCTCTAAAAATGAGTCCTTATGAAGCTGCAATCGCCAGCGATAAGCCCTCAACTCCTCAGAAATATCAAAGCCGATTAAACCAAGAATAGCGACACGCTCTTCAATGCTCCGCAATGGAAAGACATAAGTCTGATCAACAGTCTTAGTCACACTGGTTGAACTCTTTCTATGAAAATAAATGCCAGAGTTAGAGTAAACAATGCGGTCCGCCATCAGATAGATCTTCCAGGTTGTGTAATCATCCTCTACCTTTTCGTCTTCAGGATAGACGATATTTTCAAAAAGCTGAGCCTTATAAAGCTTAGCCCAAGGCACGGTGAAGCACTGGCTAAAGGAAAAATGCCCATCATATTGCATCTTAAACCATTCTTGAGGAGTATAAACCTTGCGGAAATAATCCTCTGACGACATGTGGAAACCAAAAGTTCCTCGATCTTGGAAAAACTCTGTAAAGTTAGCAACAGCAATATCACTATCAGATTCTTTAAGCGACTGGTAGAGAAATTCGATATGATTCTCCTCCAACCAATCGTCATTATCAACAAAGAGGACATAATCGCCTGAAATCAATGGCAGAGCAGTATTTCTAGCTGCACCCACGCCACCACCTCCAAGTTTTTTATGAACAAGTCGGACACGCTTGTCCTTCTGACGATACTCTTCACAAACAGCTGCAGAGCCATCTGTTGAGCCATCATTAACTAGAATCAACTCCAAATTGCTATAGGTCTGGTTGAGGATACTATCCAGACACTGTCTGAGAAATTCTCCTGCATTAAAAACAGGAACAATTACTGAAACCTTCTCCATCTAGTTTCCTTTCTTATAGTTATCGTAGAGGTCAACCTTGGCTGACAAGTCCTTATAGAGTGCGATTTGACCGCTATATAGAGCATCTGCCTGACATTTTCTTAGACGACCTAGATAAGATTCAATTTGCTTTTCAGGATTGTAGCCCAACATGACCATAAGTGCGATACGTTCTTCAGCATTGCTGACCATACTTGAAACATCTTTAAGCATTCCATTTCGCGAGAGTCCTTCTGAACGCTGTGAATAATAGTAGGGACCAGAATTGGTAAAGGCAATCTGATTTGCACGTAGATACACCTTATAAATTGTCGCATCATCCTCTCTTAAACGACCAACTGGGAAACGGACCTGTTCCCAAAGCTCTGCTTTATAGAGCTTAAGTGGTGAAAAGACAAAGGCTAGATGAAGATTATTCTTCATATTACCTTCTTGGTCCAGCCACTCCTGAACAGAATAAACTTTTTTGAAGTAATTCTCTTTAGTATGGTAGAAAAGGAAGGACTTGCGTTCTTCATTAAAGGATGAAAAGTTTGTTGCTGAAATATCTGAATCCGTCTCCTTAAGATGCACCAGCAGATTTTCCAAATAAGTCTCTTCGACAAAATCATCTGAGTCAATAAAGGTAATGTAGTCACCACTGACATGGTCCAAGGCATGGTTGCGTGCTGCAGACGGACCTGCATTTTCTTGATGAATGAGTCGTACACGGCTATCTTTAGCAACAAAGTCCTGACAGAGACTGGCACTACCATCTGTCGAGCCATCATTTACCAGGATAACCTCAAAATTGTCATGCGTCTGCTTGAGGATTGACTCCATACAACGAGTCAGATAGTCTTTAACGTTGTAGACAGGAATGATGATACTGATTTTATCAGCACTTTTATCATCATTTTTCTCTGCTTTAGGTAAATCAACACCAATGGTCTCAATAATTTCCTGATCGTAGGCTTCGTCTTCAAGGAAGGTGATATCATAATCATAATTTGACTCTGCAGTATGTTTATGATTCAATTTGACCTTCTGCGTCGCTTTCATCTGATACCATTCATACTCTGAATCAATATGCCCAAGGTCAATAGCCTGGTGTCCTAAGAGAGTTAATTGGTAAGACAAAAGTTTAGCCGTTGGTCCCAACATGATTAGAACAAGTTTATTCTTCTGATGCTTGATGATCGCTGACAAAATATCATCATAATAGTCATAGGCATTATGCGACGGGCAAATGATTCTAGAAATAGACTTGGCATTTGCAAAAAGGTCATTTCCCACACCTGACCTAGAGGTCACTCCCTCCACAATCAGAAGGTCACGATCCTGCCACATCTTCTTTAATTCAGCAAAATAAGCATCCGCTGGGCTCTTGTCTTCTAAATCAATATAAGGTCTCGAAATGAAGGTTGAACCATACCAGTCCGAATGGCAATTTTCTTCATAAAAGTCCCTATATTGCTCAAAATGCCCCTTCCAGAAAAAACGTGCATTACTATTATAACGCTCCATCTTGTCAAAAACATCTGGGAGACAGACCAGCAACTCCTCGCTACTTGGTGTCTGGAGAATTTTTTTCAAACCAGCTGCCAATTCAGGATCATAAGTTTGGTAAGGGATATTTTTCCCTGTAATAATATCAATCTCGCCATCACCAAAACGAGCAACAGAAGAATGATGATTATTGATATATGTCAGGCTCTCCAATATCGGAAGAACCTTGATTGTTGATAAGTCTTTTTTAGTCACACAACACCTCAAACACTGCATCCGTCAAAAGACGACGGGTAAAGTAACCATATCGCAAGAGTCGATTAAATTCTCTAACACGATTTACCAATTGTTGATATCTAACCTGATCCATTCCATCCATAATAGCAATCACTTCGTCCAAACTATCCACTACAAAGCCAAGTTGATTACGCTCAATCAAGTCTTGATTGGCAATACCTCTCTGAACAAAAACTGGAATACCAGCTGTTAGGAAGGTCCCCAACTTATGAGGACAGTAGAGTTTCTGATACTCCTTATCATGGTCATCCATCCAGACCAGACCAAAACCACCCTTGGACAATTCCAAGAGAAGCTCTTCATCAGGCATGTAGGCATGATGGATTACCTTTTCTGGAAGACCATCGCCCTGCCTTGAATAGAGATGGAGGGGAAAGTCATATTGCCATGAACGTACAAAACTAAAACGCTCTAAATCCCCAGGAAAATGAATCTTCTTCTCAAACTGGGCAAGCAGGCTAGGAATTGAGGTCGGATGGTCCCACATTCCCTGAATAATAGTTTTTTCAACGGTCAAACCATGTTGACGTAATTTATCAATCATAGCCTGGCTCGGCGCAATAATCAGGTCAGCCTTATTATAGTAGTTAATCGTCCTATCCATCAGATAGAAATTCCCAGCAAACATGAGAGGAACGACATCATGGATAAAGACTACAATCTTAATATGATAGGCTCTGAGTTTCTCCATGATACGCTCATCAAAGGCTGTTGTATTCCAAGTCGGCGTCTGAAAAATGACCACATCTCCATGATGAAGCCCAGCCACGATACCATCGATACGCTTACTCAATTCTGACGGACTATCGTAATTCATATCATAACGGTAAATGCCCAATTCACGGTAGCCCAACTCCACTGCAATATCAGTAACCATGTTTTGTGCAAATTGAGCTGTACCAGCTAGACCGTTGATATTTGTTATATAAACTCGCATATTATCTCTTGTATTTTTCTAGTAATTTCATACGGAATTCTAGGTCCTTATAGGCCTTAACATCACCATTTCTCAGTTTGTCATCTCTATTTATCTGCGCACGCCATTTATATGCCTTGATTTCTTCTGTCAAATCAAAACCTAGAAGACTCAACACTTCTAAACGCTCTGCTATTGGTCCCACATGAAAAACCGTAGAAACCTTAGTAGTTTGCGTCATGCTTTCGCTATTAACACGGTAAAGGTAGCTAGAGCGATGCATATAGGCAATCTTATCAGCCATAAGATAAATCTTCCAAGTCGTGCGATCATCCTCTCCAAAACCATCTGTGTAATAGAGAATTGTTTCAAAAAGCGAACGCTTATACATCTTCCCCCAAGGAACTGTGAAACACAAACTAAGATTGTTACCATGACCGTATTGGAATTTAAACCATTCTTGAGGTGTATAGACTTCCTCATAGTAGTCATCTGCAGTGATATGGATATTATATTTACCTGTATCCTCAAAATACTGGGTAAAATTAGCAATGGCAACATCACTATCCATACGCTTCATGAGGTCATAAAGATCCATAACATGATTAGGATCAATCCAGTCATCTGAATCAACGAAAACAAGATAATCTCCAGTCGCCAATTCTAAAGAAGAATTACGTCCTGCTCCTATCCCCTGATTTACAGGCTTATGCAAGACTCTAATCCGAGAATCTTCCTGACGCAATTGCTCACAAATTAAAGCTGTCGAGTCTTTAGAGCCATCATTGATAATAATAACTTCCAAATTCTGATAGGTTTGGTTCAAGACACTCTCCACACACTGTCTCAGATAAGCTTCACCATTATATACAGGAATGACTACACTAATTTTTTCCACAATTCTTCCTTTCTCAGACTTATTAGACTCTACATAGCTTCTCTTTTTGACACAAAAATTATCTTGCAACTCTCAGCCTCTTAGAGAAATGATACCTAATCTTTTAATCAATCCCTTTTATTATAACACAAAAATAAGCTTTAACCTTATATGCGTTATTATTTCTCAGAAATATTAACTTATCAGTAATATTAATCATTCTACAAAAAAGAAAAACCCGAAACAAACGTTTCAGGTTTTAGAATGACGACAAAGCTTTTTTCCAATACATCAATTATCTTGACCTATCAGATAAAAACTTTATAAGTCTTATTCCTCAATCAATTCAATATCAGCACCGAGAGCTTTGAGCTTTTCGATGATATTTGAATAACCACGAAGGATAAATTCGATATTTGTAATTTCTGTACGACCTTTAGCCATGAGACCAGCTGTTACAAGCGCTGCACCTGCACGGAGGTCTGTCGCCTTAACTGGAGCACCTGTCAAGTCATTTGGTCCTTCATAAACAATGCGACCACCAACTGTCGAGATATTTGCACCCATACGAGCCATTTCAGGAACATGGTTGACACGTTTCTCATAGATAGTATCGGTAATAGTTGCTCGACCTTCTGCTTTTAGCAAGAGCGGTGTCAAAGGTTGTTGAAGGTCAGTCGCAAAACCTGGATAAGGCGCAGTCTTAATAGAGACTGCCTTGAGCTTCTCTTGCTTTTCAACAAAGATAGCATCTTCCTCAACAGTCATACGAACGCCCATCTCATCCAATTTGGCAATGAATGATTCCAAGTGTTCGTAGAGAACATTGGTTACCTTAATTCCTTCACCAACAGCTGCTGCCATGGCGATATATGATCCTGCTTCGATACGGTCGGGGATAACTTGGTGACGCGTTCCGTGAAGGGTTTTAACACCCTCAATTGTAATAATATCTGTACCTGCTCCACGAATATGAGCACCCATATTATTCAAAAGTGTTGCGACATCGATAATCTCTGGCTCACGCGCAGCATTCTCAATAATGGTACGACCTTCTGCCTTAGCTGCTGCAATCATCGTATTGATAGTAGCACCAACTGTTACGGTATCAAAGAAAATTTGAGTCCCATGCACAGCTTTTCCACCAGTTGAAAGGCGCATATTATCGCCTTCATAGCTGACTTTTGCACCCATAGCTTCAAATGCTTTCAAGTGAAGATCAATCGGACGAGGTCCTAGGTCACAACCACCAGGTAGACCCACAACTGCTTCTCCAAAGCGTCCTAGAAGACTACCGTAGAAGTAATATGAAGCACGTAGACTATTGATTTTCCCATAAGGCATGGGTTTATTTTCAACACCTCTTGGATCAATTTCAAGGGTTTCGCCATCACGTTTTACCTTGGCACCCATGATCTCCATGATTTCAATAAGACTGTCAACATCACTGATAGCAGGAACGCCATCAAGGGTAACGATATCATCTGCTAAGATAATGGCTGGAATTAGGGCAACAACACTATTTTTAGCACCTGAAACCGCTACTTGACCTGACAGTGGTTTTCCACCGTTGATTACAATTTTTCGCATACTCTCTAAACTTTCTTATACTAGAATTCAACCTTTTTATTTTAGCACATTTATCCCTATAACACAATTAAAGAGACAGAGCATTTGCTGATTTTTTTCATAAAACTGAAAACTTTACGTAACCTTATTGTCACACTAACTAAATTTACCCAAAAAAGTGCGTAAAGAAAGTTTATTCGATAAGTTTTTATTAAAAAATAGCAGAGCAGACAGTCATACAAAAAGAGTTAGACAATTTGCTAACTCTCACATTTATATTATTACTTATTGAGCTACCGCTGCTTTCAATTCATCGACCTTATCCAATTTTTCCCATGGAAGGTCAATGTCGGTACGACCCATGTGACCGTAAGCGGCAGTTTGTTTGTAAATCGGACGTTTCAAATCAAGCATCTGGATGATACCTGCTGGACGGAGGTCAAAGATCTGACGCGCAGCTTTTTCCAAAGAAGCTTCAGAAACCGTAGAAGTTCCAAAAGTATCGATACGAACAGAAACTGGCTGAGCCACACCGATAGCGTAAGCTAGCTGAACTTCAGCCTTCTTAGCCAAACCAGCAGCAACAATGTTTTTAGCGATGTAACGAGCCGCGTAGCTGGCAGAACGGTCAACCTTGGTCGCATCCTTACCTGAGAAGGCACCACCACCGTGACGTGAGTAGCCACCGTAAGTATCTACGATAATCTTACGACCTGTCAGACCAGAGTCCCCTTGAGGACCACCGATAACAAAACGACCAGTTGGATTGATAAAGAATTTGGTATCTGCATCCAAGTATTCTGCTGGAATAACAGCTTTAATGACTCTTTCAATCACATCCTGACGGATTTGTTCATTGCTTGCTTCTGGGTCATGTTGTGTTGAAATAACAACTGTGTCAACACGAACAGGCTTGTCATTTTCATCATACTCAACCGTAACCTGAGATTTTGCATCAGGACGAAGATAAGCGATTTCACCCGATTTACGAAGATCCGCTAATTTTTTCACCAATTTGTGAGAAAGTGAGATCGGTAACGGCAAGAGCTCAGGTGTTTCATCAATGGCGAAACCAAACATGAGACCCTGGTCACCAGCACCGATCAAATCAAGTGCATCCTGCTCTTCTTCACCACGCACTTCAAGTGCTTCATTGACACCCTGAGCGATATCAGGTGATTGCTCAACCAAGGATGGATGAACACCAACTGATTCAGCAGAGAAACCATACTCAGCATTGGTATAACCAATCTCTGCAATGGTATCACGAACCACACGGTTGATATCAACATAGGCAGTTGTTGAGATTTCTCCAAAAACATGGACAGAGCCTGTATAGACAGCTGTCTCAGCAGCAACGTGAGCATCTGGATCCTTTGCTAAAATAGCATCCAAAATAGCATCTGAAATCTGGTCTGCAATCTTGTCCGGATGTCCCTCCGAAACTGACTCAGACGTGAAAAGTTTACGTTCTGACATAAAAATGTCCCCCTTAAAATAATAGTGATCACACATGTGACCTGTTACTAGGTTA
This sequence comes from Streptococcus loxodontisalivarius, assembly GCF_016908645.1. Classification (GTDB taxonomy): domain Bacteria; phylum Bacillota; class Bacilli; order Lactobacillales; family Streptococcaceae; genus Streptococcus; species Streptococcus loxodontisalivarius. The sequence goes on from NZ_JAFBEH010000046.1 coordinate 12,841, forward strand.
CAAAGAACTAGCTCAGAAATAGAAAAAAACTTTAAATTCTCACAAGATATCAACCGAATGTCTATCTCAAGAGAAATCTATTTTACTTGCAAGGCTATCATTTTCCTAGTCTAGGCATCGATGACGGAGACTCTACTTTGGTAGGTCATGCCGAGATAAGAAAGAATAGAAAAATGAGCTTCGCAGTTGAGGCACTTAGTTTTGACTTAGCCTAGGCACCGCAGTCGACGATTAAACTTATGGTTCATCGAAATAGAAAATATAAAGTTTAAAATCTATTTTATTTGCAAGGCTATCATTTTCCTAGTCTAGGCATCGACGGCGTAGACAGTACTTTGGTACGGCAAGCCGAGATAACGAAGAATAGGGAAATGATAGCAAGCAGAGCTACCTTTTCGGGACTTAATAACACCCCTATTTTACCATACTTAAGAGATGAGAAATAGGGCTAAACCATAAAAAATTCCAAAGGGCTGATAGAAAAAAACTATTACCTCATCTTCTTTTGGAAAATCTTGGGCAAAAAAGAGATTTTATACTATACTAGAACTATGAAAACCTACGAAAATATCTACACCGTCCTCTCTCAGGCAGATGATTTTATCAGCGGTGAGGAGCTTGCCAGTCAACTTAAGATCTCCCGCACCGCCATTTGGAAGGGCATCAAAACCCTTGAAAACAAAGGGCTGGTCATTCAATCGCAAAAAAATAAGGGCTACCGCTTGCTTTCTGGCGACCTTCTACTGGCCAATAGTATCCAAGCCCGAGTTTCTGGCTTGACTGTTTTGGTCAATGAGCAGAGCATCTCAACCCAGATTGATGCAAAGACAGGGATTGATTTAGGTCATGCTTGCAATAGTCTCTATCTCTCTCCAAATCAAACAGCAGCTAAAGGGCGTTTTGGACGCCCATTCTTTGCAAGTGAGCAGGGGGGAATCTATATGTCGCTGCGCCTTTGTCCCAATTGCCACTTCTCTCAGGTCAAACCATACACCGTTCTAGTAGCAGCTAGTCTGGTCAAGGCTATCCATAGACTGACTGGTCTTCAATGTCAAATCAAGTGGGTCAACGATATCTATCTTGGGCAAAAAAAAATCGCCGGTATTCTGACCGAAGCGATTTCATCTGTTGAGACAGCTACTGTGACTGACCTCGTTATCGGAGTAGGTATCAACTTTGCCATCAAGGATTTTCCTGAAGAGCTAGCAGATAAAGCAGGTTCTCTTTTCCAAGAGAATGCCAGTATCAGCCGCAATGATTTAATTGCAGAAGTTTGGAAAATTTTCTATGAAACTCCTGAAAATGATCTCATCCGCTACTACAAGGACCAGTCACTCGTCCTTGACCGTCAAGTATCTTATCTGAAGAATGGTCAAGAAATCAGTGGGCTAGTCACTGACATTAGCGATCGTGGCGAACTTCACATCACTTTTCCTGATGGTAGTAGCGAACTACTATCTAGCGGAGAAGTTAGCCTTACTTCTTGGTAAGCTTGTCGGCCGCCTTATTGGCAGCCTTGATTATACGAGTAATCACGAAACTTGTATAGAGACGACGCAAAAGTAGATAACCAAAAAAGGCAGCAAAGAAATACTGTTTTTCAAAGATTGCCTGATTAAAACAGTAAGTCTCTAAAATGGTAATAAGCGTCAAAAAAATAACTTGTCGATTTAACATAATTCCATTATAGCAAAAAAGCTAGGTAATCCAAAAGGATTGCCTGGCTTTTTAGTCATCGCTTAAAGAAATTTTATCCGCCAAGAATGAAAATTCATCTGGAACTTCCTTTTGAATTGGGTCTTCTTCTACTTCCTGAGGTTGCTGGCTCTTGAGCTGACGGGCAAATTCACTTCTGATTTGATTGAAGTCAGAACGAGGGACAGCCATGATATTTGGCGAGAATCCTGCTGCCTTACTCATGATATTGCCAAACATGTCGTTAAGGTCCGTTCGCTTCATCGCCTGCTCTGCATTGAATGCAGCTTCAAAGGCGAGGATAGCATTGTCAGCATTAGCCAAAACGGGCTCGGAACCTAACAAGAGAGCTCGGTTTTGTGGACTGATGGAGTCCAAAATCTCATTCCAGGCTGATTTGAGGGCATCTAGATACTCTCTCGATTTGGCAGCATCCTCGACAGTTTCCTGCATGATAACCAGGATTTTCTCCTTATCCACCTTGAACTTGAAGCTAGATTTGACCTGAGCTTTAGGTGCTTCTGCCACTGGTAAAGTTCCAAGTTGAGACAGTTTCTGCTTGAGCTCCTTGATTTCCTGACGCATCTGATCAAACTCTTGACTGAGGTTTTCAGGGATTTCTGAAGAAATGGCAGAGCTGGTTTGAGCTAGTTGGATGGTCATCATTTCAGCATAGATTTTCGGGTGCGTACCTGTCTTAATCTCAGGCAAGCTTTGCGTTACCTGATCAATCATCCTAAAAATATCTTCTTGGGATAGGGCAAGATTGTCCTCAAAAAGCCTGCTAGAATGCGTATTCTCACCACCAACCTTGACCAATAGTAAATCACGTAGGTACTCCAAAAGGTCAGTCGCAAAGCGGCTCATGGATTTACCATTATCAAAGAGGGTCTGCAGATTCTCAAGTGCTGCCGTGGCATCCTGCTGACGCAGATGGGAAACATAATTGTCCAGCGCAGCCAGACCAATAGACCCTGTAATCTCCTCAGCAACTGCAACTGTTACCTGATTATCTGATGAGAGAGATAGCGCCTGATCCAAAATCGATAGTGCATCACGCATCCCACCTTCTGCTCGACGAGCAATGATGGTCAGAGCATCATCTTCAAAAGAAATCCCCTCTTTTTCCAAAATAGATGCCAAGTGAGCCTTAATAGCATTCTGCTTGATAGCCTTAAATTCGAAGCGCTGCACGCGCGACAAGATCGTTGCAGGAATCTTGTGCAACTCTGTCGTTGCAAGGATAAAGACCACGTTCTCAGTCGGCTCTTCCAAGGTCTTCAAGAGTGCATTGAAGGCTCCAGTAGACAACATATGGACCTCATCAATGATATAAACCTTATAGGTTGCACGGCTAGGCGCATAGGTTGACTTATCCCTGATATCACGAATTTCATCAACTCCATTGTTAGAAGCGGCATCGATTTCGATAACATCTTCTAGGCTGCCAGACGTAATATCACGACAAATATCACAAATATTACAAGGCTCACCGTCCACCTGATTAGGACAGTTCATAGCCTTGGCAAAAATTTTAGCTGCGCTGGTCTTACCAGTTCCACGAGGTCCAGAAAAAAGATAAGCATGGCTGATTTTGCCAGACTGGACCGCTTGTTTAAGCGTGGTTGAGATGACCGATTGCCCAACCATTTCATCAAAAGTCTGACTTCGGTATTTACGATAAAGTGCTTGATACATTATTTTTCAATCCTAAACATGTCAAAATTAAAGTGAGTTCTAGCCAGAAGGATTTCCACAAATTCCTCAAGATAGGCTTGGTCTATCTGATCATAGTCAGCCACCTGAGATGAATCCAAATCTAAAACACCAACCAAGTGACCATCCTTGACCATTGGAACAACAATCTCGCTCATGGCAGCTGAATCACAAGAGATATAATTGTCGTGCTTGGTCACATCGTCCACAATCAGCGTGCGCTTCTCCTGGGCTGACTGACCACAGACTCCCTTACCAAGTGCAATATGAACACAAGAGACCTTACCTTGGAAAGGACCCAAAATCAATTCCTGACCGTCAAATAGATAAAAGCCTGCAAAGACAGACTTGGGAAGAGTCATTTTCAACAAGGCTGAAGCATTTGACAAGTTAGCCAAAGCATTCGATTCCTTCTCAAAAAGGCTTTTAGCCTGTTCAAGAAGCATTTGGTAGTTTTCTTTCTTACGATTTTCCATACCTTTTATTATAGCAAAAAAGCCCAGTCTATGCTGGCTCTATAATTTCTGTAGTGGGTAAATCCACCAAGGAGATTGTAGGGCTTTTTGAATGTAGAAAAAAAGTCCCACATGACTTATAATGAAAA
>NZ_JAFBEH010000047.1 GCF_016908645.1 Streptococcus loxodontisalivarius
CTTTTCATTATAAGTCATGTGGGACTTTTTTTCTACATTCAAAAAGCCCTACAATCTCCTTGGTGGATTTACCCACTACAGAAATTATAGAGCCTTTGCTTGTAGATGATCAAAGTTGGAGAATAATTCACTTTTAGATTTAATGATTAGAGATGAAGTAATGTTTGAATTGTCAGATAATTACCTTGGTTAATGTGGTCTTTAAAAATAAAAATGTTCTATAAAACTCTTTTTGACAGCATTTTTAGAATATTTTAGAAATTTACTTATATTCAATTTTTAATAAAAAGCAACCTTACTGCTATTAAAGAGAGACTATTTTTGTTATAATAAGAAGGAAAAATTCTAACGGAATAGGTAAAGATGTTTACGAAATTAAAAAGTTCAAAACTTGTTCAGAGAATCCTCTGGACTTTATTGATTATGTTTATTTATATGCTTGGACGCAGTATTCCGGTGACGACTGTTGCCATGGACACTGGTGTTCTTGCTGTGATGAAAACGCAGACGCTTTTAAATAATATGGCGGTTGTCACTGGTGGTCAATTGTCTGAAATCACTCTGTTTTCATTGGGGATTGGTCCTTGGATGACTGGAATGATTATCTGGCGATTCTTTACGGTTTTTGGGATGTTCAAAAATCTGACGACCAGTCAGTTAAATCGTAACCGTATGATTTTGACTTTCTTGATTGCTTTGATCCAAGCATTTGGTTTAACAGCTGGAGCAACCTTCACAGCTGTTGATATCTTTGGAATGACGTCGCCAGTGCTGGCTCGTATCTTGACCATGATTTTCATGATAACGGGTTCTTATGTACTGGTTTGGCTTGGTAATATGAATAGTGTCAAGGGTCTCGGTGGTATGATGATCATTATCATTGTCAATATGATTCTGTCTTTCTTTAATAACTTGGGACAATATTTCTCTGATAATAGTTTTACAGGAGTCGAACTCTTAGTTCAGATTGCTATCTTTGCAACATGCCTTATCCTCTTAATGATGGTTACTGTTGTGACCTATCGTGCAGAGTATCGCATTCCTGTTAGACGACTTGGAGTCAGCAATCACTTGACAAAAGACACCTATCTGCCGATTCGTGTTATGCCGGCTGGAGGGATGCCTTTCATGTATGGGATGACCCTTATGATGCTCCCACCGATTATCTTCTCAAGTCTGCTCAGCTTTTTCCCAGAAAACCAAATTTTGACCTACTTATCACTAAATACAGGTCTATCAACCCTACCAGGTGTTCTAATCTATGCCGTTATTCTTTATTTCTTGGCAATCGGCTTCGCTTATTACAACTATGATTCCTATGACATTGCTAAGAATATGCGTAATACGGGCGACTACATTGAGCATGTGAAACCTGGTAAACCAACTCAGAAATTTATTCAAGCTAAAATTAATATCTTCGCCCAAATCGGAGCGGTCTTCGTCATTCTGATGGGGGCAGGACCACTCTTTTTCATCGTCGGTCAGTCTGGTAAGACCAGTATCGCTCTGCTTATTAGTAATGTCTTTATCGTCATTAGCTTGATGTTGACTATTATCGAGCAGGTCAATACCCTCTTAAACTGGCGTCGTTACAAGAATCTTTTATAGGAGGCAATCGTGTTCTACTTTATTCCATCTTGGTATAATCAAAATCGTCCTTGGTATGATGAAACACCTCTCTGGTTTAGGGTGTTTGAGCGCATGACCTTCGATGATACTATCAATCAGTTGAAAATGTTTCGTCAGTCTCAAGAGGATGTTAGTCTCTTGATTCTCAACTATCAGCCCCAGCTGCGTTATTTTATGCACAAGCAGGATGTTGTCGGAACAGACTACTGGTCTTTCTTTGATGATATTCAAAATATTCAATTACAGACGACTGATTCTATCTCTTTTAAGGACTTGAATTGGCCAGAAGGGACACGATTTGTCTACTCACCTTTTGCTGTCTTAGCTATGCGTGGTCAGGAATTGCTGGCCTATATTCACTTTGCGGAAAATGGAAATCTGCACCATATCGAGTTCGTGGCAAATGGAAAAGCAAAGCACCGCTATGTTTTTGACGACCGTGGCTTTGTATCTAGCATTCTCTATTTTAATGAGGATGGTCATGAAGCCTACCAGGACTACCTCAATCAAAATGGTGTCTGGCAGGTTAGAGAGTTTCTGGGAGGTAATAACCGTCTCCTAATCAATCCTCTTTCAGATAAAAACTTCAAGCAGGAGGAATACCAGTCATGGGAAGAGTTGCTGACAGAGCGTCTAGCTCTCTTGCAAGAAGGAATGTCTCAAGATGACTGTCTGGTTATTGCTTCGGACAGACAACACAATCATCTGCTTGAGTCTGTCTTTCCAGAGCAGAAGAAGGTGCTATCCTTCTTTAATAAGCGTTATAGTTTGACTGAGAGTGATGACTTGAAGCAATCCTTGAGTCAAGCTGATTTGGTTGTTGTTGATACAGAGTCACAGGAAAAAGCTCTGCTTGATATGATTGAAAAGCTTGGTGTGGATAATGCCAAGATGACCCGCTTGTCTTCCTTTGATACCCGTTTGCGATTGGGACACAGTCAAACGATTAAGGAATTGATTATCTATTTCTACATCGATACGATTTCAGAAGCTGAGTTAGATCAAGCCTTGATGACGCTCTTGGATGTCATGGATAATAATCCGCTTGTTAATCTCCGTATGATTAGTTTCAATACGGGGCTCAACAAGGATGGTCTTAATCAAAATATTGCTGCTAAGATTCAGAAATACTTCGATCCAGAGAATTTCTACACAAATGCTGAGGCCTTGGGAGAGAACAATCTGGAAGAAGACGAAGAACTGGAAAATTATCGTGTGCAGATTGAAACCTTTACCAATGAAAATCAGATTATCAGTGCCCTAGATACGGCACGCTTGGTTTTGGATTTGGGGCAGGAACCTGATCTTTATACGCAGATTGCAAGTATCAGTGCGGGTGTTCCGCAGATCAATCAAGTCACTTCAGACTATGTCAGCCATCAGGAAAATGGTTGGATTTTAGAGGATTTGACAGAGCTGAATCAAGCAATCGGTTATTATTTCGACGGGCTAGCTAACTGGAATGCTTCTCTGGTATATGCTGTTCAGAAGATGGGTGATTATACGAGCGGACGCTTATTGACAGAGTGGAAAACACTCCTAGAAAACTAGAAAAGGAATGACTGATGAAGATTTTACAAATTGGGGAGCAGGATTGGACAGCTGATCTTGAGCTTCCTGATAAGTTGGAATGGCTCTATTGTCATTCCTATAATATTGAATCCCTACTTGAAGACTTGGAGAAGCAGGAAATTGAAAAGATTCTTGCTAAACTTCCTGAGCCACCAGAAGATGGAAAGTTGCCTAAGGTCACTCTTCGTTTTGATGCGGTGCTTTTAACTGATGAAGTTGATGAAAGTCGCTTAGAGCCCTTGGTTGACACCATTGAAGCCTATACTCTTTTTCATCTCTCAGATTTGAAATTCAATAGCTTCAACCGTTACGGTATTTTTAGACGTAAGGTTTTGAAGGAGCTACCTTTTAACGGCAATCGTCAGGAAATCACGGACTTCCTCTATATGAACCTTTTTGGAGGTCAATACGGTGCCAAGTTGAAGGTGCCAGATATTGATGTGAATCCGCAGTTCACAGGCAAAGTTCACTATGAAGGTCATGTCGCAACTTGCTTCCAAGGTGATTTTGGTCAGGATTTTCAACCTCTCTTTACCTATCGCTATAATCTGCAGGCTTTTTCAATGGGAATTGAGCTTTGGCAGGAATATATCAAAGAAGGCGATAATCAGATTTATATTGAAATTATCCCAATGCGAAAAGGAAGTCTCTATGACTTAACAGAGCCAATTATTCTGACTGAGGAAGATATGCAGGAACCCTATGTCTTGCAGCCAGATGAGTCTATTGGTTATTACAGTATCTCTGTTTTTGCCAAGGGACAAGGTCAGCTGAAGTTTGGTCCTATGCACTGGCGTTATTCACGTATGGGCTTGGGTAAATTTATCCTTGGCGGAAATCGCTACAATGACAGTAAGCGTCAAGAGTTTATCTATTACTTCAATCCAGGCGACCTCAAACCACCATTGACGGTCTACTTTTCAGGTTTTCGTGGTGCCGAAGGTTTTGAAGGATTTTACATGATGAAATCACTCAAGACTCCCTTTATGCTTATCGGTGACCCAAGGCTTGAGGGTGGCGGTTTCTATTCAGGAACTGAGGAGTTGGAAGAAAATGTTATCAAGGTTATTCAAGATTCATTGAACTATCTTGGCTTTGAGAAGAATCAGCTTATTCTATCAGGACTATCCATGGGAACATTTGGTGCCCTTTATAATGCGTCAGCTTTTGACCCTTATGGGATTGTCGTCGGTAAACCCTTTGCCAATGTCGGTGATGTGGCACTGGGAATGAAGTTGAAAAGACCCTATGAATTTGAAACAATCGGCGACATGCTCCGCAATATCGAAGGTGATATCGACCAGGCGGCTATCGATCGCTTGAATCAGCGCTTTTGGAATCGCTTTGACAAGTCAGATTTCCCATCGACCAATTTTGCCATTGCCTTTATGGAGCAGGATGACTATGATGGAACGGCGACTGAGAAACTGGTTGATCACCTCTCAGACAAGGGAGCCCATATCTTTACCAAGGGATATGAGGGTCGCCACAATGATAATAGCCGAGCTATCAACCGATGGTTTATGAGGCAGTATGTCAATATGTTGCAGGAAGGATTTGATCGCCACTATGACTAGACAGTTATTAAAGAAAATCGAATGGCAGGATGTGCGTTCTGGTTCGACCTATCTGTATGGAAGTCTTTTGCGTATTGAGGAAGATGGTCAAGCTATTCTTGATAATGAACGTATGGCACCAGGTAAGCCTTTGGCTAACTTCTTGTCTCGTACCAATTATCAGGGAAATCGTTTCTCACCTATTCTCCCTATCTTGGAGGCAGGTCAGACCTATGATGTGGTTGCAAATCTTGAAACCATTCCTGAAAATCGCTACTATATTCAGATTGATTTTTTCAATCGTCAAAACGAAACGATTCAATCAAAAATCTTTCGTGTCGGTGAGGAGCGTTTCGTCTGCCCAGAGGATACCTTCTCATATCAATTGACCGTTAGAAGTGCTGGTTGTAGTCGCTTAACTTATCGAAACGTGACTCTTTATCACGTGACTCAAGAAGCTAGTGAGGAAATCAGTCTTCCGAGTGCTTCTTATCAGAAAGAAAATCTTCCAGAGGAACTCGATTTTATTCGTGATCTGATTCATCTGGAGCAGTAGGAGGATACATTGGCAGTAAAACAGAGAGAATCACTGCTTAATCGCTATAAACTTAGAAAAATCCGTCGTATTTTAGCCAAAATCAATCAGAAGGCAGACTATTATGCTCAGATGTCTGATGAAGAATTGAAAGGACAGACACAGCTTTTCCGTCAACGCTTGGAAGAAGGAGAAACGCTCGATGACCTTTTGGTAGAAGCCTTTGCGACAATTCGTGAGGCTGATAAGCGTGTCTTAGGGAAATTTCCTTACGACGTGCAGGTTATCGGTGGAATTGCCATGCATCAGGGAAATATCGCTGAGATGAAAACTGGTGAGGGCAAGACCTTGACGGCGACCTTGCCACTCTATCTCAATGCCTTATCTGGTAAGGGTGCTATTTTGGTTACGACCAATGAATATCTGGCTCGTCGTGATGCTGAGGAGATGGGAGAAGTCTATAAATGGATGGGCTTGACTGTCGGTGTCGGTATCTTTGATGAGGAAGAGGATGTCTCTGTTGTTGAGAAGAGAGCTGTTTATTATTCAGATATCATGTATTCGACCAGCACAGCTCTGGGATTTGACTATCTGATTGATAATCTAGCTGGCTCAGCAGAAGACAAGTTTATTAGACCTTTTAACTATGTTATCGTGGATGAGGCTGACGCTGTTCTTTTGGATAATGCTCAGACACCCTTGATTATTTCAGGGGCACCTCGTGTGCAGTCCAATCTCTTTCACATCTGTAATCAGTTTGTCTTGACCCTACATGAGGACGAAGAGTACAAACATGATAAGGATAAGAAAATTGTTTACTTGACTGGTCCTGGGATTGCCTATGCTGAAGAATTCTTTGATATCGAGGACCTCTATGCCAATTCGTCCTATGAGCTCAATCGTCATATCAATCTAGCTCTTAGAGCGCAGCATTTGTACAAAAGAGACCATGATTATGTGGTTGAAGATAATGAAGTCAAGCTCTTGGACAATAGAACTGGTCGTTTGCTAGAGGGGACTCGTCTGCAATCTGGTATCCACCAGGCCATTGAAACCAAGGAAAATGTTAAATTGACCAAGGAAGCACGCGCCATGGGTTCGGTTACCTATCAGAGTCTTTTCAACATGTTTCCTAAGTTGTCTGGCATGACTGGTACAGGTAAAATCGCTGAAGATGAGCTGATTTCAACCTACAAGGTACCTGTAATCGTCATTCCGACCAATTCACCTGTTCAGCGTATTGACTATCCAGACCGTGTTTACACAACCTTGCCTGAAAAACTCTATGCGACTATCGAATATGTCAAAGAGCTTCATGCGACAGGACAGCCGATTCTTTTGATTTCAGGGACTGTTGATATCGCAGAAATTTATTCTCGTATGCTTTTGCAAGAGGGAATTGCCCACAGTACTCTGACAGCCAAAAACCTAGCCAAGGAAGCCTTGATTATCAAAGAAGCAGGGCAACTCGGTGCGGTTACGGTTGCCACATCCTTGGCAGGTCGTGGTACGGATATCAAGCTTGGTGAAGGTGTTGCCGAGCTTGGTGGTCTAGCGGTTGTGGGGACTGAACGTATGCCTAATAGCCGAGTAGACTGGCAGTTGCGTGGGCGTGCTGGTCGTCAAGGCGACCCTGGTATCAGTCAATTCTTTGTTTCTTTGGAGGATGAATTGCTAGTACAGCATGGTGGTGAGCGTCTGAATCGCTATTTTGAGAAAAATAACCATACGGACCGCAAAAACTACGGTTACGAATTGAATGGACGCCGCTTCCATAGAGCCATTAAACTATCTCAGCAAAAGAGTGAAGACAAGGCTGTTTCGGCGCGTGAAAATACGATCCAGTATGACGAAAGCCTACGTGTTCAACGTGGCAAAATCTACAGTCTTCGTGACAGCTTGATTTACAATGAGGCTGATTTATCGGATAAGATCAAGGAAATCTTTGATGATTCTATTCGAAACTATCTGGCGAGCCATCATGATCTGACTGAGAAAGACTTGCAGCGCTATATTTTGGAGAATTACACCTATCATTTCCGTTTCTTCCCACGTCATTTTGACCCAAACAATCCAGATCAGGTATCTGATTTGATGTGGAAAATTGCTAAGGAAGAATTGGCTAAGAAGGAGGATATCTTCAAGTCAGAAGAAAAGATGGAAGAGTTTTACCGTCTTTCAGTGCTAAAAGCGATTGATGAGTGCTGGGTTGAGCAGGTTGACAATCTTCAACAGTTGAAGAATATCGTTTCCATGCGTTCTTTAGCACAGCGAGATTCGATTGCTGAGTTCTATCGTGAATCACTTGAATCCTATGAAAAACTTTCTCAGGAGGTCAAGGATTTGGCAGTTCGTCACATGATGTTGAGTACTATCGAAGGTAATAGCAAAAAAGGCTATTCTATTTACTATGTCTAGAAATTGGGAGTTCTGATGACTATTTACAATATCAATCTAGGAATCGGTTGGGCCAGTAGTGGGGTTGAGTATGCTCAAGCCTACCGTGCTGGTGTCTTAAGAGAGTTGGGGATTCCAGCTAAATTTATTTTTACGGATTTCTTTCAGACAGAAAATCTGCAGCATTTTACCTCAAATATTGGTTTTGAAGATCAAGAGGTTATCTGGCTCTACACAGCCTTTACTGACCAAAAAATGACAGAGTCTACCTTTAGCTTGACTGAACTTGAAGAGACTTTCTCAGCTGAGATTGCAAGCAAAGTGGCTCAAGGAGATTTAGTTCGTTATCAGTTTGAAGCAAGTGATTTGCAAGTAACAGCCTTTATGCATGATACTGAGAAAGGCTATCTTCAGCGTGTCGAATACCTGAGCCAGGGAACCCTCTTTCGTAAGGATTACTATTCAGATTGTAAGGTCTTTAGTGAATTTTATGCCAAAGATGGTGACAAGCTCAGACTTTACAAGCGCAGCTTTTTCAATAGAGATGGTCGCATAGCTTACGAAGAATTGTTGAATACAGATAATACTAGCCTCTTTCGTTTCCCTGAAAAAATCTGCTATTCAAAGGATGAGCTGGTTGCCTATTTCCTTGAAAAACTTGCCCTTACTAGCCAGGATATTATCCTCCTAGACCGTGCAACAGGGATTGGTCAGTCAGTTTTCCAACACAAGGGAGCTGCTAAATTAGCTGTCGTCATCCATGCTGAGCATTTCAATGAGAAAGCCAGCAACAAACAAAATGTCCTTTGGAATAACTATTATGAATATCAGTTTACCAATGCAGATAAAGTGGATGCCTTTATCGCATCAACTGAGAAACAAAAAGAGGTCTTAGTCCAGCAGTTTAAGACCTATACTGATTTTGAGCCTAAGATTTACAGTATTCCAGTTGGAAGCTTGGATAAATTACGCCGTCCAATGGCCAATCGTAAGCCATTTTCAATGATTACAGGTTCGCGTCTTGCGGCTGAAAAGCATATTGACTGGCTAGTTCAGGCGGTTATCAATGCTCATCAACAGTTGCCGCAATTGACTTTTGACATCTATGGTGAGGGTGGTCAGCGCCAGCTATTGGTCAAAATGATTGAAGAAAATGCTGCCCAAGATTATATCCACCTCAAGGGACATCAGGATTTGACAGAGATTTATCAGGACTACGAGGTTTACCTGACTGCTTCAACCAGTGAGGGCTTTGGACTGACCTTGATGGAGGCTGTCGGATCTGGTCTTCCTTTGATTGGACTTGATGTGCCTTATGGAAATCAAACCTTTGTGGACAATGGGAAGAATGGTTATCTGATTCCACGTCAGGAGCCTGATGATGCTGCGCAGATGGCTGAGGCTTTCGCGGACAGAATTGTCGCCTTCTATAAGGATCTCTACCGTGAGTCAACTTACGAGTATTCTTATCAAAAGGCTTCAGCCTTTCTAAATAAGGAACTGGAAGCTGAGTGGACACGATTTGTAAAGGAGTTAGCCGATGATTAGATTATTCGACTGGTTAAATCAAGAGACTCTAGACCTGCATTTCTCCTTGGAGACATCTGGTCTACATGGTTTGACTATTCTATTAAATGACGATGGTTGTCTACCAGAAGGTGTGACCTCACCCTATTCTTACTTCTGTGGTATGTCTGCCAAGGATGCTAAACCACGCTATTTCAACCAGATTACGATTCCTGATTTTTGGCAAATCACTGGGAATAATGTCAAAGGTGAAATTTGGAATTACAGCGACAAGATGGCTGATATCTACTATCACGAACCGAACCATCTACGTCTGGTTAAGACGGTTGACTGGCTTGATAAAAAAGGGCAAGTTCGCCTGTCTGAGCATTATAATCAGCAGGGCTGGGTCTATGCTAAAACCTATCTTGATGAGAATCAGAACGGTATTTTCAAAAGCTATTTCACTCAGGACAAGCAAGAAGTCATCACTGAAAATCTGAAAACGGGAGCCATTCTATTGAATTGGAATGACCAAGTCTATCATTTCAATAAAAAATTGGATTTTGTGATTTTTTACCTGAAAGAAGCAGGGCTTGACCTCAGTCAGATTTGGTATAACTCTCTCGGTATGCCTTTCATGATTTCCTACTACTTGGATGTAGCAGGGCAGGATATCCTCTTCTGGCAGGAAGACATCGGAAATGAAATCCCTGGGAATATGCAGGTTGTCCTATCAGGTCGTACCAATCGTGAACAACGTGTCGTCGTCCAGAAAAAAGCTGCCTATGATAAATTGCAGGGCATGTTAACAGATGAGCAGAAGGAAAAAGTTGTCTATCTGGGTTACCTTTACCCAGAGATGGCCGATAATTCTGAAAAACGTGAGATCCTTATCTTGACCAATTCAGATAATATTCAGAGCCTAGACTATCTGGTCAGTCATCTTAAGGATTACCGATTCCACATTGGAGCCCTGACAGAAATGTCACAACATCTGATGAGCTTTGCCTCTTATGATAATGTCCAGCTTTACCCAAACATTTCGCCAAATATGGTCTATCAGCTTTTGGAAAGCTGTGCTATTTACCTTGACATCAATCACGGTAGCGAGATTCTGACTGCTGTGCGTAAAGCCTTTGAGTACAATCTTTTGATTATGGCCTTTGATAATACGAGTCATAACCGTCAGTTGACACGTTCAGATATGATTTTCTCAGCTGACAATCCTGCTAGTCTGGTTACTCAGATTTACAGTATCTTGAGCCTGACCCAAGCAGTTAAGGAACAGCGCCAGATGACTGGACAAGAATCTGTTGAAAACTACCAAGCCCTACTTGGTTAAGAGAGGATAAGCATGGCAAAGAAAAATGAACTATTAGACAAGGATATCCTTGAAAAAATCGATAATGCCCGCTATGAAAAACCTGAAAAGGAAAAAAATAGACAATCGATTTTCTATTTGACGATTGTAGCCCTAGTCACACTAGCAGTCGTCTACTCACTCTTGAGATATCTCCAATAAAACCAACCCTTTTTTCTGATTTATTCAGAGAAAGGGTTTTTACTTTGTATGGTTCTCAATCTGTTATATAAAATAGTACAGATTTGTGCTATAATATAACAACATATTGTTGAAAGAAGACCAAGGAAAGGACTGGTTATGGATATTTGGGTGAGACTGGCAAATTTTGCTGAAATAGAGACTGAGCGTTTGCTCTTAAAACCTCTATCGATAAAGGATAGCCAAGCCTTTTATGACATCACACAGAATCCAGAAAATCTTCCTTTTATCTTTCCTGCTCAGGCTAGTCAGAAGGAGAGCGACTATCTCTTAGTTCACTATTTTCTCAAAGAGCCTTTGGGTAAGTGGGGGATTTTTGATAAGACCAGTCAGGAGTTTCTTGGTGTTTTTAATTTTGAAAAATTGCTTGCGCAGAAAAAATCAGCTGAGATTGGCTACTTTCTGAAAAAGAGCCATTGGGGCAGAGGTTTGATGACTGAGGTTCTGAAAAATCTAGCCTTTCTTTCCTTTCAGGTTTTAGGGTTGAAGACCTTGATCATTATTACCCACAAGGAAAATCTAGCCAGTCAGGCAGTGGCTAAAAAGGCTGGTTTTAGACTAGTCAGACAGTATAAGGGTAGTGACCGCTATACCCACAAGATGCGAGATTATCATCAGTACGAATTGAGGAGGAAAGATCTGAATGAGTAAACACCAGGACATCTTGGACTACTTAGAAAATTTAGAAATTGGAAAACGTGTCAGTGTGCGCAGCATTTCCAACCACCTACAAGTCAGTGATGGGACCGCCTATCGTGCCATCAAAGAGGCTGAAAATCGAGGGATTGTTGAGACCAGACCTCGTAGCGGGACTGTTCGTATCGAAAAGAAGGAGAGTCGTCCTCTTGATAAGTTGACCTATGCAGAGATTGCTAGTATCTCGGATTCTAAGGTGGTTTCTGGTCAAGATGGGCTGGCGCGTGAGTTCAGCAAGTTCTCTATTGGTGCCATGACTAGAGAAAATATCCACCGCTACCTGGTTAAGGGTGGGCTTCTCATTGTTGGTGACCGTGAGGATATTCAGCTGATTGCCCTTGAGAATCACAATGCTATCTTGGTTACAGGTGGTTTTGAGGTGTCAAAACGTGTGATGGAAGTCTCAAATAGTCATAATATTCCTGTCATGGTGTCCAACTACGATACCTTTACCGTGGCAACTATGATTAACAATGCTCTGGCAAATCTGCGTATCAAGGAAGATTTGAAGACTGTTAACCAGGTTTATCACAGCCCTTATGATTACGGCTTTTTGAAGGAGACGGATACCGTCAGGGACTACCAACAGTTGTCTAAGAGAACGGGAAATGTTCGCTTTCCAGTTATCAATCAGCACGATATGGTTGTGGGAGTAGTGACCATGCGAGATGTATCAGGCAAGGGACCAACAGTCAGCATTGACAAACTCATGACAAAAAATCCTCACTTGACCAAGCCGACAGTCAGTCTAGCCAATATCAATCAAAAGATGACTCAAGAAGATTTTGACATGATGCCAGTTGTGGGAGAGGATCAGAAGATTCTGGGTGTTATTACACGTCGTCGGGTCATGGCAGAGCTGCAAGAATTGGAAGGAACTCACCTCCACACTTATAGCGAGCAGATTCTCAGTAACCTCAAAGAGGAAAAAGGTGTTTACAGCTTTACGGTTGAACCCTCTATGATGGATGCTGTTGGATCCATTTCCTACGGTATTCTGACCGAGTACCTCAAGGAGATTACCATCCGTGTCCTCAGGAAAAAACATCAAAAGAATATCATTATTGAGCAAATGATGTTATACTTTTTAAAGGCTGTTCAGATTGATGATGAGCTCAGCATTCGACCACAGTTGATTACTGAAAGTCGACGCAGTTCTATTATCGATTTTGAGATTCGCCTCGGCTACCAATTGGTGGTCAAAGGTCTTGTCACAACAAAAATAAATTAAGATTATAGTGAATTGAATAAAGGTTAGGACGGAGTACAAGTCGCTTTGATGAACGCTAGTCCTATTCCTTTCTCAATCCACTATAAAGAAAAATAGGAGTAAAAGCAAAGATGATTACATTAAAATCAGCACGTGAAATTGAAGCTATGGATAAGGCAGGAGATTTTCTTGCCTCAATCCATATCGGTTTGCGTGATCTCTTGAAACCAGGCGTTGATATGTGGGAAGTCGAAGAGTACGTTCGCAGACGCTGTAAAGAAGAAAATGTTCTTCCTCTTCAAATCGGTGTTGACGGTAGCCTTATGGATTATCCATACGCAACATGTTGTGGACTTAACGACGAAGTAGCGCATGCCTTTCCGCGTCACTATATCCTCAAAGATGGTGACCTTTTGAAGGTTGATATGGTACTTTCTGAGCCACTTGATAAATCTGTTGTTGATGTTTCAAAACTTGACTTTAATAATGTCGCTCAATTGAAAAAATACACTGAAAACTACACTGGTGGTTTGGCGGATTCATGCTGGGCTTACGCTATCGGTACACCTTCTGATGAAGTAAAAGCTCTTATGGATGTTACCCGAGAAGCTATGTACCTTGGTATTGAACAAGCTGTCGTTGGCAATCGTATCGGCGACATCGGTGCAGCAATTCAAGAATACGCTGAAAGTCGTGGCTATGGTGTTGTTCGTGACTTGGTTGGACACGGTGTTGGACCAACAATGCACGAAGAACCTATGGTACCAAACTACGGTGTGGCTGGACGTGGTCTACGCTTGAAAGAAGGAATGGTCCTTACAATCGAACCTATGATCAACACTGGTACATGGGAAATTGATACAGACATGGAAACTGGCTGGGCCCACAAGACACTTGATGGTGGTCTCTCATGCCAATACGAGCACCAATTTGTTATTACCAAAGATGGTCCACGTATCCTAACAAGCCAAGGTGAAGAAAGAACCTACTAAAATGAACCGAAAAAGGCTTCTAGATCGACTTTGGGAAAAGCTTAATTGGAAGCCTCTCAATGTCTTTCTCAAGCACTATCGCAGCAGCGAGATGGATTTGTCGGCAATTGCTGTCGCTTACTACCTGCTCCTGACTGCCTTCCCACTTTTGGTAATCGCAGCCAATCTCTTTCCCTACCTCAACCTTGATATCACTGATATGCTCAAGGTCATGAAAGAGTACCTGCCGAGTCAACTTTATTCGACTTTGTCTGGTGTTGCTAGCAATATCTTTTCAAGACCTTCTGGAAGTTTGTTGGGAATTGCGACGGTAACAGCTCTCTGGACCATGTCTAAGAGTTTATCTTCCCTTCAGAAGGCAATCAATAAGGCTTACGGAGTCTCAGAGCACCGTGACTTTGTCATCAGTCATCTGATTGGAGTCGTCACAAGTGTTCTCATTCTTTTCTTGCTGACCTTTGTTGTGATGGCGTCGACCTTCACCAAGGCTATTCTGCAGGTCCTCGTCACACATTATCAGCTCAGCGATGACTTGAGCAATCTCATTCTCAACCTAACGCAGCCCCTAACTGGTCTGGTTATCTTCTTGGGAATAGCAATGCTCTACTTTATATTGCCCAATGTTAAGATAAAGCGTCTACGCTACATCCTGCCTGGAACAGTTTTGACCTCAGTAGTCTGGCTCTTCTTTAATAGCCTGATTTCTTCCTATGTCATTCGTACCTTTGGACGTTTGGTCGATGTCAAGACCTTCGGATCAATCATGATCTTTGTTATCATGATCTGGTTTATCTTCCTTGCCAATATCCTCATCTTCGGTGCCATCCTCAATGCAACCGTGCAGGAATTGAAGCAGGGAGAGTTAGAAGGACGAAAAGGAGATGTCATGACATTTATTCAAGGTCTATCCAGTGATGATGACAAATAAGAATACTATCTCAAAGTAAAGCAAAAGAGTTTGGATTTTCGAATCCAAACTCTTTTATTTCTTATCTTTAAAAACAAAAAGTTTACTAATGAGGTAATTTACTGCCATAATCAGGATTTGACTCATTAGGGTTTCAATACCATTGACACTCTCTTTGATTTCTGCAGTATATTGAGCGACTGGAGTAGATGTCAGGAATTGACCGATAATACCTGGAAAGGTATCGACCAAGAGATAAGCCATAACCAAATCGAGAGCTAGTGTTGATAGACGAGCCAGCGTAAATTTAATCAAACGACCAAACCAGCCAGCAGAAGCTTGATTGAAAACAAAGCGGTCATTGGTGAAGAAGGCAAAAAGTACAGCAGTAATATTGGCAATGACTACAGATACCGTTCCATTTGGGATAACTTCAAAAATCAAGAGGCGAACGACCATATAGACTAGGGTGGTCAGGACACCAAAGAAGAGATATTTGAAGACTTCAGATTTTATAAATTGTTTACATAGTGAGATAAATTTTTCCATAGTCTGATTATAGCATAAGTCTCAAACAAAGTCAGATTTAGTCATAACTGTTTGTGTCAAGTAATCCTCGGAAACAATTTTCAAAGTCCTAAATCCACTTTTTGAGTTGACCAATCGGAGAGCTCGTTGCAGCAGCTAAAG
>NZ_JAFBEH010000048.1 GCF_016908645.1 Streptococcus loxodontisalivarius
AGTAATAAAAATAAGACAATAACCACGTAACGGCTACTGTCTTGATATTATTTTTGGGCTTAAAGCATTGATATACTTGACAAATGGTAGAAAAATAAGAAGGCTAGGACTTTTGTCCCAGCCTCAAAATATAGGTAATTCCTATATGCTACTTGATTTCAGTTACCAATCTTATTTTTTCAAGTTCCAGATTTCTTCTGCATACTCAGTGATAGTGTCGTCTGAAGTGAACTTGTGTGATTTAGCAATATTCATTAGGCTGACACGCGCCCATGCTTTTTGGTCACGATAGAGTGCATCAATCTCTTCTTGCGCTTCAACATAAGCTGGGAAATCTTCAAGTAGGAAGTACTCATCATTATGTGTGATAAGAGCTTCATAGATTTCAGTCCCTTCGCTCTGCGCATTTGGAATTGTTCCGTTGACAAAGCTATCTACCACACGGCGAATGACTGGATTGTTTTCATAGACGCCACGAGCATAGTAATCATGTGCTTCATAGTGGCGATAAACAGCATCCTTGTCCATACCGAAGATGACGATATTGTCGTCACCGACTTCGTCTTTGATTTCAATATTGGCACCGTCGAGTGTAGCAAGTGTCACAGCACCTGTCATCATGAATTTCATATTTGACGTTCCTGATGCTTCTTTTGATGCCAATGAAATCTGTTCTGACACGTCAGCTGCTGGGATGATAAGCTCTGCCAATGAGACGTTATAATTCTCTAGGAAGACAACTTTGAGTTTACCCTGCAAGCTCTCATCAGTGTTAACTAGGTTAGCAATTTCATTGATGAGCTTAATAACTGACTTGGCAAAATGATATCCTGGCGCAGCTTTTGCCCCAAAGATAAAGACACGTGGAACCATATCTTTGTCAGGATTGTCCTTGAGGTCAAGGTAGAGCTTGAGGATGTGGAGGACATTGAGGAGCTGACGCTTGTAGGCGTGGAGGCGTTTCACCTGAACGTCAAAGATAGCATCTGTTGATACCTCAACACCTGTCGTTTCCTTGATGTAGGCAGCAAGGCGAGCCTTAGCATCTTTTTTGACTTGATTGAAGGTATCAAGTACAGCATCGTCATCAGCAAATGCAGTCAATTTTTCCAACTGGTGGATATCCTTACGCCAGTCAGAACCAATAGTCTTATCGATAGCTTCTGACAGTTCTGGCGCTGCAATCTGTGTCCAACGACGTTGCACGATACCATTGGTCTTGTTGTTGAATTTCTCTGGGTAAAGGACATAGAAATCATGCAAGGTATCTTCTTTAAGAAGTTCTGTGTGGAGTTTGGCAACACCATTGACAGAGTGACCACCAATAATAGCAAGGTTTGCCATGTGAATCTGATTGTCCTTAACGATACGAGTGCGCTCGATGAGTCCTGCGTCACGACCTTCCTGTGCTAGACCAGCTACAAAGCGGTTGTCGATTTCAAGGATAACTTGATAGACACGTGGGAGGACATTTTTAAATAGCTCTGCGTCCCATTTTTCAAGAGCTTCAGACAAGATGGTGTGGTTAGTGTAAGACATGGTCTTGACTGTCGCTTCCCAGGCAGCATCCCAGTTCAAACCATAATCGTCTAGGAGAATACGCATAAACTCAGCTGGCGCTACTGCTGGGTGAGTATCGTTGATATGAACAGATACCTTTTCATGAATTTGCTCCAAAGGGAGGCCTTGTTTAAGGTATGATTTGACGATGGTTTGCAGACCAGCACTGGTCATGAAGTACTCTTGAATAAGGCGCAGCTGTTTACCTTCGTAGTTGCTATCGTCTGGATAGAGGATAGCTGTGATGTCTTGAACACGACGACGGTCTTCGATGGTTGGGTAGTTCAATTCGTATTCTTCAGGAATTTCCACATCCCAGAGGCGCAAATTGTTGATGACACCATTTTCAAAACCGATTTGTGGCACATCGTAAGGCACGGCACGAAGGACTTGTGCATTTTGATAGACTGGTACAATACGACCTTCTTCATTCCCTTGGAGATAGACATCACCGAAGATTTTAACATCAACAATATCGTGGTCCTTACGCGTTTCCCAGACATTTCCGATTGATCCGAACCATGAATCTGGAAGCTCAACTTGGTAACCATCTACGATACGCTGTTTAAAGAGACCGTATTGATAGCGGAGCCCATTACCAAAACCAGGATAACCTGTTGTTGCTAGCGAATCCATGAAGGCAGCAGCCAGACGACCAAGACCACCGTTACCAAGTGCCATGTCATGCTCTGCTTCAACCACATCTTCAAAATCAACACCTAGGTCTGTGAAGCCTTCCTTGACTAGGTCTAAAATACCAAGATTGAGAAGATTTGTCTCAAGCATACGACCTGGTAGAAACTCAATTGAGAAATAGTAGGCTACTTTTTCTTGATTGTCTGAAAGACGATTATTGCGTTCAATCCAAGTATCTGTGTAGTATTTTCGGATAAGTTTTGCAAGAGTTGTAAAGAGTTCTGATGGTGTTGCACGAGGTACCTTAATCAGTTGTTCCTCATGGAGTGTGTCTTTAAAATCACGAATAAATTGTTCTTTAGTTAAATTGTCGAGTTGCATGGAACTCCTTTCCAAGTTGGTTTGATAAATAAAAGTTTTCCCCAATCGCAAGTTCAACTTGCTTTCATTGAAAACAAGTTGATTCTTAGATAGTTATATAAAAGTTTAGAGGGCTTGGTAAAGGTCCTCATAAGCAAGGCTAGCAGTATCCCAAGAGAAATCTCGAGTCATGGCATTTTCTTGCAAGACTTTCCAATCTTCAGGCTGATTGTAGTAGACATCCAGAGCTTTTTCCAAAGTCTTGGTCATCCAGTAGCCAGAGAAATTACTGAAGCTAAATCCAGTACCTGTTTTTTCAATCGGATTGTAAGCCTCAACGGTATCACGCAGTCCACCGACTTCTGAAACGACCGGTAGCGTACCATAACGCATAGCCATCATCTGTGACAAGCCACATGGCTCAAAGGCTGACGGCATGAGGAAGATGTCACAAGCCGCATAAATTTGTTGAGCAAGAGCTAGGTCAAAAGTGATGTTGGCAGAAAGTTTATCAGGATACTGACTTGCAAACCATGAAAAGGCGTTTTCATAGTCAGCGTAGCCTGTTCCCAAAAGAACGATTTGCAAATCATTTTGAAGAATATGATGGAGTTCATTGACCACCAAGTCAAATCCCTTTTGGTCAGTCAAGCGAGAAACAATCCCGATAAGAGGAACATCTTCACGAACCGGTAATCCCACTTTTTCTTGAAGAGCTGCCTTATCCTTTGCCTTACCTGATAAGTCTTGGACAGAGAAATGATGAGGAATCAAAGGATCTGTTTCAGGGTCAAGTAATTCTGTATCAATCCCATTAACAATACCTGAAACCTTGCCAGATTCCATACGCATAACTTGATCTAGTCCCTTACCAAATTCAGGGGTCATGATTTCATGTGCATATGATGGTGAGACTGTTGTCACTCGGTCAGCATAGAGAACAGCTGCCTTCATCCAATTGAGACAATCATTCCAACGTAGTGTCCCATCTTCATACCTTTCTGAACCAACTCCAAAGAGCTCTCCCAACATTGAGGGGTCAAACTGACCTTGGAATTCAATATTATGAATGGTGAAGACAGTCTTGATAGCTTGGTAGGCATTGATCCAGTGGTATTTTTCCTTGAGTAGGAAAGGAATCATGGCAGTATGGTAATCATGCACATGGAGGACATCTGGAATAAAGTCAACTTTTTCCATCAATTCCAGCGCAGCTAATTGAAAGAAGGCAAAGCGTTCGCCATCATCCCAATCACCATAAACTTTTCCTCGGAAGAAATATTGTTGGTTGTCGATGAAATAGAAAGTTACCTGATCACGCACAATCTTTTTAACACCAACATATTGATGACGCCAGCCAACATTGGTGTAGAAGTAGAGGACATCCTCAACCTGGTCACCAAATTTGGCATCAACAGCATCATAGTAGGGGAGTACAACGGCAACTTCATTGCCATTTTTGACTAGTGATTTTGGAAGAGCCCCTATAACATCTCCCAAACCACCTGTTTTAGCAAAAGGAGCTCCTTCTGCTGCTACAAACATGATTTTCATTGAATGATATCTCCAGTAATTTTTTGTCCTTTACCGATGACGAGTGGATTTTCAGGGCTACCTTTCAAGGTAACACCTTCTGGAATGCTGACTCCCTTGTCTACAACTGCGTAAGCAACTGTTGCCCCTTGTCCAACAGAGACTTTAGGGAAAAGTACAGAACTTTGAACTTCTGCACCTTCTTCAACATGGCATGAACGTGACACGATTGAATGCTCAACTTTTCCTTGAACAACAGAACCTGAAGCAAATTGAGAATTTTTCACAACAGATTCTCTTGCGAAATAGGTTGATTCTTCATTTTTCACCTTAGTATAAACTTTTTGGTTTCCATAGAAGAGGGCATAAAATTTTTGAGGGTCAAGCATATCCATGTTAGCTTGGTAGTAAGATTTAATTGAACAGATATTTGATAGATAGCCTGTATGTTCGAAGGCTAGCGCATTTTCATCTACAATCAACTCACGAAGAAGGAAACGGATTTTACGTGGATGCTCCTTCTTAGCTTCTTCTTCCATTTTTTCAATCAACCAAGGTGTATTAACCACATAGATGTCTGCCGACATTGGGACCGGTTCATCAGTAGTCTCAATATCTGATTTACCAACGACTTTATCTGTTTCATCAATTTTAAGCAGTTCATTGGCTGGTGAAAAATCACTCTTCATCATTTTTTTGTAAACAACAGTGATATTTCGTTTGTTGGCATTATGCAGATGGATAACCTGTTGTAGATTGATATTGCAGAGGATATCACAAGACATGTAGACTGTCTGGTCTGAGCCAGCACGTTTGAGGTAATTAAGAATTTGTTCGTAGTAGTCAGCATCTACGACTTCACTCTCATCGCTTGTGTTGTAAAAGCCTAGGAAATAATGGCTGAGCAGAGTATTGAGCCCCCATTCACGACCTGAACGAATATGGTCGAAGATAGAGCGGATATTTTGACCACGGAAGATACCGTAAATACTACGGATACCTGCATTGGCAAGACTTGATAATTGGAAGTCAATCAAGCGGTATTTCCCGTCAAATGGAAGACTTGCTAGCGGTCGATTATCTGTCAAACTCCCCATATCTGGATAACCAACTGTATTTCCCAAAATTGCAGAATATTTATCAATCTTCATTTGTCAACCCCACTACTTCATTGTATCCAACGACTTGAACGTCTTCACTACCGTCAATCTCAACACCTTCTCCGATAACGGCTCCCTCTCCGATGATGGCTCGATTAACCTTGGCTCCTGCCTTAATGGTTGCACCACTCATAATGAAACTGTCCTTGATTTCAGCTCCTTCTTCTACCTTAACGTTGGTTGAGAGAATGGAATGATCGACCTTACCTGCGACAAAACAGCCATCAACAACCAAAGCATCGCTCACTTCAGCATCATCTGTAATAAAGTTTGGTGGTGCGATAAGGTTTTTAGAATAGATTTTCCAAGAACGGTCGCGACTATCGAGCTCGTTATCAACAGCGATGTATTCCATATTAGCTTCCCAAAGTGACTCGATGGTACCAACATCCTTCCAGTAACCTGCAAAGTTGTAAGTATAGACAGGCTCACCCTGCTCCAAATAAGCTGGAATAACATTTTGACCAAAGTCAGACATGTCAATATTATTTTTCTCAGCATCTACCAGCATGTTGCGAAGCTTTTGCCAGTTGAAAATGTAAATCCCCATTGAAGCCTTAGTTGATTTTGGATTTTCTGGTTTTTCATCAAATTCAACGATACGGTCATTTGAGTCTGTATTCATAATCCCGAAGCGACTAGCTTCTTTGAGTGGCACATCGATAACAGCCACAGTCAGACTTGCAAGGTTGTCCTTGTGAGTTTGAAGCATGTCATCATAGTCCATCTTGTAGATATGATCTCCTGAAAGGATAAGCACATATTCAGGATTGATGCTATCGATATAGTCGATATTTTGATAAATAGCGTGGCTGGTACCTAGGAACCAACGGTTACCTTCTGTTGCTGAATAGGGTTGCAAGATGGTAGCTCCGCTATTGATACCATCCAAACCCCATGATGACCCATTTCCGATATGACTATTAAGTGCCAATGGTTGGTACTGGGTGATGACGCCGACATTATTGATGCCAGAGTTTGCGCAGTTTGATAAGGCAAAGTCAATAATGCGGTAGCGTCCGCCAAACTGAACAGCAGGTTTGGCAATGCTCTGTGTTAACTTTCCAAGACGTGTTCCTTGCCCTCCTGCAAGGATGAGTGCCAACATTTCATTTTTCATCTACAGTTTCCTCCCCAAATAGATAACTGATTTTATTGTTTGAGATTGTGCTTAATTCTTTGATAAACACTATCTCGCTTGGCCTGGTTGCTCACTCCTATTTCTTAGCTTTTTTAGCTTCCGAAACTTTCTTTTGAGCAACTTTCTTCTTACTTTGGAAACGACGTTTAACCTTCCAGATACTTGCTCCTAGAGCAGGTAGGGTGAAGGTCAAGGTTTGTTCATAATCCTTCCACTTCTCTTCCTCAGTTGCTGTTACTGTGTTATTTTCCTTCCATACACCTCCAAATTCTTCCCTCTCCGTATTGAGAATTTCCTCATAGACACCAGCGACAGGCACGCCTAGCTTAAAGTCTGGTCTTTCGACAGGTGTCATATTGAAAATGCAGAGTAGCATCTCTCCCTTATCACCCTTGCGGACGAAAGAAAGTACAGTCTGATCCTTGTTATCTGCATCGATAATCTCAAGACCATCAAAAGAATCATCAATCTGCCAGAGTGCCTTATGCTCCTTGTAAAAAGCATTAAGCTGACTGGTAAAATGACGCATCTTAGCATTCATATCATCTTCAAGATTTGACCATTCCAAGCCTTCATTGTACTTCCACTCCAAAAACTGTCCAAATTCAGAACCCATAAAGAGCAATTTCTTACCTGGGTGACAGATCTGATAAGTATAGAGATTACGAAGTCCAGCAAATTGATTGTAACGATCCCCCCACATCTTATGCATCATGCTCTTCTTACCATGAACGACTTCATCATGTGAAAATGGCAGGATAAAGTTTTCATTGAAGGCATACATAAAACTAAAGGTAACAAGCTGATAATCGTACTGACGATAGATGGGATCCATCTCATAAAAACGAAGAATATCATTCATCCAACCCATATTCCACTTGTAGTCAAAACCAAGTCCACCTTCTTCAATAGGCTTAGTAATAGGGGTTGCAGCGGTTGCTTCCTCAGCAATCATCATGACATCTGGATGATAGTCCTTAACCACACGATTTAATTTTTGTAGGAAATGATAACCTTCCAAGTTGCGGTTGCCACCATCCTTATTTGGCGTCCATGGGCCCTCATCGTAGTCCAAATAGAGCATATTTGAAACAGCATCTACACGAATTCCGTCGATATGATAGTGCTCAATCCAAAATAGTGCACTTGAAATCAAGAAGGACTGCACCTGATTTTTTCCGAGATCGAAATTGAGTGCTCCCCAGCGATAATTGTGGGCACGATCATGATCCTGATATTCAAAGGTTGGCGTCCCGTCAAAATAGGCTAGGGAGTCATCATTTTGAGTGTAATGTCCTGGCACCCAGTCCACAATAACACCGATATTTTCTTGATGACAGGCCTCAACAAAGTCCTTAAATTCCTCTGGACTGCCATAAGTATGTTCAAAGGCGAAGTAACCCATGAGTTGATAGCCCCAACTCATATCCAAAGGGTGCGCCATTAGAGGCATAAACTCCACGTGCGTGTAGTTCATCTCTACTAAATAAGGTATCAAATCCTCTTTTAACTCTTTGAAAGTATAGGGACTTCCGTCATTGTGATGCTTCCAAGAGGCAGCATGCACCTCGTAAATATTGACTGGGCGTTTCTTAAAACCGAAACGCTTACGTCGTCCCATCCAAAGGCTATCTTTCCACTTTTTCTCTTTCAAGGGCTTAACCACTGCCCCAGTTCCTGGTCTCTTCTCAAAATATGTTGCTAGTGGATCTATTTTTTCAACCACTTGACCACCATTACGAGTAACCAAGTATTTATAGAGTTGGCCTTCCTGCGCCAAGCTCGTTGTCGTCTCCCAAATACCAGCTTCATTTCGTGTCATAGCCACTGGTTTCTCTCTCCAAGCCGTAAAATCTCCAATCAATTGAACCTTTTCAGCATGAGGTGCCCAGACTCTAAAAGTATAACCTGCTTCTCCATTTGCAGGGTGTACTCCTAGATAATTCTGGAGATGGTAGTTCTCTCCGGTACCAAAAGTATAGACTTGGTCCGCTATCGTCATGTCATCACCTACTTTTTCCTAAAACGCTTTCTGAAATTTGAATTTTCAGAAAAGTATAACTAAATAAAAAAGTAACCTAAACAGTGTTTAGGTTACTCAGTTGTCAATGAACTCAAAAAGATCTTTTAATTTTATAATGTAAGCGCTTCATTTATTTTATTATAACATAGTTTTTTGACTTTGTCAGTAGATTTTCACAGTTTTTTCGATATTATTGAAAATTATCTTAGAAATCTTTTCATCCTTAAAAGCTAGCCCGACTTGACCAGATTCATAAGAATACTCCTCTAGTATGACAGTTTTTTCAATGCTTGTAAAGGATTTTTTTGAAAATTCAGGAAAATTCTTTTTCATACTAATCCACTTGGCTACCGCTTCAATCAAATCTCTTTCATTAGAAACTTGATTCCAGTCAATACTATTGACTCGGTCTGGTGCATTATAGCTATTCATGGCATAGTTCATGTCTTCCCAAGTCACCTGACCATTGTCACCACTAGCAGAAATTTTGCTGCGCATAAACTCTTGACCAATCTGCATAAAGGCCATTCCCTGCATGCTCAGGTTGAGAGCATTAGCCAGTAAGATACGTTGACGGCGCTGCTCCTGACTATCATCTGGATGAAGCACGGTCAAAAGATCGTTGAGATTGTAATTATCATGAGCTTCGATATAGTTTACAACCTGCCCTGGCGATAGATAAGGCGCAAAGACACGGCTTGCTTTAAGTGCCTGACCGATTTCCCACTCTAGAGGGGCTCCTGACACAAAACCTGCCTTAAGTGAGCCATAGACTTCAGCTCCTTTGACGGCATCACGGCCATTATCATTGAAAAATCCGATACGTGGCATCTGATTAGCGTTAGACTTCATAGCCTTGTCATGACTTGCAAGACCAGTTCCCATATCCCAACCTTCACCATAGATTAGGATTCTGGTATCAATATTATCAAGTGCTTGACGAATGGCGTTCATCGTTGTCACATCATGAAGTCCCATGAGGTCGAATCGGAAACCATCGATACCAAATTCCTCTGCCCAGTAAGTCACTGAATCAATCATGTACTTGCGGTACATCTCTTTTTCACTTGCCGTTTCATTACCACATCCTGAACCATCTTGGAAGGAACCATCAGGATTCATACGGTAATAGTAAGATGGCATGGTTAATTGGAAGGGAGAGGAATATGACGAATAACTGTGATTATAAACCACATCCATAATAACGCCAATACCTGCCTCGTGATAGCTAGCAATCATCTCTTTCAACTCATGAATTGGAGCTAAAGGATTAGACTTGTCTGAGACAAATTGACGATCTGGAACATTGTAGTGTTCTGGATCATATCCCCAGTTATAGGCAATCTCTCCCTGCCAATCATAGGTTTTGTGATGCTCGAAAATCGGCTGCAATTGAACATGGGTGTAACCCATTTTCTTAATATGGTCAAAAGCTGTGCTATGACCGTGCGCATTCTTACTGCCAGTTTGGCAGGCTCCTAGAAAAGTTCCTCTTAGATGCTCTGCGATTCCTGATATTTCAGACTTGGTTAAATCCCTAATATGCATCTCGCAGATGACTGCTGAACAGGGATTTTCCAAACGCCAAGTAGCTTGACTAGCATCAACTACCCTATCGGAATGTCTATCTGCTTCTGAAAGAATGAGGGATTTCTTCTGATCCAGGCTGAGAGCAATGGTATAGGGATCGCAACTATCCTGGTAATAGTCCTTTTCGTGGTAAACACGATAGAGGTAGGAATATCCAGACCAGTCACCATCAAGTGTCGCAAACCAAACACCGTGAGTATTCATCTGGTGGTTATCAAAATTGACATCTTGACCACGCGCCATATTATAGCTAGCAGAAACTTCTAAATTCTGATCAAAAAGCAGCAATTCAACGCGATGAGCCAAAGGAGACCAAAGTCGAAACTGAGTCTGCTCCTCCTGATGCTGGTAGCCCAACCAACCTTGAAATCCCCACTTATAATCAAAGTCCTGAGAACGAATAGCCATATCGAAGGCAGAATCGTGTGGCTTGCTTAAAAAGGGGCTCGTCAGAGCAACCTGCTTAGAATAGTAAACCTGCTGGTCACCTTCAACAAGCCAAATATGGTTGGGAGAATCTCCCAAAAAACGACGAATCTGAAAATCCGCCGTCTGTTGCTCCCAGTCATTGGTCTTGACCAGAAGATGAACTGAATCTAAAAAGCGATCTGCTGGGTAGCTAATCTGACCGATAGCTCCAAAATCATCTAAATCGGAAAAATAGGCATCCTCACCCCAATAGCCATCAATCCACTTCCACATGCTGTAGTTATCATAATTTGCCTGTCGACTATGAAAATGTACTGTCAGTTGGTTATCCATGTCACTTCCTTATTCGTGTTCACTTAATTCTTCAACTTCGTGAGAGAATTTTTGAGCAATTTCTTCCAATTCAAGTTCTTGAGTATCTACCAAGGCACTGTCTGAAATCTCATCCACATTGGCATAGAATTCAATGTGGTTTTTAAGATTTTCAAGTAGAATTGGAGCGTCGCCGCCATATTCACCATCCAGATTGATCATCATACGCTTGTCAGTTTGAGGTTCAATCTCAATCTTGCTGGTCTTGATATACTCGATGTTCTTGTCATTCATGTGCTTGCCGCCCTGAAGGACCATACGAATAAGACCAACAATATCAAAGAGATTGGCTGTTTTGACCAAAAGGAGGGTAAAGAGTCCATCGTCTAATTTAGCATCTGGGGCAATGGTTTCAAAGCCACCAACTGAATTAGTGATAGCTGCGAAAATCATAGAAACATCGCCTTCAAAAACACCATTATCATGCTTGATCTTAACTGGCACAGCCTGAACTCGTGGAAGTAATTCAACACCTTTGGCAAGATAAGCTAGATAACCAAAAATGGTCTTAAGCTGACTTGGTACGCTGTAGGTCAACTCTGTCATAGTCCCAGCGGCTGCGATATTGATAAAGTACTTGTCGCCATAAGCACGACCGATATCGGATTGAATGGTTTGGTTTTTCCCGATAATTCTAGCTGCCTCGATTGGATTACCACGAGGAATTTTCAGGGCACGGGCAAAATCATTGGTCGTCCCAGTTGGAATGATAGCCATCTTTGGACGCTTTTTAAGCGGAGCAATTCCACTAACGACTTCGTTGATAGTACCGTCGCCACCTGCAGCAATAATCAAGTCAAAACCTGCCTTGGCTGCACGCTCTGCCTCATTTCTAGCAGAGTGTTTTTCAATTGTCGTTTGAAAGGCTGATGCTTCAAATCCATAACTTTCCAAAATATCAAGAACATCTGCCACGTTTTTCTTCATGATTTCCTGACCAGAACTTGGGTTGTAAATCAAACGTGCTCGTTTTTGTGTCTTCATCATTTTCCTCCAACACTAGCTGCTCTTTTTACAAGTTTAAGAGCCACTCTTCATCAACAACTGGAATTCCCAACTCTTGTGCCTTGGTTAGCTTGCTTCCTGCGTCGCTACCAGCCACTACCAGATTGGTTTTTTTAGATACTGAGCCTGTTACCTTGGCTCCTAGGTTTTCGAGTTTTGCCTTGGCTTCGCTGCGTTTCATTTGTTCTAGCTTACCTGTCAGCACGACTGTCTGTCCTGATAGGGAAGCGTCAGCTGAGACCTTTTGTCCTAGGTAGGTCAGGTTAACACCATCTTGCGCCAACTCTCTGAGGAGCTCCTGCGCATTTTCCGTCGCAAAATAATCCTGCAAACTCTTAGCGATAACCAAACCAAGTCCATCGATGGCTGCCACTTCTTCCTGCTGGGCTGTCGCTAGGGCATTCAAATCGCCAAAGACCTCCATCAGCTGCTTGCTGGCTTTTGAGCCCACATGGCGAATACCTAGACCGAAAAGCAACTTCTCTGCTGAGTTTTCCTTTGCCGTCTGGATAGCTTGGTAGAGCTTGTCTGCCGACTTCTCCTTGAAGCCTTCCAAGGTCATCAAATCCTCGCTTGTCAACTGGAAGATGGCTGGAATATCTCGAACTAAGTCAGTCTTAAAGAGCTTATCCACAACTGATGGACCAAGCCCTGTGATATTCATGGCATCACGTGAGGCAAAGTGAATAAGACGCTCTTTGAGTTGAGCAGGACAAGAGGTATTGATACAACGCAAGGCAACTTCGTCCTCATAATGCAAAAGCTGACTACCACAAGATGGACACTCGGTTGGAACAGGCATGACTTCTTGATTGCTGCGCTTTGAAGTAACAACTGAAAGAACCGCTGGGATAATATCTCCTGCCTTGTAAACGATAACTGTATCACCAATACGGATGTCCTTCTCAGCAATGTAGTCCACATTATGAAGTGTGGCACGGCTCACGGTTGTACCTGCAAGCTGAACTGGACTAAGATTGGCTGTCGGTGTCACCACACCAGTACGTCCAACCTGCCAGTCAACAGATAAAAGCTCTGCTTCTTTCTCCTCAGCTGGGAATTTATAGGCGATTGCCCAACGAGGTGCCTTAACGGTGAAACCTAATTCTTCTTGCATAGCAAGGCTGTTGACCTTGATAACCACGCCATCAATATCATAGGCAAGATGATCACGATCCTGACCAACCTCTTGAATAAAGTTCCAAATCTCATCCATAGAGCTGCTGACCAGACGTCTCGGATTGACTGAAAAACCAAGCTCAGCCACTTCTTCTAGCACATCATTTTGAGTCAGACGTTCAGTTGGACTGGCCTCTTGATAGAGGAAGGTAGCCAATTTACGCTGGGCAACAACTGCTGTATCCAATTGACGCAAGGTCCCTGCTGCTGCATTACGTGGGTTGGCAAATTCTGCCTGTCCAGCTTCTTGACGTTCTTGATTGATACGTTCAAATTCCTGACGAGGGAGGTAGCATTCTCCACGAACAGTGATAGAGAGATTATCTTTCAAGGTCAAGGGAATATCCTGCACGCGCTTGAGGTTTTCTGTGATATTTTCACCAATAGAGCCATCTCCACGTGTTGCACCGACCTGCAAACGACCGTCAACATAAGTCAGAGAAACAGACAAACCATCAATTTTTAGCTCTGCCATGTAGTTTGCGCTAGGAAACTCTGCCTTGACACGTTGGTCAAAGGCATCCAATTCCTCACGTGAAAAAGCATCCTGCAAACTATAAAGGGGATACTCGTGTTCATATTTTTCAAAACCATCTAGGACAAGACCGCCAACACGGTGGCTAGGGCTGTCTTCTTGAATCCATTCAGGGTGGGCTGTCTCAAGATCAATCAATTCACGATAGAGCTTGTCATAATCACTATCTGATACGCTGGGATTGTCTTCTGTGTAATATTCTTTTGCATACTGGTTAAGCAGTTTGACCAGTTCTTTCATACGATTTTCCATAGCTCTATTTTATCA
This sequence comes from Streptococcus loxodontisalivarius, assembly GCF_016908645.1. GTDB lineage: Bacteria > Bacillota > Bacilli > Lactobacillales > Streptococcaceae > Streptococcus > Streptococcus loxodontisalivarius. The sequence continues at coordinate 13,791 of NZ_JAFBEH010000048.1, forward strand.
CAGAATCCTTATAAGAAAGCAAAAAACCTCCCAAAAGAAGAAAGGTTTTTTCACATTATTTTGTTAAATCGATTGAGCGAGCAATTTGTTTGATCAATGCTGCGCCAACAAGGAGAGAAGCAAGCTCTCCAACTGCTGTTGTGAACCAAGTTAGAAGGAATGGCACACCACTAATGATTGTCAATTCCAATGCAACGGTAAACATTGACGCTGCAAAGAAAAATGAAAAATAGAAGTGAGACTTGTCCCAAAGTCCGCCAAAAATTTCTTGACCTTTGAAACGACTGAGTAAAAGAACACCCAGACTAACAAAAACAAGGGTCGAGCCACCACCAACAATAACATCAATCATACCAAAACTGAAGAAGTTAGCAATCATACAACCAAGAGTCACAGCGATGATGTACTTAGGATTGTAAAAGGCAAGAAAATTAAGCATTTCAGAAATACGGAACTGGTAAGCACCGTAAGAAATAGCATTGAGTGGTGGGGTCACAGTAAGGACCACGTAAATAGCGGCAACAAGGGCAATCTGCACCAAGTCACGAACAGAATAAGATTTCATAAAAAACTCCTCTTTAGCAAATGCTTGAAATATGCTCAGTACAAAGGGGCTAAGTTACTGAGGGCTGATTAAAGCCTTTGACATCAGTCGGAACACTCTAATCACAGCATTGTCCATTCTATCATAAATAGAATCATTTGAAAAGCTAAAGTAAATTGATTTTCTGGGTTAAGATATTCTTTTATCCCAAAATAAGTCTAGGTGCAGTAAACCTTAGATAGTTATGACGTTAGTGTAAAATAATACTCGGTAAATCGTTTACAGGTTTTCAAAACGAAAAAAGTCCTATATCCTAGGAAATGCAAAAAAAGTAACCTAGAAGG